>CAZLWS010000150.1:0-1102 GCA_964563205.1 uncultured Propionibacteriaceae bacterium | reverse complement strand
GCAGCGTTCAGCCCCCGGGACGGAAGGCCGACCCCATCGACTCCAGCGCCCCCGGTGAGATGGGCAGCAAGCCGCGCCGGGCGGCGCTGACCAGTTGGGCGTGGTCAGCCTCGGTCTGGTCGGCATAGCGGCGGGCGAACTTGGCCATGGCGTCCGCGACCCCGTCGGAGTCACCGAGATACCCGGCGATCATCGACGCTCCCGAGGTGCGGGCGTGGCCCTTGGCGAGCAGGTGGCCCACGATGCCGGAGTAGTCCGCCAGGGCCGTGGCCGTCATGGCGTTGAGCGGCACCGTCCCCTTCATGTTCCGGAACTGCCGGACGTAGTACTGCCGGCCGAGGAACTCCGTCCACCCCAGCAGCGGGTCGCTGACCGTCTGCAGCGCCTGCTGGTACTCCACCACACGCTGGCCCTGATGGGTGTGCCAAGCGTCGTTGCCGTGCACGAAGCGCGCGAGGACGGAGCGGCGGGCCTCCTTCAGCTGCAGGAACAGCACGTCGTCGGGGCTGGAACCCACGAGCAGGGCGACATAGGCGCGCAGGCCCACCGATCCGACACCCACGACCTTGTGGGCGATGTCCTCGAGGGTGTAGCCCGCCACCACGCGGCGCCAGTGCGGCGGGAGAGTCGTCAGGTACCCGTCCAGTGCCGCGGCGGCGGCTTCGTACTCCTCGGGCGTGACCGCCGTGATCACGGGAGGGTTCAGGATGATGTGCCGCTGGCCGTCCTTCTCGCCGGTGAGCTTGGGCAGGGCGCGGTCACTGGTGCGCTTGCGGGCCAGCTTGGCGGCCCGCTTGATCTCGTCCTTGAGGGTCTTCTCGGTGACGCTGGCGTGCAACTCCGCCACGCCAAGCCGGTTGAAGGAACGTGCCAGCAGCGGCTGGGTGGCGAGCGAGGCCACCTCGTCCCGGTACGCCCGGACGCAGGTGCGGACGGCCTCGGCGCAGGCCCGCTCGGTGTAGCCGTTCTCGCGTCCGGCGGCGTGGATGCTGGCGGTCACTCGGCGCAGGTCCCATTCCCACGAGCCGGGGTGCGCTTCATCGAAGTCGTTGAGGTCGATCACCTGCTCGCCCTCGGGGGAGCGGTAGAAGCCGAAGTTGCC
>CAZLWS010000149.1:0-7037 GCA_964563205.1 uncultured Propionibacteriaceae bacterium | reverse complement strand
GGGGTTGATGTCGGGGGTGTTGACGAAGAAGTTCGGCCGGTAGAAGGAATCCATCTCCCGGCTGAGCTCGTTGAGGTACTCCTCGATCTCCCACTTCTCGTTGCGCCAGGTGAAGTAGGTGTACGACTGGTGGTAGCCGATCTTGCCCAGGCCGTGCATCATCTCGGGCTTGGTGAAGGCCTCGGCCAGGAAGAGCACGTCCGGATCGGTGTCGCGGATGTTCTTCATCACCCAGGCCCAGAACTCCAGCGGCTTGGTGTGCGGGTTGTCGACCCGGAAGATCCGGACCCCGTGCGACATCCACAGGCGCAGGACGCGGACGACCTCGTGGTAGATGCCCGCCGGATCGTTGTCGAAGTTGATCGGGTAGATGTCCTGGTACTTCTTCGGCGGGTTCTCGGCGTAGGCGATGGTGCCGTCCAGCCGGGTGGTGAACCACTCCGGGTGCTCCTTCACCCACGGATGGTCGGGGGAGGCCTGCAGCGCGAAGTCGAGCGCGATCTCCAACCCCAGGCTGTTCGCCTTGGCGACGAACCGGTCGAAGGCGTCGAAGTCGCCCAGCTCGGGGTGCACCTGGTCGTGGCCGCCCTCGGGGGCGCCGATCGCCCACGGCGAGCCCGGGTCCTCCGGGCCGGGGGTCAGGGTGTTGTTCTTCCCCTTGCGGAAGGCGGTGCCGATCGGGTGGATCGGCGGCAGGTAGACCACGTCGAAGCCCATTGCCGCGACCTCTTCCAGCCGGGAGTGGCAGGCATCGAAGGTGCCGGAGTGCCAGTGGCCGTCCTCGTCGGCATAGGCGCCGATGGAGCGCGGGAAGAACTCGTACCAGCTGCCGAACAGCGCCAGCTTGCGATCCACGAAGAGCGGGAAGTCGGCGCTGGGGGAGACCAGCTCGCGCGGGCCGTACTTCTCCATGGCCCGCTTGATGCCGCCGGCGGTCGCGACCTCCAGCAGTTCACTGACCGGGCGCTCCGGGATCAGCAGCATGGCGGTGGCCCGCAGGATCGACGCCTGCACCGGGTCGCCGGCCGCCTCGGCGAGAGCGGCGGTTCGCTCCAGCAGGTCCTTGCCCTCCAGGCAGACCAGTCCGATGTCGACGCCGGCGGGCAGCTTCAACTCGGCGTTGTGCAGCCAGGTGTGCCAGGGATCCGACCAGCCCTCGACCCGGAAGGTCCAGGCACCCTCGGAGTCGGGACGCACCCACGCCTCCCAGGGGTCGAGCCCGGCCGGTTCCTGCGGAGTCATGTCGACCCGGGTCTCGTTGCCCTCGGGGTCGGTGAGGATGACGGACGCGTTGACCGCGTCGTGCCCTTCGCGGAAGACCTTGGCGCGGATCGGGATGAGCTCGCCCACCGAGGCTTTGGCCGGGTAGGCGCCGCCCTCGATCACCGGCGACACCTTGGCCACCGGGATGCGGCCGAAGCCGCGCGGCAGGCCGGGATCCTGCGGCCCGACGCCGGTCAGTTCGGGCGGCGAAGCCGGAGTCGCCAAGACCTCCGGGGACGCTTCGGCGCGAGGCTTGCTGGGACGCTGAGGAGAGGGCCGAGAAGGCTTCGTTGCTGCCACGGGGGACAACCTACCGAATCGGTTGCCGCTCCGACAGGTCCGCCACGGATGCTTCTTCGGGCGTGTCCTCGGCGTTCTCGACGACGGCCTCGATGAGCTCCTCGGCCTCCGGCTCGCCGGACGGCAGCCCGACCGCGAAGACCGCGACCGTCCGGCCCGGGACCTCGATCGGGGTGTTGGCGGGGACCGTCTCGGTGGGCAGCTCACCCTCCAGCCCGGTGTGCACCGCGAGCGTGTAGGAGGCCGCCCAGGCGCCGTTCGGCAGGGTGAGCTCGACCGGCTCGTGCCCGGCGTGGACCACGATGTACCAGGCGGTGTCGCGGTCGCTGAGATACTGGCCCAAGGTGCGGCGTCCGCCGTCGTGCCACTGCTCCACCGTCATCTCGGCGCCGGACTCGCTGAACCAGGCGATGCTGGCGCGTCCCAGGTGGGCGCCGTCCACGTCGAGGATCTCCTCGCGCTGGTGGAAGGTGGTCGGACGCAGCAGCGGCTGTTCGGCGCGCAGCTTCAGCAGGGCGCTGGTGAGCTCCAGCTGATCGGTGCAGACATCGGTCCAGTCGACCCAGGAGACCGGCGAATCCTGGCAGTAGGCGTTGTTGTTGCCCTGCTGGGTGCGCCCCATCTCGTCGCCCGCGGTGATCATGGGGATTCCCGCTGAGAGCAGCAGGGTGGCCATCATGTTGCGGGTGCTGCGCCGCCGCGCGGCGTTGATCGCGGCGTCCTCGGTCTCGCCTTCGTAACCGTGGTTCCAGGAGCGGTTGTCGTCGGTGCCGTCCCGGTTGCGCTCGGCGTTGGCCTCGTTGTGCTTGAGGTCGTAGGTGGTCAGGTCGCGCATCGTGAAGCCGTCGTGGGCGGTCACGAAGTTGACCGAGCTGGTGGCCGGCCGGCCGCCGTGGTCGAAGATGTCGGACGAGCCGCGCAGCCGGGTGGCCAGCTCCTGCACGCCGTGGGTGGCGCCCCGCCAGAAGTCGCGGGTGTAGCCGCGGAACCGGTCGTTCCACTCCGACCAGCGCGGCCCCCAGCGTCCGACCTGGTAGCCGTAGGGCCCGAGATCCCAGGGCTCGGAGAGCAGAATCGTTTCAGAGAGGACCGGGTCGGCGTCCACCTGCTGCTTGAACGGGTGATCCTGATTGACGTGGTGCCGCGCGTCCCGGATCAGCGTGGTCTGCAGGTCGAAGCGGAAGCCGTCCACGCCCATGTCGTCGACCCAGTACCGCAGCGAGTCCATCACCATGCGCAGGGTGGCGGGCTGGGAGGTGTCCAGCGCGTTGCCGCAGCCGGTGACGTCGTAGTCGTTGCGCTGGTCCTCGGTGAGCCGGTAGTAGGCGCCGTGGTCGATGCCGCGCCAACTCAGGGTGGGGCCCTCGTGGCCGCCCTCGCAGGTGTGGTTGTACACCACGTCGAGCAGCACCGCGATGCCGGCCTCGTGCAGCGCGGACACCATCTCCTTGAACTCGGCCACTTGCTGGCCCAGCGTCCCGGTGGCGGAGTAGGCCGCGTGCGGGGCGAAGAAGCCGAGGGTGTTGTAGCCCCAGTAGTTGCGCAGCCCGCGGCCGATGATGAACGGCTCGGAGGCGAAGTGATGCAGCGGCAGGAACTCCACGGCATTCACGCCCAGATCGACCAGGTGCTCGATCACGGCCGGGTAGGCCATGCCGCCGTAGCTGCCGCGCAGGTGCTCGGGCACGTCCGGGTGCAGGTGGGTGTACCCCTTGAGGTGGGTTTCGTAGACCACCAGCTCGTCCAGCGAGGGACGCTGCGCCAGCGGCGTCGGCGGCGGCGTGTCGGCCACCACGACGCTCAGCGGCACCGCTCCGAAGGAGTCGGTCGGGTCGAGCTTGAAGTTCGACTCCGAGGTGTGGTCGAAGATCGGGCCGGCGTAGTCGACGCCGCCGGTGATGGCCCGGGCATAGGGATCGACTAGCAATTTTGCTGGGTTGAACCGTCGTCCGGTACTCGGATCCCATTCGCCGTGCACCCGGTAGCCGTAGCGCTGGCCGTGCCCGACGCCCGGGACGAGGACGGACCAGGTGCCGTCCTGGCCGAGCGCGAGATCCCAGTTGACCTGCGAGCCGCGGTCGTCGACCAGGGCCAGCTCGACCCGGGTCGCACGAGGGGCCCACAAGCAGAAATGGGTTCCGGCCGGGGTGACCCGGGCGCCCAGAACGGTGTCGTCCGCCGGACCGGGCAGATCCGAACTTCTCATATACCGACTTTCGCGATGAGCGTGATGAACTTGGCAGGACGCGTTGGAAGCGCTGCCAACCTCAGTAACTTAGCGGAAGGGCTGGCCCAGATGGTGCAGGAAACCCGGGTGTACCTCGATCACGCCGCGAGCAGCCCGGCTTCGGCGGCGGTGCGTGCCGCGGTCGCCGAAGCGATGGCGCCGGCCGGAAACCCGTCCTCGCTGCACGGCGCCGGACGGGACGCGCGGCGGCGGCTGGAGCAGGCCCGCGAGTCGATCGCGGCCGACCTGGGCGCCCGGCCGGGTGAGGTGGTGTTCACCTCCGGCGGCACCGAGGCCAACAACCTGGCCCTGCTCGGGGCCGCCGGGCCGGAGGGCGAGGCGCTGGTGTCAGCGGTCGAGCATGTGTCGGTCCTGGAGGCGCGGCGGGCGCTGGGCGCGCGCGTGACGGTGCTCGACGTGGATTCGGACGGACGGGTGGACCCGTCCTTCGTGGCGTCCGCGATCGGCCCGGCGACCCGGCTGGCGTCGGTGATGTGGGTGAACAACGAGACCGGGGTCGTGCAGCCGGTGGCGGCGATCGCCGAGGTGGCGCGGAAGGCGGGGGTGCTGGCGCACACCGACGCGGTGCAGGCGGTCGGGCACCTGCCGGTCGACTTCGGGGCTTCCGGGCTCGATCTGCTCACTCTGTCCGCCCACAAGTTCGGCGGACCGGTGGGGATCGGGGCGCTGCTGGTGCGGCGCGGGGTGACGTTGAACCCGCCGGGGTTCGGCGGCGGGCAGGAGGCGAAGCTGCGGTCGGGGACGGTTCCGGCAGCCTTGGCCGTGGGCATGGCGGTGGCGCTGCGGGAGGCGGCCGCCCGGCTCGAGGTGGAAGCCGAGCGCCTGGCGGGGCTGGCGTCCAGGCTGACGACCGGCCTGGCTGGTCTGCCCGGGGTCGCGGTGAACACCACGGCGCCGGCGAGTCCGGCCATCGTGAACGCCACCTTCGACAGCCTGCGCGCCGACGACCTGCTGCTGCTGCTCGACGCGGCCGGCGTCGACTGCTCGACTGGCTCGGCGTGCAGCGCCGGCGTCCATCAGCCCAGCGAGGTGCTGCTGGCCATGGGACGCAGCCTGGCGGCCGCCTCGGGCAGCCTGCGGTTCTCCTTCGGGCCGAGCACGACCCTCGCCGAGATCGAGCGGCTGCTGGCTGTGCTGCCCGGGGCGCTGGCGAGCGCCCGGGCGGCCTACTGAGAGCCACGCCCTACAATCGACGTCTTGTGAAGGGAGCCTGAATGCGGGTGCTGGCTGCGATGTCGGGCGGAGTGGACTCCGCCGTCGCTGCCGCACGCCTGGTGGACGAGGGGCACGACGTGACCGGCGTCCACCTGGCGCTCAGCAAGAACCCGCTGACCTACCGCTCGGGGGCCCGCGGCTGCTGTTCCCTGGAGGACTCTCACGACGCCCGGCGGGCCGCCGACGTGCTGGGGATCCCGTTCTACGTCTGGGATCTCTCCGACCGCTTCGACGCCGACGTGGTGCAGGATTTCGTCGCCGAGTACGCCGCCGGCCGCACCCCGAACCCGTGCCTGCGCTGCAACGAGAAGATCAAGTTCGCCGCCGTGCTCGACCGGGGGGTCGCGCTCGGCTTCGACGCCGTCGCGACCGGCCACTACGCCCGCACCCGCTGGACCGGCGAGACCGTCTCGCTGCTGCGCTCGCACGAGGAGCGCAAGGACCAGTCCTACGTGCTGGGGGTGCTCAACCAGCAGCAGCTGCGGCGCTCCGTCTTCCCGCTGGGCCCGGACACCGCCAAGGCCGAGGTGCGCGCCGAGGCGGCCGCCCGCGGGCTCTACCTGGCCAAGAAGCCGGACTCCCACGACATCTGCTTCATCCCGTCGGGTGACACCGCCGGCTTCCTGAACCGGCGGCTGGGGAACCGGACCGGCGACATCGTCGACGATCGCGGCGAGGTGGTCGGCGCCCACGCCGGCGCGCATCAGTTCACCGTAGGCCAGCGGCACGGGCTGCACCTGTCGGTGCCCGCCGCGGACGGACGTCCGCGCTACGTCATCGACATCTCGGTGGCCGACAACACCGTGACCGTCGGCCCGCGCGAGAAGCTGGCGGTGCGGGTGATGGAGGGCATCCGGCCCACCTGGACCGAGGACGAGGTCGCCGGATCCTGGCGCGGGCTGGCCCAGTGGCGGGCCCACTCCGAGCCCATGCCGGCGACGATCACCGCCCTCGGCGACCAGATCCGAGTCGACCTCGACGAGCCCGCCCACGGCATCGCCCCTGGCCAGGCAGTGGTCTACTACGACGGCGAGCGCGTGGTCGGCTCCGCCACCATCGCCAAGGCAGCCTGATGCCGAACTCCGAGGATTCCGGCGCCCCTCTCCGTCATTCGCGCGACCCTTTCCGTCATTCCCGCGAAGGCGGGAATCTCCCCGCCCGCGGCGTGGTTGCCACCGGCGTCGGCTCGCTCCCCGGCGCCGACTACCCGGCCGCGGTCCGGATGACCTTCGACAAGCTGCCCGACCTTCCCTGTCTGCCCGAACTTCCGGCGCGCGGGCCGTGGGCCGGGATGATCGGACGCGGCCTGGGCATCCTCGCGGGGCTGGGCGCCGAACTGGTGGCAGGGGAGTGGGTGCTGGGCACGCCCGGCGTCGACCAGCGCCGGGCCCGTCAGACCTGGCGCGACGACCTGGAGGTGCTCGAGGAGCACGCCCAGGGCTACACCGGCGCGCTCAAGCTGCAGGTGACCGGCCCCTGGACGCTCGCGGCGTCCACCGGCGTGGCGCACACCGGCCGCGTGCTGGCCGATCCGGGCGCCCGCCGCGATCTCGCGGGCGCGTTGGCCGAGGGCGTCGGCGAGGTGCTGACCGAGCTGACTCGCCGGCTGCCGTCGGTCGACCTGGTGCTCCAGGTGGACGAGCCGTCACTGCCGGCGGTCGCCGCCGGCGCCGTCCCGACCCCCGGCGGCTTCTTCCGGCACCGCGCTGTCGACCTGCCCGAGATCTGCGCCAACCTGGCCTTCCTCACCGCCGAGCCTGCGCGTCGTGGCCTGGACGTGGCGACCGTCGTCCATTGCTGCGCCCCCGGACTGCCGATCGCCGAGATGATCGGCACGGGTCATCGCGGGGCCGGCTTCGGGGCGGTCTCGCTCGACCTCGACCTGCTCAGCCGTCCCGACCTGGACGCCCTCGCCGCTGCCCTTGAGGCGGGCGCCGGGCTCTACCTCGGCGTGCTGCCCACCTCGGTTCCAGACCAGGTGATCGGCATCGACGAGGTCCGCACCCGGACG
>CAZLWS010000148.1:0-7047 GCA_964563205.1 uncultured Propionibacteriaceae bacterium | reverse complement strand
ACCGCCGCCGCCCTGTTCGGCCTGGAGTGCCGGGTCTACATGGGCCGGATCGACACCGATCGGCAGGCTCTCAACGTGGCCCGCATGCAGCTGCTGGGCGCCGAGGTGGTGGCCGTCGAATCCGGCAGCCAGACCCTGAAGGACGCCATGAACGAGGCGATGCGGGAGTGGGTCGCCACCGTCGACCACACCCACTACCTGATCGGGACGGTCGCCGGCCCCCACCCCTTCCCGAAGATGGTGCGCGAGTTCCAGCGGGTGATCAGCACCGAGATCGCCGAGCAGGTGACGGCGTCCCACGGCCGCCTGCCGGACGCCGTGCTCGCCTGTGTCGGCGGCGGCTCGAACGCGCTGGGGACGTTCGCCGACTTCATCGACACCCCGGAAGTGGCGCTGTACGGCTTCGAGGCCGGCGGTGACGGGGTGGAGACCGGACGCCACGCCGCGGCCATCACCGGCGGCTCGGTGGGCGTGCTGCACGGCATGCGGACGTACATCCTGCAGGACGAGGACGGCCAGACCAAGGAGAGCCACTCGATCTCCGCCGGCCTGGACTACCCCGGGGTCGGCCCCGAGCACTCCTGGCTGGCCGCCACCGGCCGCGGCCACTACGAGTCGGTCACCGACGCCGAGGCGATGGACGCCTTCCGCGCGCTCACCCAGACCGAAGGCATCATGCCCGCGATCGAATCCGCCCACGCCCTGGCCGGCGCGATCCGGCTCGGCAACCGCATCGCCGAAACCGATCCGGAGGCCCGCCCGCTGCTGGTCGTCTGCGTCTCCGGCCGCGGCGACAAGGACGTGGACACGGCCACCAAGTGGTTCGGCCTGACCGGCAAGCCCGACTACGCCGTCGGAGGTGAGGCATGAACGGAGCCGTCGACCCGTCGATCGTCAGCCCGACTGACCCCTCAACCGTCAGCCCGGCAAGAAGCGCCGGCATCAGCGGTCACTCCTTCCTCGCCGCCAAGGCCGAGGGCCGCGCCGCCCTGGTCGGCTACCTGCCGGTCGGCTACCCGACCGTCGCCGGATCGCTGGACGCCTTCCGGGCCATCTGCGGGGACGGCGACAACCCCGGCGTCGACCTGGTCGAGATAGGGCTGCCGTACTCCGACCCGATCCTGGACGGCCCGGTCATCCAGCGCGCCGGAACCCGCGCGCTGGATCGCGGCTTGCGGGTCCGTGATGTCTTCACAGCCGTAGAGGCGGTGCGGTCCGCGGGCAAGCCGGCCGTGGTGATGACCTACTGGAACCTGGTCGACCGCTACGGCGCCGACACGTTCGCCCGCGACCTGGCCAACGCCGGGGGAGCCGGCCTGATCACCCCCGATCTCATCCCCGATGAGGGTGAGGACTGGCTGGCGGCCTCCGAGGCGCACGGCTTGGACCGCATCTTCCTGGTGGCCCCCTCGTCCACGGACGAGCGCATCCGCTCCACCACCGCGGTCTGCCGCGGCTGGGTGTACGCGACGGCGGTCATGGGCGTCACCGGCACCCGCAACGCGGCCCCGTCCGCGGCGCCGGAACTGGTGGCGAGGCTGCGCGAACTGGCGCCCGAGACCCTGGTCGGCGTCGGCCTGGGCGTCTCTGACGGCGAGCAGGCTGCCGCGGTCTCCCAGTACGCCGACGGCGTGATCGTCGGCTCCGCCCTGGTCAAGACCCTGCTGGCCGCCGAGGACGCCGGAACTCCGGACGACCTCACCGCCCTGCGTCGGGTGGTCGCCGACCTGGCAGCGGGCGTCCGCCAAGGGGGTCGCTGACCGCCGTGCGCCTCCTGCCGCTGTTCATCCCCAGCCCTTCGATCAACGGGTTCTCGCTGGGACCGCTGACGATCCGCTTCTACGCCCTGTGCCTGATCGCCGGCATCGTCGCGGGCTGGATGCTCGGCCTGCGGCGCTGGCGGGCGCGCGGCGGCAGCACCGAGACCTGGGAGACCGTGCTGCTGTGGACGATCCCGATGGGCATCGTCGGCGCCCGGATCTACCACGTCCTCACCCACCTGAGCGACTACGTCGGCCCCGGCATCAACCCGTGGAGCGTGTTCTTCATCTGGGAGGGCGGCATCGCGATCTACGGCGCCATCGGCGGCGGGGCGCTCGCCGCCTGGATCGTCTGCCGCCTGCGGGGCGCCCGGTTCCCGGCCTTCGTCGACAGCCTCGCCCCCGGGCTCGCCGTCGGCCAGGCGCTCGGCCGGCTCGGCAACTGGTTCAACCAGGAGCTCTACGGCTGGCCGACCGACCTGCCCTGGGGCCTGCAGATCGATCCGGAGCACCGGCTGCCCGGCTTCGAGCAGTACGAGACCTTCCACCCGATGTTCCTCTACGAACTGTTGTGGAACCTGCTGGTCGCCGGCCTCCTGATCTGGGCCGACCGCCGCTTCCGGCTGGGACGCGGCAAGGTGTTCGCCCTCTACCTGGCGCTCTACGGCTTCGGCCGCTTCTTCACCGAAGGAATGCGCACAGACCCGTCCGAAACGATGTTCGGCCCGCTGCGCCAGAACCAGTTCGCCGCCATGCTGATCTGCCTGGCCGGCGTGGCGATCCTCCTCCTGCTGGTGAAGTTCCGCCCCGGCCGCGAGCCCGAGGTCGAGACCCCCAAGCAGACGACGAGGCCGGCGGACGACGCGGAAGCAGCCAGCGAGGAGGCTGACGAGACCTCGGGCGACAATGCTGAGGCGACCGACTCAGAGGAGTAGAAGCCCTCTCTGCCTCCGTCAGCCCGCCTTGCTTCCGTCAGCCCACCTCACTTCCCGTCATCCCCGCGCAGGCGGGGATCTTCCGACACGGAGCACGTGAGATTCCCGCCTTTCGCGGGAATGACGAATGAAGGGCGGACGCAGGCCGGCGGCAGGCGTCCAGAATGTGCGAATCCTGCGAATCTCGGGTTCGTGCTGTAGAGTCCCCGTGCGTTCAATGTCGGCGTGGTCCGACAGGTCCACCTCCCGTTGTGCGCGTCCGCGAACCGATGGGAGTGATCAGATGGCGATGCTGTCCTACCCCGCCCGCCCCGCAGAGGGACTCTACGATCCTGCCTTTGAGCACGACGCCTGCGGCGTCGCCTTCGTGGCCAATCTGAAGGGCGAGGCCCGGCATGACATCGTCGCCAAGGGGCTGACCGCCCTGGAGAATCTCGACCATCGCGGGGCCACCGGAGCGGACGCCGCGGCCGGCGACGGCGCGGGCATGCTGCTGCAGGTGCCCGACCGGTTCCTCCGCGAGGTGGTCGACTTCGACCTCCCCGACGCGGGCCACTACGCGGTCGGCATGGCCTTCCTGCCCGACGACCCCACCAAGCGGGCCACCGCCAAGCGCACCATCGAGTTCCTGGCCACCGAAGAGGGCCTGGTCATCCACGGCTGGCGCGCCGTCCCCACCGACGACTCCACGCTGAGCCCGATCTCGAAGGCGAACATGCCCTGCTTCGAGCAGCTCTTCGTCTCCAGCCCCGGCGGCGAGGGCGGCATCGACCTCGACCGGCTCGCCTACCCGCTGCGCCAGCGCGCCCGCAACGAGACCGGCGTCTACTTCGCGTCGCTGTCGGCGCGCACCACTGTCTACAAGGGCATGCTCACCACCCAGCAACTGGCCGAGGTCTTCCCGGACCTGCTCGACGAGCGGGTCGAGAGCGCCCTGTCGCTGGTGCACTCGCGGTTCTCCACGAACACCTTCCCGGCCTGGGAGCTGTCGCATCCGTACCGGCTGATCGCCCACAACGGCGAGATCAACACCGTCAAGGGCAACCGCAACTGGATGCGCGCCCGCGAGGCGCTGCTGCACACCGACAAGGTCCCCGGCGACCTGGAGCGGCTGTTCCCGATCATGACCCCCGGCGGCTCGGACTCCTGCTCCTTCGACGAGGCGCTGGAGCTGCTGCATCTGGGCGGACGCAGCCTGCCGCACGCCGTGCTGATGATGATCCCGGAGGCCTGGGAGAACCACGCCGAGATGGATCCGGCCCGGCGCGCCTTCTACGACTTCCACTCCTCGCTGATGGAGCCCTGGGACGGCCCCGCCGCGGTCGCCTTCACCGACGGCGCGATGATCGGCGCGGTGCTCGACCGCAACGGGCTGCGTCCGGGCCGCTACTGGGTGACCGAGGACGGCCTGGTGGTCTTCGCCTCCGAGGCCGGCGTGCTCGACATCCCCAGCTCGCAGGTGGTCGCCAAGGGGCGCCTGCAGCCGGGCCGCATGCTGCTGGTCGACATGGAGCAGCACCGCCTGATCGACGACGACGAGATCAAGTCGGCGCTGGCCGCCGAGCACCCCTACGCCGAATGGCTGGAGGCCGGACGGGTGGACCTCGACGATCTGCCCGAGCGGCAGCACGTCGTCCACTCGCACGCCTCGGTCACCCGCCGCCAGCAGGTCTTCGGCTACAGCCACGAAGAGCTGCAGATGATCGTTGCGCCGATGGCCAACGACGGCGCCGAGCCGATCGGCTCGATGGGAACCGACAGCCCGGTGGCGATCCTCAGCGATCGGCCGCGGCTGCTGTTCGACTACTTCGCGCAGCTGTTCGCGCAGGTGACCAACCCGCCGCTGGACGCGATCCGCGAAGAACTGGTCACCTCTCTGCGGGCGACCTTCGGCCCGGAGGGCAACCTGCTCAGCCCCGGCCCGGAATCCTGCCGGCAGATCGTGATCGGCTACCCGATCCTCGACTCCGACCAGCTGGCGAAGCTGGTGCGGATCAACCGGGACGGCTCGATGCCGGCCTACGACACCCATGTGGTGCGTGGCCTGTACGACGTCGAGGGCGGCGGCGAGGCGCTGAAGGCGAAGCTGGACGAGCTGTGCGACGCGACCTCCGAGGCGATCGCCCGCGGCTGCCGGACGATCATCCTCTCCGACCGGCACTCCACCGCCGAGCTCGCGCCGATCCCGTCCCTGCTGCTCACCGCGGCCATCCACCATCACCTGGTGCGGGAGAAGAAGCGCACCCAGGTCGGCCTGATCGTCGAGGCCGGCGACGTCCGCGAGGTGCACCACGTGGCCCTGCTGATCGGCTATGGCGCGGCGGCCGTCAACCCGTACCTGGTCTTCGAGACCGCCGAGGATCTCGCCCGCCGCGAGTGGCTGGTCAAGGTGGCCCCCGAGCAGGCGGTCTACAACGTCCGCAAGGCGCTGGGCAAGGGCGTGCTGAAGGTGATGAGCAAGATGGGCGTCTCGACCATCGCCTCGTACACCGGCGCGCAGATCTTCGAGGCCCTCGGCCTCTCCCGCGAACTGGTCGACGCGTACTTCACCGGCACCACCAGCCGGATCGAGGGCATCGGCCTGGACGAGCTCGCCCAGGAGGTCGCGCTGCGGCACGCCCGCGCGTACCCGTCGTCCGGGCTGCTGCCGCACCGCACCCTCGAGGTCGGCGGCGAGTACAAGTGGCGCCGGGAAGGCCCGCCGCACCTCTTCGACCCGGACACCGTCTTCCGGCTGCAGCACTCCACCCGCACCGGCCGCTACGACATCTTCAAGCAGTACACCGGCCGGGTGAACGACCAGTCCAAGCGGCTGATGACGCTGCGCGGCCTGCTCGGCTTCGAGTCGGACCGTCCGGCCATCCCGATCGAGGAGGTCGAGCCGGTCAGTTCGATCGTCAAGCGCTTCTCCACCGGCGCGATGAGCTACGGCTCGATCAGCCGGGAGGCCCACGAGACCCTGGCGATCGCCATGAACCGGATCGGCGGCAAGTCGAACACCGGCGAGGGCGGCGAGGACGCCGACCGGCTGCACGACCCGGTCCGGCGCTCCGCGATCAAGCAGGTCGCCTCGGGAAGGTTCGGCGTCACCTCCGACTACCTGACCAACGCCGCCGACATCCAGATCAAGATGGCCCAGGGCGCCAAGCCCGGCGAGGGCGGCCAGCTGCCCGGTCAGAAGATCTACCCGTGGGTGGCCAAGACCCGGCACTCGACCCCGGGGGTCGGCCTGATCAGCCCGCCGCCGCACCACGACATCTACTCGATCGAGGATCTCAAGCAGCTGATCCACGACCTGAAGTGCGCCAACCCGTCGGCCCGCGTCCACGTGAAGCTGGTCGCCGAGGTGGGCGTCGGGACGGTCGCCGCCGGCGTCTCCAAGGCGAAGGCGGACGTCGTCCTCATCTCCGGCCACGACGGCGGGACGGGCGCCGCCCCGCTCACCTCGCTCAAGCACGCCGGCGGACCGTGGGAGCTCGGCCTGGCCGAAACCCAGCAGACGCTGCTGATCAACGGCCTGCGCGACCGGATCGTGGTGCAGGTGGACGGCCAGCTCAAGACCGGCCGCGACGTGGTGATCGGCGCCCTGCTCGGCGCCGAGGAGTTCGGCTTCGCCACGGCGCCCTTGGTGGTGTCGGGCTGCATCATGATGCGGGTCTGCCACCTGGACACCTGCCCGGTCGGCGTCGCCACCCAGAACCCGGAGTTGCGGGCCAAGTTCAGCGGCAAGCCGGAGTTCGTGGTCAATTTCTTCGAGTTCATCGCCGAGGAGGTGCGCGAGATCCTGGCCTCGCTCGGCTTCCGGTCCATCGAAGAGGCGGTCGGCCACGTCGAGGTGCTGCAGGCCCGCAAGGCCGTCGACCACTGGAAGGCCCGAGGCCTCGACCTGGAGCCGATCCTGCACTGGGTCGACACCGACGGCCCGCTGCACCGGATCACCGTCCAGGACCACGGCCTGGACGCCAAGCTGGACGTCAAGCTGATCGAACTCGCCGAGCCGGCGCTGAGCCGGGGCGAGCTCGTCCGGGCCGACCTGGCGGTGCGCAACGTCGACCGCACGGTGGGCACGATCCTGGGCCACGAGGTGACCAAGGCGACCCGCGGCAAGGGGCTGCCCGAGAACACCATCGACCTGACCCTGCGAGGCACCGCCGGGCAGAGCTTCGGCGCGTTCCTTCCGGCCGGCGTCACGCTGCGGCTGGTCGGCGACACCAACGACTACTTCGGCAAGGGCCTCTCGGGTGGACGGCTGATCGTCCGGCCGTCCGACGAGGCGGTGTTCGTCGCCGAGGAGCACATCATCGCCGGCAACGTGATCGCCTACGGCGCCACCTCGGGTGAGCTGTTCATCC
>CAZLWS010000147.1:0-7077 GCA_964563205.1 uncultured Propionibacteriaceae bacterium | reverse complement strand
GCCGGCACTTCTCCTGGCCGACGTAGTGCGCCCAGCCGCCGCCGTTGCGTCCGATGCTGCCGGTGAGCATGAGCAGGGCCAGGATCGCCCGGTAAGTGACATCGGCGTGGAACCAGTGGCAGATGCCGGCGCCGATGATGATCATGGTGCGGCCCTTGGAATCCTCGGAGTTCTTCGCGAACTCGCGGGCGATCCGGATGCACGCCTCGGCCGGCACGGAGGTGATCTCCGCCTGCCAGGCCGGGGTGTACGGGCTGTTCACGTCGTCGTAGCCCTGCGCCCACTGGCCTGGGAGCCCGTCCCGGCCAACGCCGTACTGGGCGAGCATCAGGTCGAGGACGGTGGTAACCAGGTGGTCGCCGACCTTCACCGCCGGGACGCCGCGGCGGACGATCGTCCCCTCCCCGCGCGGGTCCTCGAAGCAGGGCAGCGCGATCTCGACCGCTTCGGCGCCCTCGACGTCCAGCAGGCTGAGCGCCGGCTTGAGGTCGCCGAGATCCAGGTTCCAGCGGCCCTGGCCGGCCTCGTTGTAGCGGTCGCCCATCGTCCCGTTGGGGATCGCCGGACGGCCGGTCGCGGCGTCCCACAGCACAGTGCGGAAGGCGGGGTCATTGGCGCCGTCCTCCGCTGACCGCTGGGCTTCGGCCAGCGTCGCGGCGTCCAGCTCGGCGGCGGTGAGGAACTTGGCTGCGGTCAGGCCGTGGCCGTCGGGGTGTTCGACCAGGGTGACCAGCATGGGCAGGTCGGTGTACTGGCTGACGTAGTCGGTGAAGAAGGGGACCTGGCGGTCGACGTAGTTCTCCTTCAGCATGACGTGGCCCATCGCCATCGCCAGGGCGGCGTCAGTGCCGGCCTGGGCGGGCAGCCACTCGTCGGCGAACTTCACGTTGTCGGCGTAATCGGGGCTGACCGTGACCACCTTGGTGCCGCGGTAGCGCACCTCGGCCATCCAGTGGGCGTCCGGGGTGCGGGTGACCGGGACGTTGGAGCCCCACATCATCAGGTAGGTCGCGTCCCACCAGTCGCCGGATTCCGGGACGTCGGTCTGGTCGCCGAAGACCTGCGGGCTGGCCACCGGCAGATCGGCATACCAGTCGTAGAAGGACGTCATCGCGCCGCCGATCAGGTGGTTGAACCGGGTGCCGATGGCGTGGCTGACCATCGACATCGCCGGGATCGGCGAGAACGAGACGCAGCGGTCGGGACCGTAAGTCTTGATCGTGTTGACGTAGGAGGCGGCGGCGATCTCGACCGCCTCGTGCCAGCTGATCCGCACCAGGCCGCCCTTGCCGCGGGCCTGCTGGTAGCGCTTGCGGGTCTCGGGGTTGGACGAGATCTCCTTGAACGCGGCCACCGGATCGCCGCCATGGCGGGCCTTCGCCTCGCGGTAGGCCTCGACCAGCACCGCCCGTCCGTAGGGGTAGCGGACGCGGGTGGGCGAGTAGGTGTACCAGCTGAAGGCGGCGCCGCGGGGGCAGCCTCGGGGCTCGTACTCGGGACGGTCCGGGCCGGTGGTCGGGTAGTCGGTCTGCTGGGACTCCCAGGTGATGATGCCGTCCTTGACGTACACCTTCCACGAGCAGGAGCCCGTGCAGTTCACCCCGTGGGTGGAGCGAACCACCTTGTCGTGGCTCCACCGGTCACGGTAGAAGACGTCGCCCTGACGGCCGCCCTCACGGAACACCGCCCGGCCGTCGTCAGTCTCGTCCCACTTCGTGAAGTAGCGGCCGAGTTTGAGCAGAGCGTCGGCCGCCGGGCCGTCCAGGTGCGCGCGTCCGGTCGTCATGGGTAATGCCTACCATCGGGAGCCCGCCCGCGTCCCGAATTCTTCCAAATTCTTCGGGTTTTCCCTGTGACCAGGCAATTCAGTCACAAAAGCATGTCGTAAACCCGTTGAACCGGGGGTGCTCAGCCGCCTGCGAAGGGGGGCAGGACGTCCACTCTCGCCTCGGCGCGCAGCGGGAGGGCAGGGTCGGCAACCTGACGCCCGTCCACCAGGATCGAGCAGCGGGTGAGCACCTTCTCCAGAGCCGGACGGTCGCTGCCGAGGTAGGCGATCAGCTCGTCAACGCTGAGCGGGCCGGGCACCTCTTCGAGGTGCCGTCCGGCAGCTTCGGCGGCGCCGGCGTAGAAGCGGACATCCATGGCAGTCAGCCCCCGATCGAGCTCATGGTGCGGACGGGTTGTTCGAAGCCGGGGTCGTCGATGCCGTGGCCGCGGGCCTTGGCGAGGTGGGCGCCGCGCCACAGCATGGCCAGCTCCTCGTCGCTCGCGCCCTCGCGCAAGGGGGTGCGCAGGTCGGTCTCGGTCTGGGCGAACAGGCAGTTGCGCACCTGGCCGTCGGCGGTCAGCCGGGTGCGGTCGCAGGCCCCGCAGAACGGACGGGTGACCGAGGCGATGACGCCGATCCTGCCTCGGGGCGCGCCGTCGGCGTCCAGGACCTGCCAGTCCTCGGAGGGCGCGGCGCCGCGTCCGGGCAGCGGCTCCAGGCGGTAGTGCTGCCGCAACTGGGCGAGCACCTCCTCGGCGGGCACCATCACCGACCGGTCCCAGCCGTGCCGGGGGCCGAGCGGCATCTGCTCGATGAACCGCAACTCGTAGCCGCGGTCCAGGCAGAACTCGGCCAGCGGCAGCACGTCTTCCTCGTTGACGCCGCGCATCACCACGGTGTTGACCTTCACCGGATGCAGGCCCGCTTTCTCGGCTGCGGCGAGTCCGGCGAGCACCTCGGGCAGCCGGTCGCGGCGGGCGAGGGCGGCATAGCGCTGCCGGTCGAGCGAATCCAGCGAGATGTTGACCCGCTGCAGGCCGGCCGCCTTCAGCTCGTCCACCCGGGCGTCCAGGCCGATGCCGTTGGTGGTCAGCGCGGTGGCGGGAGGGGCGCCCGCCTCGGTGGTCAGTTGGCGGACGGCCGCGATGATGCCGGCCAGCCCGGGGCGCAGCAGCGGCTCGCCGCCGGTGAACCGGATTGTGTCGACCCCGAGCACCTCGACCGCGACTTTCACCAGCCGGATGATCTCGGCGTCGGTGAGGATGGTTCGGCCGGGAAGCCACGCCAGCCCTTCGGCGGGCATACAGTAGCTGCAACGCAGGTTGCAGCGGTCGGTCAGCGAGACCCTCAGATCCCGGGCGACCCGTCCGTAGGCGTCACTCAGCCCCACCAGGGGCTGGGTTGCGAGCGTCACGGTCGTCCCCGATCAGTCGGTCGAAGTCGCTGCCACCATAGTGCGGCGTTGTTACGATTGTCTCGTA
Organism: uncultured Propionibacteriaceae bacterium; assembly: GCA_964563205.1. Classification (GTDB taxonomy): domain Bacteria; phylum Actinomycetota; class Actinomycetes; order Propionibacteriales; family Propionibacteriaceae; genus Propionicimonas. Next base: position 3,825 of record CAZLWS010000147.1, on the reverse strand, counting down.
TTTACCAGGGGAAGCGCATGACTGTGACACGGGAGCGGGTTCGCCGCCCCGCCCTGGGCGCGACCAGAGCCGAGGTGCTCGACGAGTTGCGTTCGGCGGGCGAGCCGCTGCCGGTCACCGTCGTCGCGGACGCGCTCGGGCTGCACCCCAACAGCGCCCGCTTCCACCTGGACGCCCTGGTCGAGCAGGGTCTGGCGCTCCGCGCGGACGAGCAGCGGGATCGTCCGGGCCGGCCGAAGGTGCTGTACTGGGTGGCGCAGCAGCGTCCGTCCGAGGCTGAATCCCTGCAGACGGTCGCCCGGGTGCTGGTGCGCCACCTGGGACGGCTGGAGGGCGGCTCCGGCGAGCAGGCCGAGGCCGCCGGCAGGATGTGGGGCGAGGAACTCGCCGCCGTCTCCCCCGCCCCGCCCATGGAGCGGCTGGTCAGCGCCCTGGACATGCTGGGCTACCAGCCCCAGCCCGACGCCGCCGCCGAGGTGATCACCCTCGCCCCCTGCCCGCTGGCCCGGCTGCTGGACGAAGCCGGCCCGGGTGGGCTGCCGACCATCTGCCGGCTGCACCTGGGCCTGATGCGCGGCCTGGTCTCCGACGACCCCGACTACACCGTGACCGAGCTGGAGACTCTGGTCACCCCGGACACGTGCATCGCCCACGTCCTGCGCCGCCCGGCAGGGCGCCCTCCGGCCGACTCCGAGCCGCGCTCGGACCTGCGGGACGGGTCCGGCGAAGGCGATCGGCCGGTGGCAGACCTGCCTGTCGAAGACCTGGCCCCTGCCGGCGAAAGCGACCGGAACGGTGGCTGAGGCCCGCACCCCGGCGGTCGAGCCTGTTCCTCGCCTCGCTCGTCCGTCCGGCAGCCCCGCCCCCGCACTCACGCGCGTGAAGCTGACCGCTGAGGGATACCTCGCCGAACTGCTGGCGCTGGTCTCCCCCAGCCCGCGGACGGAGCAGGTCTCACTCGACCAGGCTCTCGGACGAGTGCTGGCCCAGGCGGTGATCTCCCAGGTCTCGAACCCGGCGTTCACCAACTCGGCCATGGACGGCTATGCGGCGCGGGCAGCCGATCTCGAGAGCCTTCCGGTGCGGCTGCGGGTGGTGGGCGACGTGGCCGCCGGCAGCGCGCTCGACCCCGAGCTGGGCGCCGGGGAGTGCGTGCGGATCATGACCGGCGCGCCGCTGCCGAGCGCCGTCGACACGGTCGTCCCGGTGGAGGACACCGACGGCGGCACGGAGGACGTCGAGATCCGGGCCGCCGAGCCTGGGCGTCACGTGCGGCACGCCGGGGAGGACTACCCCGCCGGACAGGTCGTGGCTGAGCCCGGGGCCCGGATCACGCCGGGCGTGCTGGGCGCCATCGCAGCCGCCGGGGCGACCGCGGTGACGGTGCGCGAGACGCCCGTGGTCGCAGTGTGCGCGACCGGCGACGAACTGGTCGCGGACGGCGCCGTGCTGGTCCGCGGGCAGTTGTACGAGTCGAACTCGCACGTGCTGGCGGGGGCCTTGCGACGCGACGGCGCACGGGTGGTCCGCGGCGGGCCGGCGCCCGATCGTCCGGAAGCCTTGGCGGCGTGGCTGGATTCGGTGGCGCCCGCCGCCGACGTGATCGTGGTGACGGGCGGGGCGAGCGTGGGCGCCTACGACGTGGTGCGCGATCTGCTGACCGAGCAGGCCGCCGGGGTGTTTCGGCATGTCTCGGTTCAGCCCGGGAAGCCGCAGGGCTGGGCGCGCTGGGGCGGGACGCCGGTGATCGCGCTGCCGGGCAATCCGCTGTCCGCGTCGCTGTGCTACGAGTTCTTCGTCCGGCCGGTGGTCGAACGGCTGCTGGGGACTTCGGGGCCTCCCGAGCTCACCGCTGTGGCTGGGGCCGACTGGGGCTGCCCGCCCGGGCGGATGCAGCTGCTGCCGGTCCGGTTGCGCACGGACGCGGGCGGGCGGCTGCTGGCGACCCCCGTCCATGCGCGCGGGTCGGCCTCGCACCTGACCTCCGCCCTCGGCGGCGCGGACGGCATCGGCATCGTCCCCGCCGAGACCGACCGGGTGGCCGCCGGCGACCTGCTGCGGGTGCGGCTGTTCGCATGATCGAGTTCGACGCCGTGGTGCTGGCCGGCGGCCGGGGCAGCCGACTGGGCGGCGTCCGCAAACCGGAACTCGCCGTCGCCGGCCGACGCCTGGTCGATCGCGCCCTCGCCGCCGCGGCGGGTGCGCGGCGGGTGATCGTGGTCGGCGACGCCGAGGTGCCGGAGGGGGTGCCGCACACCCGCGAGGATCCGCCCTACGGCGGCCCGGTCGAGGCCCTCGCCGCCGGGATGGCCTACCTGGGCAGTCTCGCGTCGCCGCGCTGCGCCCCCTGGGTTCTGGTGCTGGCCAGCGACCTGCCCGAGGTCGAGGCCGCCGTCACCCGGCTGCTGGCGCATCCACCGCAGGATGAGGACGACGGCGTCTGCCTGACCGGCGAGGACGGCCGCCTGCAGTGGCTGCTCGGCTACTACCGGACGGACGCCCTGAAGGCCCGGCTGGCCGACCGCGGCGACCCGCCGCTGACCGCCATGCACCGCCTCGTCTCTCCGCTGCGGCTGCGCGGCCTTGCTGCGGAGCCGAGGCTGACCGCCGATGTCGACACCCCGGAGGACGCCCTCCGCTGGGGCATCGACCTGCCCGGCTGACCGGCTAGCCTGACGCAGTCAGCTCACCTCAGGGGGTCCGATGTCTCAGTTCACCCACCTCGACGGCGCCGGGAGCGCGCGCATGGTCGACGTCACCGGAAAGCGGCCCACCGTTCGCAGCGCGACCGCGGCAGGCTTCGTCCGGTGCCCCGCGACCGTGGTGGCGGCCCTGCGCGCCGACGACGTCCCCAAGGGCGACGTCCTGGCGGTCGCCCGGATCGCCGGCATCGCGGCCGCCAAGCGCACCCCCGACCTGCTGCCGCTGGCCCACGTGATCGGCGTCCATGGCGTCACCGTCGACCTGGAGGTGACGGACGACGGCGTGGCCGTGACCGCGACCGTCCGCACCGCCGACCGCACCGGCGTCGAGATGGAGGCCCTGACCGCTGTCTCCGTCGCCTGCCTGGCCGTCATCGACATGGTGAAGGGCCTCGACAAAAACGTCGAGATCGAGTCAGTGCGCCTGCTCGCCAAGTCCGGTGGCCGCTCCGGCGATTGGGCGCGTTCGGCGCAGTTGCCCGACGAGGAGAGCCATGAAGATTGAGCGCGTGGTGCCGAACCTCACCGTGACCGACCTGCCGCGCGCGGTCGCCGAGCACCGGGACGCCCTGGAGTTCGACGTACTCATGGATCTCGGGTGGATCGTGACCCTCGGCGACAACCGTGGTCACCAGCTCAGCCTGCTGACCACGGATGCCTCGGCGCCGGTCGTGCCGGCCGTCTCCGTCTTCGTGGACGATGTCGACGAAGCACTGAAGCGGGTCCGGGAAGCGGGCTTGGAGATAGTGCACCCGCTCACGGTCGAGCCTTGGGGAGTGACCCGCTTCTTCTACCGGGACTCGGACGGCAACGTGATCAATGTCGGGACGCACACGCTCACCCCGTGACAGCTGCGACCGCGCCTCCAGACGGGTCATCGTGGCACGCCAATGGCGATAGCAGTCGGCGTCGAGACCTGCGAAGACCGCTCAGCAATCCCAGGTGGACACCGGTCGGAAGCACTCTGCCCGGCCACCGATCTGGCGGGCGAGAGGTCTCATCCGGCGCGGGCGGGTGGGGATCGGAAGCGTTGGTGGCGGATCGGGTCCTCTCCGAGCCGGGCGAACGGCGGCGGGATGACTTCGGGGACGCCGTCGGTGGCGATCTGGATGCGCCAGGGCTG
>CAZLWS010000146.1:0-7081 GCA_964563205.1 uncultured Propionibacteriaceae bacterium | reverse complement strand
CGGGGCGAGGCTCTCCCGCGCGATAGCCGACGCCGCGGACCGTGACGATGATCTCCGGACGCTCCGGATCCCGTTCCACCTTCGACCGCAGCCGCTGCACGTGGACGTTGACCAGCCGGGTGTCGCTGGCGTGCCGGTAGCCCCACACCTCCTGCAGCAGCACCTCGCGGGTGAACGCCTGACGGGGCTTGCGGGCCAGCGCCAGCAGCAGGTCGAACTCGAGCGGGGTGAGCGAGATCTCCTGGTCGGCGCGGCGGACGGTGTGCTCGTCCACCCGAATGGTGATGTCGCCGATCCGCAGCACGTCCTCGATCGACTCGGTGCGGACGTGGCGACGCAGCCGGGTCTTGATGCGGGCGACCAGCTCCTGGGTCTTGAACGGCTTGGGGACGTAGTCGTCGGCGCCCGCCTCCAGGCCGTGGACCACGTCGGTGGTGTCCGACTTCGCGGTGAGCATCACGATCGGGACGCCGGATTCGGCGCGGATGTCGCGGCACACGTCGACGCCGTCGCGGCCGGGAAGCATCAGGTCCAGCAGCACCAGATCGGGACGGTACTCGCGGAAGGCCTCCACCGCGGCGTCCCCGACATGGCAGAGCCGGGCGTGGAAGCCTTCGGAGCGCAGCACGATGTCGAGCATCTCGGCCAGCGCCCGGTCGTCGTCGATGACGAGGATCCGGGGCGGGCCGTCATAGCTCTCGGACATCAACCACCCTCTCTTTGGCAGCCGGACCAGACCGAGTGTAACGCCGGCGCCCCAGCCGCAGCAGGGCGGAGGTCAGTTGTCGTCCACATCGGGCGCCCACGTCGAGAACAGAGCCAGGTCTCCCCCTTGGCGGCGCAGCACCCGCCGCCACATCGTTGCGGGGTCAGGGTCGAAGGCGTCGCCTTCCTGCGAGGGAACCGGGTACCACATCCCCGCCGTGAGCTCGGCCTCCAGCTGTCCGGCGTCCCAGCCCGCGTAGCCGGCGAAGATGCGCAGGTCGGAGTAGGCGCCTTCGGCGATCTCCACCGGGGTGTCGAGGTTCAGCAGCCCGACCTGCCGGAACAGCCGCCGCCAGCCGGGCGGCTCGTCTTCGGGGTCGAGCGGACGGGCGAGGCAGACGGCGCCCTGCTGGGAGACCGGGCCGCCGTCGAACAGGGCCTGCGGAATGCTGACCAGGTGCTCCCATTGCGGCAGCGCCCGATCGAGGTCGACCTCGGAGACGCGGTTGAGGACGACCCCCACCGTGCCGTTCTCGTCGGCGTCGAGCAGCAGCACCACGGCGCCGTCGAAGACTCCGTCGGAGAGCCCGACGGCCGCGACCAGCAGCGTCCCCGGACGGACAGCGACCTCCATCCCCACCTCCTTCGAGCTTCAGTCTGGCACGAGCTTCCCGTCGGCGCGGCAGGTGCAGTCAGGACCGCACTGACAATCCCCGCACAGGCATTCCCCGCCGGCGCGGCAGGCGCACAGCTGCACGTCGACGCCGTTGACCAGCCGCTCCCCCAGCTCCGGGTCGATCACCGGCAGCAGTCGCAGGCCGCGGTTGACGGCGGCGGCCTGGTCCAGCCAGGCCGAGCAGTCCGGGCAGCCGGTCAGATGGGCGGCGACGCTGGCCACCGGCAGCTCCGGCTCCTCGCCGTCCAGCATGGCCGACAGCGCCGCCCGCCAGGCCGACTCGGCCACCCGCTGTTCCATGACCGGCAGGATAGCCGTGATCCGCTACCGTGACGGAGTGACCGATGAGCTGACCGCCCTGGCGCTGGCCGCCGGCGCCGGCGATCGGGCCGCGCTGTCGGACTTCGTCCGGGCCACCCAGACCCGGCTGTGGCGCTTCCTGGCCCGCACCGCCGGCGCCCAGGCCGCGGACGACCTGGCCCAGGAGACCTATCTGCGCGCGATCGGAGCGCTGCCCGGCTTCGAGGGTCGCTCCAGCGCCCAGACCTGGCTGTTCGCCATCGCCCGCCGAGTGGTGGTCGACCGGGTGCGGCACGATCTCGCCCGTCCGCGGCTGGTCGGCCTGGACGCCCCCGAGCTGGACGCGCTCGCCGCCGACGCGCCGGATCATCACGGCCGGGTGGAGGTCGAGCAGGCGCTGGCAGGCCTCGACCCGGATCGGCGGATGGCGCTGGTGCTCACCGCCCTGATGGGGTTCGGCTACGCCGAGGCCGCCGAGATCTGCGGCTGTCCGGTGGGCACTGTCCGCTCCCGGGTGGCCCGGGCCCGCGCCGACCTGGTCGCCGCCCTGCAGCGCGAGAGTGCCGCTTCCCGGTGACCGCGCCGACCCGTGGACGACGACCCGAAGGAACCGGAGCCTGCCAACCCGCCCCTGACTAGGGGCGTCCGGCGTCTTCGGGAAACTCGGGTACAAGTCGGCGGACGGCCTCTCCCCGGCGCGTGACGCCCACCCCTATGCTGAGCGCACCTGGTCTGGCGGCTCCGTCCGGATTCTCGTCCAAGAACCCGGTGGAAAGCGAGTCCACCCATGACCGTCGACGCTCCCGCGTCCCCGCTGCCGGCGACCGCCAGAGAGGGCGCGCGAGCGCGGCTCTCGGCGCGAACCAGGTCGTTCACCGAGCTGGCCCAGGCGGTCCGCGAGGCCGGCCTGAACAACCGGACGCGGTGGTTCTACCTGTCGCTGTTCGCCGGGCTGGTGGCGGCGTTGGGCGGAGCGTTCACCGGGCTGGTCCTGCTGCAGGATTCCTGGCTGCAGCTGCTGATCGCCGCCGCGCTGGGCATCATCTTCACCCAGTTCGCCTTCCTCGGGCACGAGGCTTCGCACCGCCAGGTGCTGGCCTCCGGCAAGGCCAACGACCACTTCGGACGGATCCTGGCCACCTTCTTCGTCGGCATGAGCTACGCGTGGTGGATGAACAAGCACACCCGGCATCACGGCAACCCGAACAAGGTCGGCAAGGACCCCGACATCGAGCCGGCCGTCCTCGCCTACCGCGAGGAGGACGTCGTCGACCGCGGGCCGATCGCCGCCTGGTTCACCCGCCGGCAGGGCTGGTTCTTCCTGCCGCTGCTGCTGCTGGCCGGCATCGAGCTGCACCGGGGCTCGATCTTCGATCTGCTCACCCGGCGCGGAGTCAGCGGGCGGGCCTTGGAGATCACCCTGATCGCGGTCCGCACCGTGCTGTACCTGGGATTGCTGTTCTGGCTGCTGCCGTTCGGCATGGCGTGGGCCTTCCTGGGCGTCCAGCTCGCCGTGTTCGGGGTCTACATGGGCGCCATGTTCGCCCCCAATCACATCGGCATGCCGATTGTCCCCGCGGACGCCCAGCTCGACTTCCTCGACAAGCAGGTGCTGACCTCCCGCAACATTCGCGGCGGCTGGTGGATGACCGCGCTGATGGGCGGTCTGAACTACCAGATCGAGCACCACCTGTTCCCGGGCATGCCCCGTCCGCATCTGCGGCAGGCTCGCACCCTGGTGCTGCAGCACTGCGAGCAGCAAGGCGTGGTGTACACCGAGACCTCGTTGCGGACGGCGCTGGGCATCGTCGTCCGCTACCTGAACACCGTCGGCCTGGCCGCCGGCATGACCTTCCGCTGCCCCACCGCCAACCGACTGCACGCCAACTGAGCCGCCGCATCCCCCAAACTGCCCATGGCCGCCGCGGTGGCTGTGCGAGAGGCTGAGGCATGGATCTCTCGGCGTTCTACTCGTTGATGGCCGTCACCTGCTTCACCCTGGTCGGCCTCTGGTGGACGGTGGTCGAGCGCCATCCCGAGTGGAAGGCCGAAGGTCCGGCACGCCGGCTGGCGGGCGGGGTGTACCTATCCTTCCTGCTGCCCGGCCTGATGAGCACCTTCGCCCAGGTCGACCCTGACAACCCGGTGATCTGGCGGGCCAGCTTCGGCCTGACCGCGGTGTTCGGCCTGGTCAGCACGCTGACGCTCGTGCGAATCGACCGGGGCGCTACGCGGGGCCCGTTCCGCCGCCACCGCTGGCTGGTGGCGGTGCTCTACCTGCTGGTGCTGCTGCTGGGAGTCTTCCCTGCGGTTGCGGGCGTCGTCGGCCTCAGCCCGCTGCAGGCGGCGTCCCTGGCGCTGATCGCGTTGATCGTCCTGGGCCACGGGCTGGCCTGGGAGTTCATGATGGAACCCGAGGAGAAGGCCTAGCGACCGGCCTTGACTGCCGTCAGGGTGAAGGACGCGGGGAGCCGCTCGGGACGCTCGCGCAGCCGGTACTCGCCGGTACGGTCGTCCAACTCCATCATGCCGGGCAGGGCCTCCCATGGGACGCTGTCGTGCTCGACCAGCCCGGTGATATCCAGGCCCGCGGCGAGCGCCGCGGTGACGATCTCGCCGATGCCGTGGTTCCACTCCATGCTCAGCGGCGAGCCGACCTTCTCGTCCCCGACGTAGGTGGTCTCGTCCGCCCACACCATTGGCGCGACCTGCTCGAAGTAGGGGAACTCCAGCGCCGGGGTCGCCTCTCCGGGGCCGGAGACCCAGGGCTGCTGGACGCGATCGGGGTGCTCCTCGGCGACCACCATGCCCAGCAGCGAGTGCAGGACGGGGTGACCGTCGCGGATGAAGAGCCGTCCGCCCGGCCGCAGCAGGGCGGCGACCGTCCGCGCCCAGCGGTCGATGCTCGGCATCCAGCAGATCGCGCCGATCCCGGTGTACACCAGGTCGAACTGCCTTCCGCCGAGGGCCTGCGGGGCGGCGTAGACGTCCGACTCCACGTACTCGATCGGCGCGCCGGCCCGCTCGGCCAGCGAGCGAGCCTCAGCCAGCGACGCCGGTGACAGGTCGACCCCGACCAGGTTTCCGCCCAGCCGCGCCAGGCTGAGGGTGTCGGTGCCGATGTGGCATTGCAGGTGCACCACGTCCAGCCCTCCGAGGTCGCCCAGCCGGGGCCGGTCGAAGGCCACCACGCCGGAGAGGGCGGACGGATCCGCCAGCAGGTCGTCGATGCCGTACGCCCTGGCGTGCAGCGGAGCCCGGCTGTCCCAGTTGGCGCGATTCACGTCGAGATAGTCGGAGGCCTGGGAGTTCACGCGAGGACCCTAACACGCGCAACTCGTGGGCCGGCGGCGTTCAGACCCGTCCGGCGGATCCGCGATCGCCCTAGAAAGAGAAGGCTGCCGTCCACAACGGGTCGGCGCCGGTGAGCGGTTCCAGGCGCCAGTTCAGCCGGGCGGCGCCACGTGCCGGGTCCAGTTCGACCAGAACGGTGTGCGGGGTCTCGACTAGGCGCAGGTCTACGGTGAACACGCCGTCGCGCCAGGCTCCGCTGGCGACGACCGCGACTTCCGGGCCTCGTGGCGTCGGCCAGCGTGACTCGAGCCATTCGCCGTCGCCGATCCTGGTGATCTGGGTCCCCGACGAGTGGTCGAGCCGCAGCAGGTGTCCGTCGGTTACGGGCTCCAGGGTCGCCGCCGCGTACGCCTTCGGCAGTTGCGAGGACGCGTCTCGCAACAGGGTCAGCGGCTCGCGGCGCTCGTCGCCCGACAGCGGCGGGTGCGCCAGTGCGCCGAGCCGGCGGGACAGCTCCGCGTCCGCCTCGGGGTCGGGCGGGCCGCCGATGGCGGGGATCAGGTGCTGCCACAGCAGATCGAGCACCTCCTGCATGTTCTCGACCTCGGAGGTGATGGCGACCGCTGCGTCCTGCTCGGGCAGCACCACGGCGTACTGGCCGAAGGCGCCGTCGCCGCGGTAGCCGTGGCGCTGGTTCCAGAACGAGTGACCGTAGCCACGGTCCCAGTCGCCGGCCTCGCCGCTCGCCAGGGAGGCCGAGGTCGGCAGCGGCGCCCGTTCGGCGTAGTCCGCGGGCACGACCCGCTCGCCTTCCCAGACCCCGCGGTCGAGCCAGGTCTGCGCCAACGCCAGGATCGACTCGGTGGTGACGTGCATGCCGCTGAAGCCGAGGTCGTGGCCTTGGAAGGTGCGCTGCGCCTTCGCGTCCGCCCCGCCGAACGGATCGAGCAGGAGCCGGCGCACGTGCGCGGTCAACGGCTCGCCGGTCGCCGCGGCGATCGCCTGTGCCACCAGATAGGTGCCCACCTGGTTGTAGGCCCAGACCTCGCCGGGCTCGCCGTCCGGGATACGCTCGACAATCCGTGCCAGCAGTTCGTCGGGGACGTCGGAAGCTCCGGGCAAAGGCTCCGCGTCGCCGCGCCAGTCCCACGCGTCCTCGGTGTGCCCGACCGTCATGGTGATGCAGTGCCGCAGGGTGACCCGGCGCCACTTCTCGGGCAGCGTCTCCAGATCAGCGAGGTACGACCAGACCGGCGCGTCCAGGGCGATCATGCCCCGCCCCGCCAGGTTGCCCAGCACCGTGGCCGTGAAGCTCTTGCTGAGCGAGTAGGCCAGATGCACGCGATCGGACGCGTACGGCGTCCACCACCCCTCGGCAATGACTTTCCCGTGCCGGGCGACCATGATCGAGTGAAACCCATGCCCAGGCGCCTCAAACCCGTCAAGCAACGCGAGGAGGCCTTTCGCGTCCACTCCTTCGGCGGCGGGCGTGCTACGCGGCATCGACATGGCGGCAGCCTAGACCCACCGCGAAGTCAGCGTTGTCCGCTTCAAGACGCGCTGCGACATGACAGGCTTCAAAAGCGCACCGCGGAGATGTCGTGAATCGATCCGGCGGACGACTTCACGCCGGGCTTGGGGGCAGACGCTCGGCCGACATCCCCCATGCCGACCGAAGCGCCACGCCGCACCCCGTGGAACTGTCGTCCGCGGCGGGACCGGCCCCCTTCGCAGCCCCCCAACCCGAAGGGAAAGCCGGTCACCCTGCACAACTCGACGTACAACTCCTCACCTCAGGCCGCCGATCCCCCCAGATTCGGTGAACCCCTCGGTGCATGTGAGTACTCTGCACGCCCCGGCTCAAGACGCCGTAGAGACAACCTTCAGGCCCCCCGAAGTTGCCCTGAAGAACCAATCCACGAAACGACAAGCCAGGGATACATCAGCCAGGGAGGCACGCCGCACGCGCAACGACTCGCCCTCCGCCCGGAGGCAGAGGACGAGTCGGGAACTCGAACATCGTCCGTCGTGGGTTTGAACGACGAACATGGGGTGGAGGTGGCGGGAATCGAACCCGCGTCCTCGAGAGATGAACCAGGACTTCTC
>CAZLWS010000145.1:3924-7098 GCA_964563205.1 uncultured Propionibacteriaceae bacterium | reverse complement strand
TCGGTGAGCGGGGCGCTCGACATGATCACGCCGGCCGCATGGACGCCCCATTGCCGCTTCAGGCCTTCTATGCCGCGGGCCGTGTCGACCACCTCGCGCACCTCGGGCTCGGCCTCGTAGAGGGCGCGGAACTCGGTGCCCTCGCCGTAGCGGGAGTGCTCGGGGTCGAAGACGTCGGCCAGCGAGACGTCCTTGCCCTGCACCGGCGGGGTGAACGCCTTGGTGATCTGCTCGCCCAGCCCGAACGGCTTGCCCAGCACCCGGCCGGCGTCCTTGATCGCCTGCTTGGCCTTGATGGTGCCGTAGGTGACGATCTGGCAGACGTGGTCGTCGCCGTACTTCTCGGTGACGTAGCGGATCACCTCGCCCCGCCGGCGCTCGTCGAAGTCGATGTCGAAGTCGGGCATCGAGGGACGTTCCGGGTTCAGGAAGCGCTCGAAGATCAGGCCGTGCGGCACCGGATCCAGGTCGGTGATCCGCATCGCGTAGGCGCACATCGAGCCGGCGCCTGAGCCGCGGCCGGGGCCGACCCGGATGCCCTGGTTCTTGGCCCAGTTGATGAAGTCGGCCACGACAAGGAAATATCCCGGGTACTCCTTATCGATGATGACCTGCTGCTCGAACTCGGCCTGCTTCGTGGCGTACTCGGGGACGCCGCCGGGGAAGCGGCGCTCCAGGCCCCGCCGCACCTCCTTCACGAACCAGCTCGCCTCGGTCTCGCCGGCCGGCACGTCGAACCGCGGCATGTAGGTTCCGGTGCCCTCGTCGAAGTGGGTCTCGCAGCGCTCGGCGATCGCCAGCGTGTTGTCGCAGGCTTCAGGGAGCTCCCGCCACAGTTGACGCATCTCCGCCGGGCTCTTCAAGTAATAGCCGTTGCCGTCGAACTTGAACCGGTTGGGGGTGTCCTTGTTCGAGCCAGAGGAGACGCACAACAGCACGTCGTGCGCCTCGGCGTCGGCGGCATGGACGTAGTGCAGGTCGTTGGTGGCGACCAGCGGCAGGTTCAGCTCCCTGGCCAGCCGCAGCAGGTCGTGCCGCACCCTGGTCTCGATGTCGAGACCGTGATCCATCAGCTCGACGTAGAAGTTGCCGGCGCCGAAGATGTCGCGGAACTCGGCCGCGCTGGCCAGCGCCTCGTCGTACTGGCCCAGCCGCAGGTAGGTCTGCACCTCGCCGGAGGGGCAGCCGGTGGTGGCGATCAGCCCCTTGGCGTAGCGATTCAGCAACTCCCGGTCGGCGCGCGGCTTGTAGAAGAAGCCCTCCAACGAGCTCAGCGAGCTCAGCCGGAACAGGTTGTGCATCCCCTCGTTGTTCGAGGCCCACATCGTCATGTGGGTGTAGGCGCCCTTCGAGGCGACGTCGTCGCCCGTGCCGTCCCCCCACTGCACCCGCTTGCGCTCGCTGCGGTGGGTCTTCGGGGTGAGGTAGGCCTCCAGCCCGATGATCGGCTTCACCGCCGACCCCTTGGCCGCCTTGTAGAACTCGAAGGCGCCGAACAGGTTGCCGTGGTCGGTCACCGCGATCGCGGGCATCTCCATCTGCTCGCAGCCCCGGACCAGATCCTTCAGGCGCGCCGCGCCGTCCAGCATCGAGTACTCCGAATGGCAGTGCAGATGAACGAAACTTTCAGCCACGCGAGATCCACTACTCCAGGCACATCGACCGACAGAACCGCTGGGGGAAGTCAGCGAGCACCCACCTTAACCCCGCCCCCCGACAATCTCCGACGGCGACTCACCCCCAATCCGAACCGGCGCCAACGTGTGGCGGATTCACCGTCCTCGGACCACCCGCCACCCCGTCGCCCTGGCACCCCCTCGCCGTTTCCTCATCACCACAAGGTGTGGCGGATTCGCCGACATCGCGCTTTCGGCCACACCTTTGCCGGTGGCGGGGCGGGTTGCCGGGGAGCGGCGGGCGTGGTTGCATCATCGGCAGCAGAGTGGACGAGGAGGGTCAGCATGCCGAGAGTGTCGCTGATCGGGGCTCCGACCGACGTCGGGGCCTCCCGCAAAGGGTGCCGGCTGGGGCCGGCCGCGCTCCGGGTGGCGGGCGTCGGCACCGCCCTGCGCGGCTTCGACTGCGACGTGCGCGACACCGGCGACCTCACCGGGCCGCCCAACCCGGAGCTTCCGCCGACCGACGGCTACCGGCACCTGCCGGAGGTGATCGCCTGGAACCGGACGGTGCACGACGCCACCGCCGCCGAGTTGGCCGACGGCCGGCTGCCGATCCTGCTGGGCGGCGATCACAGCGTGGCGATCGGGTCGATCAGCGCGGTGGCCGCGCACTGCCGCGCCGCCGGCAAGAAGCTGCGGCTGCTCTGGCTGGACGCGCACGCCGACTTCAACACCGCCGAGCTCACGCCGTCCGGGAACCTGCACGGCATGCCGGTCGCCTGCCTGGCCGGGCTCGGGCCGGACGCCCTGACCACCCTGGCCGGCGAGATCCCCGCCGTCCGCACCGAGGACATCCGCCAGATCGGGGTGCGCAGCGTCGACGCGGGCGAGAAGGAACTGCTGCGGACCCTCGGCGTCGAGGTCTTCGACATGCGCTTCGTCGACGAGATCGGGATGCGCAAGACCATGACCCGCGCCCTGACCGGGGTGGACGCCGACACCCACCTGCACCTCAGCCTCGACCTGGACTTCATCGACCCCGCGGTCGCCCCCGGGGTCGGCACCCCGGTGCCCGGCGGCGCCACCTATCGCGAGGCGCAGCTGTGCATGGAGATGATCGCCGACACCGGCCGGCTCGGGTCGATGGACCTGGTCGAGCTCAACCCCGCCCTCGACCTGCGCAACGCCACCGCCGAGCTGGCCGTCGACCTGCTGGAGTCGCTGTTCGGCAAGAGCACCCTGAACCGACTGCACCCGGATCGCTAGGCGCTCCCTTCCTTCCCCAATCCATCGAGGGCCTCCCTTGTCGTCGAGGGCCTGTGTCTTGGCGGAGGCCCTCGACGCTGAGGGAGGCCCTCGATGCGGAAAGGAGGGGGCTCTCGGCGAGAGTCGGCGTCGGGAGCGACGTGGAGGCGACCCGCTACAGCCCGCGCGCGGCGCGGCGGCTGGCAGCCCACTCGGCCTGCAGCTCCACGTCGTCACGCACCAGGAAGACCACCGGACAGTCCTGCGGACCGGTCACGTCCAGCTGGCACAGCGTGCACGGATCGCCCGG
>CAZLWS010000145.1:0-3824 GCA_964563205.1 uncultured Propionibacteriaceae bacterium | reverse complement strand
CGGCGGTCAGGCAGGACGCAGCACCGCCACGCACTCCACGTGGTGGGTGGTGCCGAACAGGTCGAAGGCGCGGACCCCGTCGACGCGGTAGCCCAGCCCGGCGGCCGTCGCGAGGTCGCGAGCGAGCGCGGCGGGGTCGCAGGCGACATAGGCGACCGCCCTGGGACGGCGGGACGCGACCGCGGCCATCACCGCCCGCCCGGCCCCGCTGCGCGGCGGGTCGAGCACCACCAGGTCGGCGCGGTCCGGCAGCCGGCGAAGCGAGGCAGCGACGTCCCCGGCGTGAAAGGTCGCCTGAGGAACGTTGCGCCGGGCCAGTCCGACCGCCCGGCGATCCCCCTCGACCCCCCAGACCCGGCAGCCGGCGTCGATCAGCGCGGCGGTGAACAGGCCCACCCCGCAGAACAGGTCGAAGGCACGCTCGCCCGGCCTCGGCTCAAGCGCCGCCAAGACCGCCTCGGTCAGCACGGACGGCGCCAGCCGGTGCGGCTGCCAGAACCCGTCCGCGGCCACCGCGAAGCGATGCTCCCCCACCCGCTCGGTCACCGTGGCGGGCAGGCTCCCCCGCTCGCCGACCACGGCCCCGGAGTGCGCGGCGGCTGCGATCACCTCTTGGTCGCCGGCCGGCGGGGCGGGGTCGGCGATCGGCCCGGCCGCGATCAGGCAGCCTCCGGGAGGCAGCGGGATCACCTGGTCGGACCGGGCGGCCCGCAACCCGAGCCGGCCGTCCGGCGTCCGGTGGTAGCGCATCCGGGTGCGCCAGCCGAAGCCGTCGTCGAAGCCCTCGACCTCGCCGGTGAACTCGTAGCCGGCCTGGTGGGCGAGTAGTTCCGCCACCACCTGCCGCTTCAGCTCCCGGGAGGCGGAGGCCGGCAGGTGCTGGAAGTCGCAGCCGCCACACTGGTCGGCTATCGCGCACGGCGCCACTCGGCGGGCAGGATCAGCCTCGAGAACCTCGGCCACCTCGCCGCGGGCGAATCGGGAGCGCACCTCGGTGACCCGGATCGTGACCAGTTCGCCGGGCGCCGCCTGCCGGACGAAGACCACCTGGCCGTCCACCCGCGCGACGCAGTGCCCACCGTGGGCGACCGACCCCACCCGCACCGGGCCGGTGACCGTGCCGGCCACCAGCGTCGCGTCGGCGGTCATCGTCACTCCTTCCGGGTCGACACGTCGAAAGGCCCAGCCCTCGCGGCGCTGAGGATTCAGGTCAGGTTCGGACCGACGAACGCAGCGATTCTTCGGCTAAAAGCCACCGGAAGCCGAAAAATTCGCTACGTCCGCCGACCCTGGGGTCACGCTATCGCCTTCCGCGGCGGTCACTCTCGGCGGTGGCCGTCCATGGCCTCACCCATCCGCACCTCGCCGCTGCCGGTGCGGCGCCAGGCGGGCGGGTCGGCCCGTCCGGCCCGTTCGACGACGTGGCGGGAGGAGGCCAGCTGGTAGGGCACCGAGGTGGTCATCACGCCCTGCATGAAGTTGAGCCGGGCCTTCAGGATGAACCCGGTCTGGTTGTGCAGCAGCTGCTCCCACCAGTGGCCGACGATGTACTCCGGGATGTAGACGCAGACGACGTCGCGCGGGTTGTCGGTGCGCAGCCCGCGCACGTAGCTGAGGAAGGGCTCGACGACGGCCCGATACGGCGAGGCGATCACCTTGATCGGCACCCCGACGTCCTGCTGCTCCCACTGCGCCACGATCCGGTGCGCCTCGGCGTCGTCGGCGGCGACGATGACCGCCTCGATGCTGCTCGCCCGGGTGGCGCGGGCGAAGTTGACCGCCCGCATGGTCGGCTTGTTGACGTCCTGGACGAAGATCACCGCGCGCACCCGGCTGGGCAGCGTCCGGGCGTCCGTCTCGTTCACGGCGACCTCGCGGGCGACCAGTTCGTAGTGCCGCTTGATCGCCCGCATCAGCAGGAACACCACCGCCATGGCCGCCACCGCCAGGTAGGCGCCGTAGATGAACTTCGAGGCCAGCACGATGATGAGCACCACCCCGGTGGCGGTGAGGCCGATGGCGTTGATCACCCGGGAGCGCCGCATCCGGGCGCGGCGGGCCGGGTCCTTCTCGGTGAGGAGATGCCTGGTCCAGTGCCGCTTCATGCCCAGCTGGCTGACCGTGAACGACACGAACACGCCCACCACGTAGAGCTGGATCAGCGAGGTCACGCTGGCGTTGAAGGCCAGCACCAGCCCGATCGCCGCCACCGCCAGCGCGATGATTCCGTTGGAGTAGGCCAGCCGGTCACCACGGGTGTAGAGGGCGCGCGGCAGGAAGCCGTCCCGGGCGAGGATCGAGCCCAGCACCGGAAAGCCGTTGAAGGCGGTGTTGGCGGCCAGGAAGAGGATGACCATGGTCGCCACGATCACCAGGTAGAAGCCGGGCGGGAAGGTGTCGAAGACGGTCCGGGCGAGCTGGCCCATGGCGGTCTCGTGGGCGACGTCGGCCGGGTTCCCGTCGCGCAGGAACGACGACCCGCCAGATTCGTCGATGAGCTTCAGCCCGGTGGCCTCCGCCAGCGCGACGATGCCGGCCAGCATCGTGATCGAGACCCCGCCGAGCAGCGCCAGGGTGGTGGCGGCGTTGCGGCTCTTGGGCTCCTTGAAGGCCGGGACGCCGTTGGAGATCGCCTCCACCCCGGTCAGCGCCGCGCAGCCGGACGAGAAGGCGCGCGCCAGCAGGATCACCACCAGCACCCCGGAGAAGTTCTCGTAGCCCGGCGCGGCGACGACCTCCAGCTCGGCGGTCGGCGCCTGCAGCGGCTCGCCCAGGACGAAGATGCGGAACATCCCCCAGCCGGTCATGCCCAGCACGGCGAGCATGAACCCGTAGGTCGGGATGGCGAACAGGGCGCCCGATTCCCGCACCCCGCGCAGATTCATCGCCATCAGCACGCCGATCACGATCGCCGCCGCCAGCCCTTCGTGGCCGGTCAGGAAAGGGAACATCGCCTTGGCGTTCTGGATGCCCGAGGAGACCGAGACGGCCACCGTCAGCACATAGTCGACCAGCAGCGCGCTGGCCACCGTGAGCCCGGCGTTCGGCCCCAGGTTGACCGTCGCCACCTCGTAGTCGCCGCCCCCGGAGGGGTAGGCGTGGACGGTCTGGCGATAGGACATCACCACGATGGCGAGCACCACTGCGACGGCGACCGCGATCTCCCACGAGAAGGCGAGGGCGGCCATTCCGGCCAGCGAGAGGGTGAGCAGGATCTCGTCCGGGGCGTAGGCCACCGAGCTCAGCGCGTCGGAGGCGAAGACCGGCAGTGCGATCCGCTTGGGCAGAAGCGTCTCTCCCAGCTGAGAGCTGGAGAGTTTCCGGCCGACCAGCAGCCGTTTCACCAAGTCGGTGACAACCACGATGACGCACTCTATGCCCGGATCCCCAAATCGCAAGATGCCCACATCCGAAAACGGCGGCTCACATCGGGGTGCGAACCGGTGTAGCGTCAGCCCCGTGCACATCGTGATCATGGGATGCGGGCGTGTCGGTGCGCTGCTTGCCCGCAGCTTGGAGCGCCGCGACCACTCCGTGGCGGTGATCGACATCATGCAGGAGGCGTTCCGCCGGCTCGGCCCGGAGTTCCAGGGCAAGACCGTCAAGGGCGTCGGATTCGACCGGGCGGTGCTGATCAAGGCCGGCATCGAGCGCGCGGACGGGTTCGCGGCCGTCTCCAGCGGCGACAACTCCAACATCCTGGCGGCCCGCGTGGTGCGCGAGACCTTCGACGTCCACAACGTCGTCGCCCGCATCTACGACCAGGGCCGCGCCGAGGTGTACGAGCGGCTCGGCATCCCGTCGGTGGCGACCGTCCGGTGGGC
>CAZLWS010000144.1:0-7154 GCA_964563205.1 uncultured Propionibacteriaceae bacterium | reverse complement strand
TCGATCGTGTCGGTGCACCAGGCCGGGGTCTCCGAGGACGGCCGGCCCTACCTGGTGATGGAGTACTGCTCGCGTCCCAATCTGCACGCCCGCTACCGCGTCGAGCGGTTCTCCCAGGCCGAGGCGCTGCGGGTCGGCATCCAGATCGCCGGGGCCGTGGAGACCGTGCACCGCGCCGGGGTGCTGCACCGAGACATCAAGCCGGCCAACATCCTGGTCACCGACTACGGACGCCCCGCGCTGACCGACTTCGGGATCGCCGCCACCGCCTCGTCCTCCGCCCAGGCCGGCATGTCGGTCCCGTGGGCGCCGCCGGAGGCGCTGGCCGCCGACGGACGCAGCGACGAGCGCTCCGACGTCTACTCGCTGGCCGCCACCCTGTACACCCTGCTGGCCGGCCGGACCCCGTTCGAGCTGCCGGGGGCCGCCAACACCAGCGTCGACCTGATGGGCCGGGTGCAGTCGCTGCCGCTGCCGCCGATCGGACGCCCCGACGTCTCGCCCTCCCTGGAACGGGTGCTCGCCACCGCCATGGCCAAGGATCCGGCGCAGCGCTACGCCAGCGCGCTGGAGTTCGCCCGCGCCCTGCAGCGGGTGCAGATCGAGCTCGGCATGCAGCCCACCGGCGTGGACGTCATGGAGGACGCCCCCGAGCCGGTCGCCTTCGACTCCGACGACGACGCCACCCGGATCCGTTCGGTGGTGACCATCGACCCCCAAGGCGCATCGGCTCCGGTGACGCCGCAGTCGCCGGTGGCCGACACCGCGGCGCCGGTCCGGCCCCGGTTCAGCCCGGCCGCGCTGGCCGCGCCGCTCGCCCCGCAGGTCGCCGACACCGCGCTGCGTCCGCCGTCCGCCTCTGCAGCCCCGGCCACGCCGGAACGGCGCCGGCCTCGCTGGCCGCTGCTCGCCGTGCTCGGCCTGCTCGCCGTGGGCGCCGTCGTCTGGCTGGCGATGCTCCTGCTGGGCAATCCGCCCGCCCCCGAGCCGCCCCCGCCCACCGCGACGCCGTCCGCCGAGCCTCAGGATCCGATCCCGCCCGGCGCGGTGCCCGCCGTCACCGACCTGGCGGGGGAGGCGAAGGACGGCAAGGTCACCTTCACCTGGGGCAATCCCGAACCCCACGAGGGCGACGTCTACCTGTGGCGGCTGGACGAGGCCGGCGTCGAGCACGACCCGGAGGTGGTCACGGAGCCGACCGTCACCGTCCCCGAGGCGACGTCCGGCCGCACCTGCATCGAGGTGCTGCTGCGGCGGGCGAACGGCCGCGCCTCGGACAGTCCGGCGGTAGGGTGCGCGCCATGACCGGCCCGATCCAGCCCGCCTTCGTCGCCCCGGAGGGCGGCGTCGCGGTGGAGTTCTGCGGGGAGTGGCATCAGGTGGACGCCGCCCGCCCGTTCGCGATCGGACGCGACGCCGACCTGGTGGTCGACGACAACCCCTTCCTGCATCGCCGGCTGCTCGAGATCGAGTTCGCCGGCGGGCTGTGGGTGCTGTCGAACGTCGGCTCCCGGCTCGCGGTGACCGTCTCCGACGGCGCCGGCAGGATGCAGTCCTGGCTGGCGCCCGGCGGCCGGCTGCCGCTGGTCTTCGAGCACACCGTCGTGGTGTTCAGCGCGGGGCAGACCACCTACGACCTGTCGATCCACCTCGCCGAACCGGTCTTCGACCAGGTCGAACCCGCCTCGCCGGACGGCCAGACCACAGTCGGGGTGCTGGCCTTCACCCCCTCCCAGAAGCTGCTCATGCTGGCTCTGGCCGAGCCCGTCCTGCAGCTGGACGGCACTGGCATGAGCGACATCCCGACCTCGTCGCGGGCCGCCGAACGCCTGGGCTGGGCGCTGACCCGGTTCAACCGCAAGCTCGACAACGTCTGCGACAAGCTCGACCGGGCCGGCGTGAAAGGGCTGCGCGGCCGGATCGACGACCACGCCATGAACCGCCGTGCCCGGCTGGTCGAGTACGCCGTCGCGGCCCGCCTGGTCACCCGCGCCGACCTGCCGATGCTGGACAACCCCGAGGAGTTCTCGTGAGGCTGAAGGTCACGCTGCGCCGGCCCTCCGACGAGGTCGACCTCAGCATCACCGCGGACGCCACCGCCTCGGTGGCCGACATCGCCCGTCACCTGGCCGCCGCCGACCCGTCCACCACCGGGGTCGTGCCCGAGGATCTGACGCTGCGGGTGACCGACGTCTTCGCCGGGGCCGACGCCAGCCGGGTCATCGACGGCGAGGCCAGCGTGCTTGACGCGGGCATCCGCTCCGGTTCCCGGATCGAGCTGGTGCGGGCCTTCCCGGGCCAGGCCGGCGGACAAGCGCAAGCGATGCTCCGGGTGCTCTCCGGACCGGACGCGGGCCGCGAGTTCCCGCTGCCCAGCGGCGCCACCGTGGTGGGACGCGACCACGGCGTCGACCTTCGCCTGACCGACCCGCTGATCTCCAAGCGGCACGCCCGGATCACCGTCGGCGCCCAGATCGAGATCACCGACCTGAACTCGGCCAACGGGGTGCTGCTCTCGGGCGACCCGGTCTCCCGGGCGGTGCTCACCCCGTCCGAGGTGGTGGTGCTGGGGGAGACCTCGCTCTGCGTCGTCCCGCTCGGCCAGGCCGGCGGCGCGCCGGGGCCGGTGGTCGAGCACGTCCGCTCGCCGCGGGTGGTGCTGCGGTACTCGGGGGGTGAGTTCACCCCGCCCAAGCCGCCCGGGGTGATCCCCCCGCAGCGGTTCCCGATGGTCGCCCTCGCCGCCCCGCTGATCATGGGCGGCGTGCTGTGGCTGGTCACCCAGCAGCTGATGAGCGTCCTGTTCATGGCGCTCACCCCGCTGCTGCTGATCGGCGCCTTCGTCGACCAGCGCTCCACGGCGCGCAAGACCCTGAAGACCCAGCGGCAGAACTTCGACGCCGGCATGCTCGCCCTGCAGGCGCGGCTGGAGCGGGAGCGCGAGGTCGAACGCCGCGCCCGGCTCGCCGAGGCTCCGCCGACCGCCGCCGCCGAGCAGGCCATCGAGCAGCTGAGCCCGCTGCTGTGGACCTGTCGCCCCGAACATTCCGACTTCCTGAAGCTGAACCTGGGCGCCGGCCGCGCGGCGAGCCGGAACAGCGTCCCGCTGCCCAGCGCGAACGACACCTACCCGGAGTTCTGGGATCAGCTGCTGGCGCTGCAGGCCGAGTTCGCCCAGCTCGACCGGGTGCCGATCCTCGCCGACCTGCGCGACTGCGGGGCGGTGGGCGTCGCCGGCCCGGTCGCCGCCCGCGGGGCCGCCGCACGCGGGCTGGTGCTGCAGCTGCTGGCGCTGCACTCGCCCGCCGAGGTGGTGCTGGCCGCGCTGGTCTCACCCGGCTCCAAGGCCGGCTGGGAATGGCTGACCTGGACGCCGCACACCACCTCCTCGCACAGCCCGCTGGAGGGCGAGCACATCGCCGACGGACCGGCCGCGGCCTCCGGGCTGCTCTCCCAGCTGGAGGGCCTCATCGACGCCCGCACCGAGGGCGGGCCGAAGCCGCGGGGGGCCGAGCGCAAGCCCGAGCAGACCCAGGAGAGCCCGGTCCTGCCGGCGGTCATCGTCCTGGTCGAGGACGACGCGCCGGTCGACCGCGGCCGGCTCACCCGGCTGGCCGAGACCGGCGCCGACGCCGGCGTCCACGTGGTCTGGTGCGCCGAGGCCGTCTCCCGGCTGCCCGCCGCCTGCCGCACCTACCTCTCCGTCGACACCACGGACGCCGGCGCGGTCGTCGGCCAGGTGCGCGACGGCGACCTGGTGCATCCGGTGGCGGTGGACCCGGTCTCCGCGGACCGCGCCGAACGGCTCGCCCGCGCGCTCTCGCCGGTGGTCGACATCGGCTCTCCGGAGGCCGACGACTCCGACTTGCCGCGGCAGGTCTCCTACGCCGACCTGGCCGGACGCGAGACCCTCGACTCGGCCGGCCACGTGGTCGACCGGTGGCGGGAGAACAACTCGCTGGTGGTCCGCGACGGCAGCCCGCCGGTGCGCCGCAAGAAGGAGGGCAACCTGCGGGCGCTGGTCGGCCACGCCGGCTCCGCCCCCTTCTTCCTGGACCTGCGCCGGGACGGCCCGCACGCGCTGGTGGGCGGCACCACCGGGGCCGGCAAGTCGGAGTTCCTGCAGTCCTGGGTGCTGGGCATGGCCGCCGCGCACAGCCCGGACCGGCTCACCTTCCTCTTTGTCGACTACAAGGGCGGCGCCGCCTTCGCCGACGCCGTGCTGCTGCCGCACGCCGTCGGCCTGGTCACCGACCTGTCGCCGCACCTGGTGCGCCGGGCGCTCACCTCGCTGCGCGCCGAACTGCGGCACCGCGAGCACCTGCTGCAGCGCAAGAAGGCCAAGGACCTGATCTCCCTGGAGAAGACCGGCGACCCGGACTGCCCGCCGAGCCTGATCATCGTGGTGGACGAGTTCGCCGCGCTGGTGCAGGAGGTGCCCGAGTTCGTGGACGGCGTGGTGGACGTCGCCCAGCGCGGCCGCTCGCTCGGCCTGCACCTGGTGCTCGCCACGCAGCGTCCGGCCGGCGTCATCAAGGACAACCTGCGGGCTAACACCAACCTGCGGATCGCGCTGCGGATGGCCGACACCGACGACTCGGTCGACATCCTGGGCGACCCGATGGCCGCCCACTTCGACCCGTCCATCCCGGGTCGCGGCGCCGCCAAGACCGGCCCGGGCCGGCTGCAGCCCTTCCAGACCGGCTACGCCGGCGGCTGGACTTCCGACGCCCCGCCCCGTCCCCGGATCGACGTGACCGAACTCGCCTTCGGGGCGGGCGCGCTCTGGGAGGTGCCGGAGGCCGGGGCGGTCGTCCTGGCTGATCCGGGGCCGCCCGACATCGCCCGCATGGTCGCCACCATCTCCGCCGCGGCCGGGCAGGCCGGCGTCCCCGCGCCCCGCAAGCCGTGGCTGCCGGAACTCGCCGCTGTCTACAACCTGGCGCTGCTGCCCAACCCGCGCACCGACGAGAAGCTGCTGCTGGGCGTGCTGGACGACCCGGCCTCGCAGGCGCAGCCGACCATCGCCTACGAGCCGGACAAGGACGGCAACATGGCGATCTTCGGCACCGGCGGCTCCGGCAAATCGACCGCGCTGCGGACGATCGCCGCCGCGTCCGCGTTCACCGCGCGCGGCGGCCCGATCCACGTCTACGGGCTCGACTTCGGCTCCGGCGGCCTGCGGATGCTGGAGGACCTGCCCCACGTCGGGGCGGTCATCGACGGCGATGACGAGGAGCGGGTGATCCGGCTGCTGCGGATGATCCGCGACGTGGTGGACGAGCGCGCCGCGCGCTACGCCGCCGTCCGGGCCGGGACGATCGCGGAGTACCGGCTGCTCGCCAAGGCCCCCGACGAACCCCGCTACTTGCTGCTGGTGGACGGCATCGGCGGCTTCCGGGAGCGCTACGAGTTCGGCTCGGCGCAGAACGCCGCCTGGTTCACCGCCTTCGCCCAGATCGCCGCGGACGGCCGCCCGGTCGGCGTCCACGTGGTGATGACCGGCGACCGCCCGAACGCGGTGCCGAACTCGATCTCGTCCACCGTGCAGCGCCGGGTCGTGCTGCGGCTCGCCGACCCGGAGGAATACCTGATGCTCGGGGTGCCCAAGGATGTTCTGGAGAGCTCCTCGCCGCCCGGACGCGGCATCCTGGACGGCGACGAGGTGCAGTTCGCCATCCTGGGCGACAGCCCCAACGTGGCGGTCCAGTCGCGCGCGGTCCAGGCCCTCGCCGAGGGGATGCGCTCCAACGGCCGCGCCCCGGCGGCCGAGATCCGGCGGCTGCCGGACCAGGTCTGGCTGCGGGATCTGGCCGCCGGCGCCCCCGAGGCCGTGGTCTTCGGCGTGGACGACGTCACTCTCGGCGCGGCCACGCTGGCGCCCTCGGGCACGCTGCTGCTGGCCGGCCCGCCCGGCAGCGGACGCACCACCGCCCTGGACACCCTGGCCGCGGCGGTCGCGGCCGGCGCGCCGGACCTGAAGCGGGTCTTCCTCGGCGCCCGCCGCTCGGCCCTTGCCCAGCGTCCGGGCTGGGTGGCCGCCGCCCAGGGCCCGTCCGAAGTCGCCGCCCTCGCCGACCGGCTCGCCGCCGAACTGGAGGCTGCCCCGATGCCGGTGGCGATCTTCGTCGAGCACCTGACCGAGTTCGCCTCGGGGGAGGCCGAGTTCGCCCTCGACCGGCTGATCAAGGCCGCGATCCGGGCCGACGGCTTCGTGGTGGGGGAGGCCGAGACCTCCACCTGGTCGCAGGCGTGGACCCTCGCGCAGCCGTTCAAGGCCGGCCGCCGCGGGCTGCTGCTGGCGCCGGGCGAGATGGACGGCGACACCCTGCTCGGCACTGGGCTGGGCCGTCTGCGGCGAGCCGACTTCCCGGCCGGACGCGGCTTCCTGATCGAATCCGGACGGGCCCGGAAGGTGCAGGTCGCCCAGCGCTGAGCACCGGCGGAGGGCATGGGGATTCCACCCCATCGCGCCTGAGCCGTCCGCCGTCTAGCCTGGGTGACGCAAACGCAACCTATCCCTAAGGAGAAAAGTCATGGCCATGTGGGGTCTCGACGTTCAGCAGGTCCGGCAGCTCGGCTCGCAGCTCACCCAGAAGGCGGGCGAGATCGAGACCCTGCTCTCGACCCTCACCAATGCCCTGAACGGCACCCAGTGGGAGGGCCCCGACGCGACCAACTTCCGCAACGAGTGGTCCGGCCAGCACACCGCCGCCCTGCGCAATGTGGCGAACGCCCTGCGCGATGCCGGCGCCAAGGCGACCCAGAACGCCTCCCAGCAGGAGAGCACCTCCTCCAACTGACCGGCTCAGTGAGGCGGGTGGCGGGCCAGTGCCGCCACCCGCTCTCGCTGGACGGGGACACCTTCCGACCCGCGTCAGAGAGGAAAGCCGATCGATGGCCATGCACGGCGCCGACATCGCGCAGCTGCGGTCGCTCGCAGCGCAATTCGACCGCGCGGCCGACCAGCTCGAGACCTGCCGGATGGCGGTCGGCGGGTCGGTGCGCAGCAGCCCCTGGCAGGGGGCGGACGCCGTCCGGTTCCGCGCCGACTGGGATTCCGCGCATGCTGGCCGGATCGCCGCGGCGGCGTCCCTGCTCCGCACCGGCGCGCAGGGCCTGCGCAACAACGCCGACCAGCAGGAGCAGGCCTC
>CAZLWS010000143.1:0-7195 GCA_964563205.1 uncultured Propionibacteriaceae bacterium | reverse complement strand
TGCTGCCGGTGGTCACCGGCGTCCGCATGGAGATCGACGGCGACACCCTCTCGCTGCTGGCCACCGACCGGTACCGGATGGCGCTGAAGGAGCTGCCTTGGAACCCGCGCAGCACGGCCAGCGAGGGTGCCGCTCTGGTGCCGGCCAAGGTGCTCTCCGAGACCGCGCGGTCGATGACCTCGGGCACCGAGATCACCCTGAGCCTGTCGAGCGCGGCCACCGGCGACGGCCTGATCGGCTTCGAGGGCACCGGTGCGGCCGGCGTCCGGGAGATCACCACTCGGCTGCTGGACGGCGAGTTCCCCAAGGTGCGGCACCTGATGAACGTGCAGCCCACGGTGACGGTGCGGGCGAACACCGCCGAGGTGGAGGCCGCGGTGAAGCGGGTCGGCCTGGTGGCCGAGCGCAACACCTCGCTGCGCATGCTGATCGGCGACGGCTCGATCACCCTGGAGGCCGCCACCGGCGACCAGGCCCAGGCCGTCGAAGCGCTCGAGGCCGTGGTGACCGACGTCACCGGCCAGGGCCTCACCATGACCGCCGCCGGCTTCAACCCGCACTACATCTCCGACGCCCTGGCCGCGCTGGACGCCCCGTACGTCCAGTTCTCGTTCACCGCGCCGGGCAAGCCCTGTCTGCTGATGGGCCTGGACGAGATCGACGGCGACGTCCGCGAGGATTACCGCCACGTGATCATGCTGATGCGCCTGCCGGTCGACCACGCGGCCGCCTCCTGAGTTGTTCGTAACCCACCTCAACCTGGTCGACTTCCGCTCTTACACCGTCGTCGACGTTCCGCTGGAGCCGGGAGTCACGGTGTTCACCGGGGCGAACGGGCAGGGGAAGACGAACCTGGTCGAGGCGGTGGAGTATCTTGCCACGCTGGGTTCGCACCGGGTGGCGTCCGAGTTGCCGTTGGTGAGGCACGGCGCCGAGCGTGCGCGGGTGCGGGCTCGCGTCCAGGCCGGGCTGCACGACACCCGCCAGCTGCTGCTCGAGGTGGAGTTGATCCCTGGCAAGGCGAACCGGGCCAGCCTCAATCGGGCGCCGCTCAAGCGGCCGCGGGATCTGCTGGGCGCGCTGCGGGTGGTGGTCTTCTCGCCGGAGGACCTGAGCGTGGTGAAGGGCGATCCGTCCGCCCGCCGCCGCTTCCTGGACGAGCTGCTCACCTCGCGCTGGCCGCGGATGGCCGGCGTGCGGGCTGACTACGAGCGCGTCCTCAAGCAGCGCTCGACCCTGTTGAAATCCCTGGCCGGACGCGGTCCGCGCGGCGCCGAGGCCGAATCCACCCTGGCGGTCTGGGACGAGAAGCTGGCCCAGCTCGGCGCCGAGATCATCGAGGCCCGGCTGGCGACCCTGGCTGATCTCACCCCGCTGCTGCAGGCCGCCTACGCCGACATCGCCCCCACCCGCAATCACGCCGAAGCCGCCTACCATTCCTCTTCCTTGCCTGCCTCTTCGCCCGCGCAAGGTGTGGCGAGTGATCCGAGGTCGGAGAATCCGCCACACCTTGCTGGGGAAGGGGAGAGCGGTTCGGGAGTGCCTGGGGTCTGGTCACGGCAGGAGCTCATGGAGTTCCTGCTGGAGCGAATGAGAGCTCGCCGCGGCGAGGAGATCGCTCGCGGGCTGTCGCTGGTCGGGCCGCATCGCGACGATGTCGCACTGACCCTGTCGGGGCTGCCGGCGCGCGGTTACGCCTCACACGGCGAATCCTGGTCGCTGGCGCTGGCGCTGCGGCTGGCCAGCTTCGGAGTGCTGCGCGAGGACGGCGTCGAGCCGGTGCTGATCCTGGACGACGTCTTCGCCGAACTCGACGAGATCCGCCGGGAGCGGCTGGCGGCGGTCGCTCTGACCGCTGAGCAGGTGCTGATCACCGCTGCCGTCGGCGCCGACGTCCCGGAAAGCGTGGCCGGCCGCCACTTCACCGTCGAGCTCGGCCAGAATCCCGACCCCCGTCCTCACTCGGCGAACGAAGGGGCGGGGGCCGACCTGGGTTCCGAGAACCTCGGGGATCGTTCGGAGATGCAATGACGACGCCGGAGCACGACCCGCAGGGGTTGGACGTCGCCCGGCAGGTCGCGCGGGCGGCGCGAGGGGACGCCGCGCCGGCGCCACGGAAGCGGAAGCGTCCGGCAAACCCAGCCAACGATGGGCCGGAGGCGCTGGGCGAGCTGATCAAGGACGTCATGGACACCCAAGGGTGGAACACCGAGGTGAAGCTCCATCATCTGCTGGGCGGCTGGGCGAGCCTGGTCGGCGAGGTGAACGCCGCGCATTCCAAACCGGAGTCCTTCGCCGACAAGGTGCTCACGGTGCGCGCCGAATCCAGCACCTGGGCTGCCTCGCTGCGTCAGATCGCCCCGCAACTGGTCGCGCGGCTGAACGAGCAGCTGGGTCAGGGCAGCGTAGAGCGGGTGCTGGTGATCGGTCCGCATGCTCCGTCCTGGAAGAAGGGACGCCGTTCCGTCCCCGGCCGCGGGCCGCGCGACACCTACGGGTAGGGCGCCGAACGCAACCCTTGTTCGGCTTCCGGCACCTTTAGCCGAATGATCGATCCGTTCGACGCCGACGGGACCCGCCTGAGAGGGTTAGGGTGCTTGGAGAGAGGTCAAGAGTGACAAGCACGCACTTGGTGGTCATGGGGGTCGCCGGCTCGGGAAAGTCGACCGTCGCGGCAGCGCTGCGCGACCGGCTCGGCTGGGCAGCGGCCGAGGGGGATGATTTCCACCCGGCGGCCAACGTCGCCAAGATGAGCTCCGGCACGCCACTCACCGACGACGACCGATGGCCGTGGCTGGACCTGATCGCCGGCTGGACGGCCGAGCGCGACGCGGCCGGGGAATCCACGATCGTGACCTGCTCAGCCTTGCGCCGGGTGTACCGCGACCGGCTGCGAACCGCTCCCGGGCGAACCGTATTCCTGCACCTGGCCGGCAGCCGCGACCTGCTCGCCGGACGCATGACGCAACGCACCGACCACTTCATGCCGTCTTCCCTGCTGCCCTCTCAGCTGGAGGCCCTGGAGCCGCTCGCTGCCGACGAGAAGGGCTTCTCGATCGACATCGATCGCCCCATCGCGGAGATCGCCGACCTCTCGGTGGCCCGCCTCGCCCACCTTGCGGGGGAGTAGCCGGGAACGGACAACAATCGGACAACACCCTGCGCCGATCTGGCCGCTTGACACCCCGGAGCGTGTAGCCGCCCACGGACGAAGGCCTGTCAACGCCTTCGCAGGCCCAATTTGGGCCAGTCAGTGCCATCTCACCGGTCGTGCCGCCCAGGATTTCCGGGCGGATCGGGTAGACTTGATCCGTTCCGGCCGAGCCGCCACTGCCTGGCAGTTGGTGGCCGTTCTCACGTCCGAAGGGTAAACGCTCAGTGACTCAAGATCCCACTGCGACTCCCGCGTCCGCTGCGACCACTGCCGCCGAGGCGGCGCACGTCGCCGAAGGCATCTACGACGCCTCCGCGATCACCGTCCTGGAAGGCCTGGAGGCCGTCCGCAAGCGGCCTGGCATGTACATCGGTTCCACCGGCGAACGCGGCCTGCACCACCTGGTCTACGAGGTGGTCGACAACGCGGTGGACGAGGCGCTGGCCGGCTATTGCGACACGATCACGGTCGAGCTGCTGGAGGAGGGCGGCGTCCGGGTCACCGACAACGGACGCGGCATCCCGGTGGCGGAGCACCCGGTGGAGAAGATGTCGGCGCTCACCGTGGCCCTCACCAAGCTGCACGCCGGAGGCAAGTTCGGGACCGGCGGCTACAAGGTCTCCGGCGGCCTGCACGGCGTCGGCGTCTCAGTGGTGAACGCGCTCAGCACCCGGCTGACCGCCGACGTCCGCCGCGACGGCTATCACTGGCGGCAGTCCTTCCAGCTCGGCGACCCGGACGCGCCGCTGGAGCAGCTTGAACCGGCACAAGGCACCGGCACCACGGTCACCTTCTACGCCAGCCCGAAGATCTTCGAGACCACGGTCTACTCCTACGAGACCCTGGCCACCCGGTTCCGCGAGATGGCCTTCCTGAACAAGGGCCTGTCGATCACCCTGATCGACCGCCGTCCGGATCACGCCGACAACCCCGAGACCGACGAGATCGAGACCGTCCGCGAGCAGCACTTCCAGTACGCCGACGGGCTGATCGACTACGTGAAGTACCTCACCGGCTCGAAGGACGTGATCCACCCGTCCGTCATCGCGATCGACGCGGTGGACGACGAGATGAGCCTCGAGGTCGCGATGCAGTGGAACACCTCGTACAACGAGAGCGTCCACACCTTCGCCAACACCATCAACACCCACGAAGGCGGCACCCACGAGGAGGGCTTCCGCTCCGCGCTCACCAACACGGTCAACAAGTGGGGCGAGACCTGGGGGATGATCAAGAAGCGGGAAGACCGGGTCTCCGGCGACGACATCCGCGAGGGCCTGACCGCGATCATCTCGGTGAAGCTGGGCGAGCCGCAGTTCGAGGGCCAGACCAAGACCAAGCTGGGCAACACCGAGGCGCGCTCCTTCGTGCAGCGGGTGGTCAACGACCTGCTGGGCGACTGGCTGGAGAAGAACCCGGCCGAGGGCAAGGACATCGTCCGCAAATCCCAGGCCGCAGCCCAGGCCCGGATCGCCGCCCGCAAGGCGCGCGACCTGGCCCGCTCCCGCAAGGGCCTGCTCAACGGGGCGGGGGAGTACGGCAAGCTGGCCGACTGCTCCTCGACCGAGCCCAAGGAGTGCGAGGTCTTCATCGTCGAGGGCGACTCCGCCGGTGGTTCGGCGAAGGGCGGACGCGACCCGCGCACCCAGGCGATCCTGCCGATCCGCGGCAAGATCCTGAACGTCGAGAAGGCGCGGCTGGACAAGATCCTGCAGAACCGGGAGGTGGCGGCCATCTTCAACGTGCTGGGCACCGGCGTCACCGACGACTTCGACATCGACAAGCTGCGCTACCACAAGATCGTCCTGATGGCCGACGCCGACGTGGACGGGGCGCACATCCGCACCCTGCTGCTGACCCTGCTGTTCCGGTTCATGAAGCCGCTGATCCACGGCGGCTACGTCTACCTGGCCCAGCCGCCGCTGTACCGGCTGCGCTGGACGAACGCACCCCACGAGCTGGCCTACTCCGACGCCGAGCGGGATACCCTGCGGGACGCCGGCTTCGCCGCGGGCAAGAAGCTGCCGGCGCCGACCAACAACCCGATCCAGCGCTACAAGGGCCTGGGCGAGATGAACGCCGGCGACCTGTGGGACACCACCATGGATCCCGACAAGCGCACCTTGCTGCAGGTCACCCTGGACGATGCCGCCGCCGCCGACGAGATGTTCACCATCCTGATGGGCGAGGACGTCGAGCAGCGCCGCGGCTTCATCCAGCGCAACGCCAAGGACGTCCGCTTCCTCGACGTGTAGTGGGGGAGGAGCGCTGCTTGAGTCAAAGCCCGCAGCTTGCGTCAAGCTCGCTCCTTCTTCCGTCATTCCCGCGTAGGCGGGAATCTCACAACTGAATACCCGAGATCCCCGCCTACGCGGGGATGACGGAGAGAGACGCCAGGGTCGCGGCGGAGACGCTGCGATGGCGAGGTAGACAAGGAGAAGAGATGACTGACGGCCCCGACGAACCGATCGACGGCGAGGCAGCCGACGCGGTGGTCGACACCGGTCTGGCGCCGACCCTGAGCCGGGTCGAGGAGATCGACCTGCAGGTCGAGATCCAGCGCTCCTACCTCGACTATGCGATGAGCGTGATCGTCGGACGCGCGCTGCCGGACGTCCGCGACGGGCTCAAGCCCGTCCATCGCCGGGTGATCTACGCGATGTACGACCGCGGCTACCGTCCCGACCGGGGCTGGAACAAGTGCTCCCGGATCGTCGGCGACGTGATGGGCCTGTACCACCCGCACGGCGACTCGGCGATCTACGACACCCTGGTGCGGCTGGCGCAGCCCTGGGTGATGCGGGCGCCGCTGGTGGCCGGCCAGGGCAACTTCGGCTCCCCGGGCAACGACCCGGCTGCGGCGATGCGGTACACCGAGTGCCGGATGGCGCCGCTGGCGATGGAGATGGTCCGCGACATCGGCGAGAACACCGTCGACTTCAAGCCCAACTACGACAACAAGGAATTGGAGCCGACCGTGCTGCCGGCCCGGTTCCCGAACCTGCTGGTCAACGGCTCCACCGGCATCGCGGTCGGCATGGCCACGAACATCCCCACCCACAACCTGCGGGAGGTGGCCGAGGCCGTCCAGTGGTACCTGGAGAACCCGGAGGCCACCAAGGAGGAGCTGCTCGAGGCCGCCATGGAGCGGATCAAGGGCCCTGACTTCCCGACCGGCGCCTACATCGTGGGCCGCAAGGGCATCGAGGACGCCTATCGCACCGGCCGCGGCTCGGTGATCATGCGGGCGGTCATCGACATCGAAGAGGACAAGGCCGGACGCACCAACCTGGTCGTCACCCAGCTGCCCTACATGTGCAACCCGGACAACCTCGCGGTGAAGATCGCCGAACTGGTGAAGGCCGGCAAGCTGACCGGCATCGCCGACATCCGCGACGACTCCTCCAGCCGCACCGGCCAGCGGCTGGTGATCGTCCTGAAGCGGGACGCCCAGCCGCGCGTGGTGATGAACAACCTGTACAAGCACACCCAGCTGCAGGACACCTTCGGCTGCAACATGCTCGCCCTGGTGGACGACGTGCCGCGCACCCTGCGGCTCGACCAGTTCATCAGCCACTGGGTGCGCCACCAGATCCAGGTCATCCAGCGGCGCACCGCCTACCGGCTGGAGCAGGCCGAGAAGCGGGCCCACCTGGACCGCGGGCTGGTCAAGGCGCTGAACCGGCTGGACGAAGTGCTGGCGCTGATCCGGGCCTCCCGGACGGCCGAGGCAGCGCTGCTCGGGCTGAAGGAACTGCTCGACATCGACGACGAGCAGGCGCGCTACATCCTGGACACCCAGCTGCGACGGCTGGCGGCCATGGAGATCCAGACCATCATCGACCGGCTGGCCAAGATCGAGCTCGAGATCGCGGACCTGAAGGACATCCTCGCCAGCGAGGTGAGGCAGCGGGCGATCATCTCCGAGGAACTGGCCGAGATCGTCGAGAAGTACGGCGACGACCGCCGCACCCAGATCATCGCCGCCGACGGCGACCTCTCCAACGAGGATCTGATTCCGGACGACGAGATGATCGTCAC
>CAZLWS010000142.1:0-7206 GCA_964563205.1 uncultured Propionibacteriaceae bacterium | reverse complement strand
CGAAAGAGAGCAATTTCATGCCAAACTCCAGGCAAAGGTCCCGTACCCGCGCTATCAGCGAGTTCTCTCAGGCAGCTCCTGCAGCACCAGGGCCTCAGGATCCTGATGCTCGCGCAGCGGTGCAAGGCGGGCTTCAGCAACTCTCGCTGAGAAGCACACTGCTCGTCTGGCTCGGTGTCGCAGGGCCGATGGCGATCCTCGTCTGGATCGTCTGGCCGATGCTCAGCACGGTGACCTCGATGAACCCGGGCATGTTGTTCTGGCTGCTCATGACCTGTGGCATGATCTGGCAATTCGTGTTCTCACTGATCCTGCTACGCCAAGAGCTAGGCACCCT
Source organism: uncultured Propionibacteriaceae bacterium (assembly GCA_964563205.1). Taxonomy (GTDB): domain Bacteria; phylum Actinomycetota; class Actinomycetes; order Propionibacteriales; family Propionibacteriaceae; genus Propionicimonas. The sequence goes on along the minus strand of CAZLWS010000142.1, from coordinate 6,869 downwards.
GCGATGGTCCGTCATTGCCCCGAGGATCTGGGCGCAACAGCCTCGCGATCCTCGAACCGGCAACCCACGACCCCGCCTGTGGTGGATGCTCATCCCGATCGCCGCGGCCTTCGCCTTGCTCACGCTCGCCAGCGATCTGCTGACATCACTCATGGAGACCGTTGGACTCACCGAACTCACAGGCGCGAGCATCAGCGGACTCGCCGATCCTGCGTTTGCCGGTCAATGGTGGATCCTCGTCGTTGCTGTGATCAGCTTCGTCTTCAACTACGCACTAGGCGAGGAGTTGTTCTTCCGCGGGGTACTGCTACCACGCATGCAGGGCGTGTTCGGCCGGTGGGACTGGCTCGCAAACGCTGCCTTGTTCACGATCTACCACACGCAGAAGCTCTGGACCCTGCCGATCGTGCTTCTCACAGCCCTGCCCTTCAGTTGGGCGGCTCGGCGGTATCGCACCATCTGGTTCGCGGTTGTCCTGCACGCAATCGAAGGAGTCGCCGTGCTCGCGTTGGTGTTCGCCGTCGTGAGCGGCCTCGCCTTCTCGTGACAGCGGGCAAGAGCAGCGAACGCGAGGAGCAAGGACGGAAACCGCGACACTGTCTCGCGTGTCGCAGTTTCGAACATCGCACATTGAGTGCCCCCAACGGGATTTGAACCCGTACTGGAGCGGGTTTAAGCCGCCTGCCTCTGCCAGTTGGGCTATGGGGGCCCGGTGGGCAGCCTAAGGGATGGCCGGTTTCGAGACCCAGGTTCGGCTCCGATCCCGCGACTGCGTAGACTCCACGGCACCCCCACCCTAGGCACGGCAAACCCCGTCACCCGAGAGCGAGGCGGTCAGCGATGCGGATCTTCGTGTCCTACCGGCGCAGCGACGCGCAGACCGTCACCGGCAATCTCTGGCAGCAGCTGTGCGGCGATTTCGGTGAGGACAACATCTTCTTCGACCACGCCTCGCTGCCTGCCGGGCTCGACTACCAGGCGTGGATCGCGGACGAGATCGCGCGGAGCACCGCCGTCCTGGTGGTGATCGGCCCGCGCTGGACGACGATCACCCAGGACGGCATCCAGCGGCTGAGCATCCCCGAGGACGACGTCCGCCGCGAGGTGGAGCTGGCCCTGGCCCAGGTGGACGTCGTCGTCCCGGTGCTGGTCGCCGGCGCCGCCATGCCGCGTCCGGACGAACTGCCGGAGTCGATCCGACCGCTCGTCAAGCGGACGGCGGTGACAGTGCGGGACTATCCCGACTTCGTCCCGGACAGCCAGCGGCTCACCGACCGGCTCCGCCAGGCTGTGGCGGCCGCCGGGCTGCCGGTGACGGGCGCCCAGCCCGCCGCCGACCCGGCCGAACGCTGTCGTGAGCTCGGCGAGGCCGGCCGGATCGAAGAGTGCCTCGAAACGGCCCGTCAACTGCTCGACCCCGCGACGCCGGGCACCGTCGACCAGATCGAGGAGGCCGTCAAGTGGCTGTGCTACGCCCGACGCTGGGCGGAGGCAGGGCTGCGGCTCCAGCCGCTGGCGGCGGCAGCGACCGACCCCTCGGTTCAGCTGCGGCTCGAACTCCTGCAGGCGCAGTGCGACGGCGCCACGGGCGAACTGAACCAGGTCGCCGACCTCGAGCGGATCGTGGCGGGCGCCCGCGCGGCTTTCGGCGGCGGATCCCCGGTGACTGCCCGGGCGCGCGGCCAGCTCGCCGAGGCCCTCGCCTGGTCGGACGCCGAGGAGCGCGCCGCAGCCTTGGTGCGCGAGCTGGCCGACGACGTCCCCCACAGCTTCCGGGACGATCCCTTCGGGGCGGTGTGGGAGCGGCTCTGGCTCGCCTCCGGCGTCGTCGCCAACACCCACCCAGCCCTCCGCGAGTCGCTGGCCGACCTGGCCGCGACGACCCTCGCCGACGCGACCGCCACGCTGGGCGCCGAGCACCCGGCCACCCTGCACTGCCGGGTGCTCGACGGCTGGCTCTCCGGCCGCGATCCGGGTGCCCCGGAAGCGCTGCGGAGCGTCGCCCGCCAGTTCGGACGCTCCCACCCCGGCTACGCCTGGCTGCTGGGTGTGGAGGTGCGGCGGCTCCAGGAGGCCGGCGACCTGGCCGGCGCCGCCGACGCCCGCACCCGGCTGCTGACGTGGGTGGAGGAAGCTTTCGGGCCCGACCACCCCGACGCGCTGGGCCTGCTGGAGTCGCTGGCGGGGCTGCAGTCCGAGGCCGGGTTGTCCGAAGCGGCGGTGCAGACCGCTGAGACCCTGCTGACCCGGCGACGCCTGGGCGCCGGACGCCAATCCGAACCCGCCCTGGACGCGGCGGTGGTGCTGGCCAAGGCGCTGTCGGCAGCGGGCCGGCCGAAGAAGGCGTTCAGCACCCTCGCCCGCGCCCTGGAAGAGTCGACGGTCCCGGCCAAGGACCGGGTCCAGCCCGAACTCGAGCTGGTCGGGTTCGCCTGGGCGAAAGCCGACTACGCCGACTGCCTGGCTCGCGCCGAACGGCTGCTCGCCGAGTTCAAGCCGAAGTGGCTGTCCGACACGGTGCTGCCCTGGCTGCATCAGATGGCGGTGTACAGCCTCGAAGAGCTGGACCGGCCGGAGGAGGCCCTCAGCCACAGTGAGCACCTGCTGCCGGCACCAGGCGAGGAGTTCGACGCCGCGACCGCCCGCGACATCCTGCACCACGGACGCCTGCTGCGCAGGCTGCACCGCTACCCCGAGGCCGCCGAACTCCTCACCGCGCACTGGGACGGGGTCGCAGCGGCGCTCGCGGAAGATCCGCCGCTGCGACTGGAGGCCCTCGCCGCGCGCGAGGTCTCGGTGACCTTGGCCGACGACGAGCCCACCGCGCTGCACGAGGTGTTCAACGAGCTCGCCGCGCTGTCTCCTGAAGAGCTGGAGACGGTGCGCTCCACCAGCAGCGGGCTGCTCTGGCAGGCGCTCATCCTGCTCGCGGACGCCCGGGAGCTGATCAACGGCCTCGCCGACGCCGGGCTGGGGGCGCTCACCGATTGGGCGGTGCACGAATCTGGCGATCCAGAACTCGTGCTCTGGGCGATCGACCTGGTCGGGCAGCATCCCCGCGGGCTCGGCCACCTGCGCCAACTCCTGGAGAACGCCGACCTGGTCGCCGGCGGGGTGGCCGAGGCGCCCCGGCTGGCGCTGGCCTACGCGAAAGCGCACCGCAGCTGCCAGGCCGCCGGAGCCACCCTCGAACCGCTGCGGCGGGCTCCGGACCCCTACACCGCCCTCTCCTTGGCCCACGGCTGGTTGCAGGAGCACCCAGAGGCGGTCGGCTCCGACACCGCGGACGAACTGGACCGGGCGTACTGCTACGCGGCGATGGACGGCCACCCGCCTCCGCGGATCAGCCGGGCGCCTTTCCTCCGCCTCATCGAGCGGCTGCGATCGGACTACGGCGCCGCGGGGCCTTCGCAGCCGAGCATCTCCCGGCCGTGGGAGTTCTCGCTGCCCCAAGGCTCCGCCGGACGTTCCCAGGCGGCCGCCGCCTGCCTCGGCCTCGGCTTGTTCCTGCTCCGCCCGATCGGGGAGGACGACGAGGTGCGGGCCCGGGCGGGCGCCCGGCTGATCGCCGCCACCGTGATGCGCCTCGACGCCTCCAGCGGCGGCCGCCACCTGCTGGGCGACGCCGGCTGGACCGACTGTCTGCCCGAGGAGTTGCCGTTCAGCGTCGGCCGCAGGCTCACCGTCATCGACCGGGGCTTCGAGGAGTTGGCCAGGCGGGGCGCTGCGGGCTGGATCGGTGAGGACGTCCCGGACCTGTTCGAGCACGCGCCCGTGCGGGACGCGCCGTGGCAGCAGGTGACCCAGGCCTTGGTCAACCGCTGGGCGGAGCCGAAGTTCGCCGCCCTCCCCGACCCGTATGGCCGGTACAAGGACGGCTCCTGGCCGATCCCGCCCCCCGACGGCCAACTCCCCGACGTCTACCAGGAGTTCGCCGACCTGCTGGTGCGCGCCGCTGCCGACGGCTTCCTCTTCGAAGGACGCCGATGACCTTGGGCGCCGCCTCCCTGCGCAGTTCGATCCTGGCCGCCGCCGACCGGATCGCCGACGGACGCTCCCACTCCGAGCTCGAGCCCGTCCATCTGGCGGCGGCCTGGCTGGAGGTCGACCCGGCCGCCGCCGGGTCGCTGGGCCCCGAAATGGCCGCCAGGGTCGCCGCCGGGCTGGCGGAGCTGGCCGCCGCTCCCGGCCCGCGCCGGATGAGCGCGGCCGCTCGCGAACTCGTGCGCTGGCTCGATGCCATCGCCGGCTGGCGGGCCGCGGATCTGGCCCGCGCGCTGGCAGAGGTGCTGGAGCTTCCCGCCGGCGTCCCGGCGCGCTCAGCTGACCCCGACTCCCCATCGACGACCGCCCCCGCCGCGACCCCCGGCTCTGCCGTCGGGGATCGCTGGCGAACCGGCGAGATCCTCGCCGGGCTGGTCGATCGCGTGGTCGGGCAGGACGACGTGCTGGGCGCCATCAGCCGTCGCGTCGGCCTCACCGCCGCCGGGCTCGACTTGCGGCCCGAGCGGCCCAACGGCATCTTCCTGCTCGCCGGGCCGACCGGCGTCGGAAAGTCGGCCATCGCCCGGGCCCTGGCCGAGGTGCTCCACGGATCGGCGGACGCCCTGGTGACCGTGGACCTCAGCGAGTACAGCGAGCCGCATTCGGTGAACCGGCTGTTCGGGCCGCCGCCGGGCTACATCGGGTCGGACGACCCGGCCGGCTGGCTGAGCACCCGGATCGCCGCCCGGCCGCGCTCGGTGCTGCTGCTGGACGAGTTGGAGAAGGCCGATCCGGCGGTGTGGAACACCTTTCTGCAGGTCTTCGACTCCGGCCGGCTGACCGACTCCAGCGGCCGGCAGGTCGGCTTCGCCGACGTGACCGTCGTCCTCACCTCGAATCTGGGCGCGGCGGAGGCGAGCCGGGCCAGGGTCGGGTTCGGCGAGTCGTCGCCGGACGCCGCCGCCGGCGACATCGTCGCCGCCATCGAGCGGAAGGTCACCGACACGCTGCCGCCGGAGCTGCTGGCCCGCATGGACGCGGTGCTGGTCTGCCGTCCGCTGTCACCGCGAGCCATCCGGCAGATCCTCGACAAGGAGCTGGAACGCACCGGCGAGCGGCTCCGAGCCCGTGGCTGGCAGCTGTCGATCACCCCGGCGGCGCGTGACCACATCGCGCGGGCCGGCCACGACCCCGCCCGCGGCGCCCGCCACCTGCAGCGCAACATCGAATCCCTGGTGCTCGAGCCGCTGGTAGGCCAGGCGCCAGGCGCCTGGCGGCTGGACCTGGCCGAGGCCGGCCTCAGCTGGACCGCCGGCTGAGAGCCCGCCGCAGCGGCTCAGTGCTGGCGATCCGTCCTCGCCAGGCAGCGCACCCCGGCGGCGACCAGGAGGGCCACCGCCTCGTCGCCCAGCGGGTTTACGCCGCGGCCGGCGGCGAGCGCGTGGCCGACCAGGACGTGCAGGCACTTCACCCGAGTCGGCATGCCGCCGGCGCTGACGCCGGCGATCTCGGGCACCTCGCCGTAGCGGGCACGGTCTGCCAGGTAGGCCTCGTGGGCTCGCTGGTAGGCGCCCGCCAGCTCCGGATCGGCGCCGAGGCGGGCGGTCATCTCGGCCATCACACCGCCGGCCTCCAGCGTGGAGACCGCGGAGGTCATGGTCGGGCAGGTGAGGTAGTAGGTGGTCGGGAAGGGGGTGCCGTCCGGCAGCCGGGGCTCGGTCGCGACCACCCCGGGGTGGCCGGACGCGCACCGCCACGCGATGCCGATGACCCCGCGCGGCGGACGTCCCAACTGGGCTTCGATCGCCGCCTCGTCGGCGGCGGTCATCGGTTCGATCGGCATGATCAGCGCGTCGTCACCTTGCGAGCCGGGGCGTCGGCGGTCTGGACGGAGCCCCACATGCGGTCCCACCACATCGGCTCGTGCTCACCGGCGGGGAGCTGCTGCTCGGCCTCCAGGGTGAGGCCGACGCCAATCGGTTCACCGTTCTCGTCGACCACTTGGTAGCCGATCTCCCCCGGCATCACCCAGCCGAGCCGGTCGCGGGCCTGGGCGCGGACGAAGTCGGGGTCGTTCCAGCGCTTGAGCTCGGCCTGCAGGTCGGCAATCCGGACGGTCCGCTCGGCGATCTGCTGTTCGGCCAGGGCCAGCTGGTGCTGCTGATCGAGGTAGATCCGCAGGCTCGAGGCGTAGGAGAGGCCCAGCAGGACGAGCACGGCGGCCAGCACCAGCGCCCGCCCGGTGATCCGGGCGCCCAGCCCCAGCAGGGTCGCGCGAGCGCCGCCAGAAGCCGGGGCCGGCTCTGCCAGGTTGACGGTCGCCTCCGGATCCGACTGCGGAGTGGGCGCAGCAGAACCGGCCCGAGGACGCCTGGCAGAGCGTCCCGGGCCGGTGCTGGCTGAGCGCGGGCTACGCGTGTCGCGAGCCATGATCCGTGACCTTCATCGGGTCAAGGATAGGCGGCTCCGGGTGCGACCCGACGCAACCGCGGCGAGTGTCGGGGCGTTGTCAGCCCTTGAACCGCGGGAAGGCGGCGGCGCCGGCGTAGCGCGCGGCGTCGTCCAGATCCTCCTCGATGCGCAGCAGCTGGTTGTACTTCGCGACCCGCTCGGTCCGGGCCGGGGCGCCGGACTTGATCTGGCCACAGCCGAGGGCGACGGCCAGGTCGGCGATCGTGGTGTCCTCGGTCTCGCCGGAACGGTGGCTCATCATGGTGGTGTAGCCGGCCCGGTGCGCCAGGGTGACCGCGTCGATGGTCTCGGTGAGCGAGCCGATCTGGTTCACCTTCACCAGCAGCGAGTTGGCGGTGCCAGTGTCGATGCCGCGCTGCAGCCGCTCGACGTTGGTGACGAACAGGTCGTCGCCGACCAGCTGCACCTTGTCG
>CAZLWS010000141.1:0-7306 GCA_964563205.1 uncultured Propionibacteriaceae bacterium | reverse complement strand
GCGGCGGTGAAGCGGGCCAGTTCGGCCAGCATCGCCTCGGGGTCGCTGTCGTAGAGGTCGGAGATCAGCACCACCACGGTGTCGGACGGGCGCGTCATCAACTGGGCGCAGTAGCGCAGAGCGGGCGTGGTGTCGGTGCCGCCGCCCAGCTGCGTCCCGAAGATCACCTCGACCGGGTCGGAGAGCTCGTCGGTCAGGTCGACCACGGAGGTGTCGTAGCAGACGAAACGGGTCGACAGGCTGCGGACGGACGCCAGCACGCAGGCGAAGATGGACGCGTACACCACCGAGCTCGCCATCGAACCCGACTGGTCGACGCAGAGGATGACCTCCTTGGCGAAGCCGGGGTTGCGGCGTCCGAAGCCGACCAGGCGCTCCGGCACGATCGTCCGGTACTCGGGCAGCCAGTTGTGCAGGTTCGCGCGGATCGTCCGCTGCCAGTCGATGTCGGCCTGCTTGGGACGGCGGCTGCGCAGCGCCCGGTTCAGCGCCCCGCGCACCGATTGGCGGACGCTGTCGGCCAGCCGCTTCTCGAGTTCGGCGACCACCTTCGCCACCACCTCGCGGGCGGTCGCCTTGGCCTTGTTCGGGATCGCCGACTTCAGCGACACCAGGGTCGCGACGAGATGGACGTCCGGCTCGACCGTCTCCAGCACCTCGGGTTCGAGCAGCAGCCGGCGCAGGCCGAGCCGCTCGATCGCGTCGGTCTGCAGCACCTGCACCACGCTGCGTGGGAAGTAATTGCGGATGTCGCCCAGCCACTGCGCCACCTTGGGCGCCGAGCCGCCCAGCCCGGCCTTCCCCGGCTCGTAGACGGCCGCCAGCGCCTCGTCGATCGCGGTGTCGGATGTGCTCAGCGTCACCTCGTCCGCCGAGGTTCCCAGGAGCAGCCGCCACCGGCGAGCCTGCTCGGCTGCGGTCTCGCTGGGGTCGAGAGGAGATCCCGGAGCGGAGTCCGGGATGACGGTGGTGGGGTGGGCGGTCGTCCCACCTTGGGTATCGCTCAACTTAACGAGGTCGCTCGTCGCAACCACGTCATCCCGGGCTTGACCCGGGATCTCGGCAGCGACTGGCATGGGTGCCGTGAGCGACCCTTCGACAGGCTCAGGGATCGTTCTGTCGGCCGCGGCTGTCTGGTGGGCGCTCATGATTTCCTCCCTAGCAGGGTGGCTACGGTGTCGAGCAGGGCGGCGGCTGCGTCCCAGTCGAGGTCTTCGGCGGCGACGGTGGGGCCGGCGCCGCGGGAGATGCGCTCGGAGAGTTGGCGGCGTTCGGGCTTGGAGTAGCCGGCGAAGGCGCGGCGCAGGGAGGGCAGGGTCTCCAGGAAGTCCTCGCCGTGCAGGCTGCCGATCCATTCGTCGATGATCGGCAGCAGGTGCTCGTCGTGCACCAGCAGCAGGGCGCCGCCGGCCAGGTAGCCCTCGGCGAAGGCGGCGCGGTCGGCCACGGAGGGGCCGTGGGAGAGGGCTTGGGAGACCCGGGTGGAGGCCTCGGCGGGGGTCAGGACGTCGGCGTCGAAGAGCAGGCGGGTGGCTCGTCCGGCCAGCAGGCCGGGGACGTCGCCGGTGTCGATCAGCCGGCCCAGGGCGTCCAGCCACAGCTCGCGGGACTCCTCGCCCATCAGCCCGATCACGAGCTGCACGGCGTCCAGGTGCTTGCGGAGTTCGGCGGCGGCCTCGTCGCTCAGCCCGGACGACGCCGCGGGCAGTCCGGCGCAGGCGCGGGCCAGGATCGCCTCGGCCACCGCGCCCAGTGAGGAGGTGTCGGTGCCGCGGACGTCGCCGTAGCGCTGCGCTCGGACCAGCGCCGGCAGGGCGTCCAGCAGATGCGCGATGTCGGCGGTGTGGGCGGCGCGCTCGTCCAGGACGCTGAGCAGTTCGGGCAGGGTGGCGTCGAGCTCGGCGGCCAGCGCCTCCTCGATGCGTCCGGTGATGTCGGCCAGGTTGCCCAGCTCGGTCACGATGGCGGACGCGGCGGCGCCGGCGACGGTGGTCCCGAACCGGGAGGCGAGGACGATCGCCAGTGTGAACTCGGGCTGCCAGGTGATCTCCCAGCCCTCTTTGAAGGTGCCGGTTCCGCTCACCGCCGCGGGGGTGCCCCAGCCGATGCCGAGGATGCCCAGGCGGCGCAGCAGCACCGACTTGGCCCGGTCGGTGTCCTTGCGCAGGTCGAGGGTGAGGACCTTCGGCGTGGCGCTCAGGGTCAGCCGGGCCGACTTGGCCAGCCGGCGCAGGTCGGCCTCCAGTGGCACCATCGGGGCCTCGGCGGGAACCTCGCCCAGTTTCTCGCCGACCACGAGGTCACTCGTCACCCAGTTCAGGGTCTGGTGGCGTCCCTCGCAGAGGACGGCGAGCGCGGCCTCCTGGACCTCTTCCAGCCCGGGCAGCGGGCGTCCGCGCATCACGGCCAGGGCCTGGGCGAGCCGGGTCGCCTCGATGGCGTGGGCCGAGGAGACCGCCAGATCGTGGTTGCGCAGCACCTGGGCGACGGCGGTCATCCAGCGCTCGATGACCGCGTCGGCGCTGGTGAACAGGTGGTGGTACCAGCCGGGGGAGTCGACGCCGGCGCCGTAGCCGGAGGCGAACGCGAGCCTCGAATGCGTCCAGGGAACCCAGGCGGTGGTGACCTTCGCCTTCGGCAGCCCGCGCAGGACGGCCGCGTCAGCCGTGGCCGGCGGCAGCTTCCCGCTGAGCGCCGGGGCGTGCCAGGCGCCGCAGACCACGGCCACCCGCTCGGCCGCCTTCGTGGCCTTGCGGAGCGCCTGGCGCATCGCGGCCTCGCGGCGCTGCTCGGTGAGCTGTGCCTGCTCGGAGACCGGACGGAGCTCCGCCGCCCGCAACTCCGCCATCGCCTCGGTGAGCGCGTCGAACGGATCGCCGTCAGTGCGCGCCTCGATGACATCCTCCCACCACCGCTCCGGGTCGTCGTAGCCGGCGGTGCGCGCGAGCACGGCGATCGGGTCGGTGCGCAGGTGCGGTTCGGACGGGTCGTCTGCTTCCGGGAGATCCCCGCCTTCCAGGGGATGACGAGGGAGGTCGCGGGGGTGACGATGGTGCGGGAGGTCATCCGCTGGCAGTTCGTCGTCGAGATCCTCCGTTTCGTCCTCGTCGTCGTCCGGGGCGACCAGGCTGTTCGCCGCCGGGAGGTCGCAGAAGCGCACCTCGCGGCCGTTGCGGACGGCCCACGCGAGGGCTTGCCACTCGGGGCTGAACTCGGCGAACGGCCAGAAGCCGGCTCGCTGTGGGGCGGCTTGGTCGTAGGCCAGCAGCGCCACCGGCGGAACCAGGCCGCGTCCGACCCATTCAACCAATACGTCAGCTTCGGGCGGGCCCTCGATCAGGATGAGCTGCGGGTCCTGCGCCGCCAGGGCGCGGACGACCGCCCGGGCCGAGCCCGGTCCGTGGTGCCGGACGCCGAGCACCCGCAGGGCTGGCTTCGCGGCCTCGACGGAATCGTTCATCGAAGGTCTCGGGCGGCGCGGTAGAAGTCGCGCCAGCCGTCCCGTTCGCGGATGACGGTTTCCAGGTACTCGGCCCAGATGGTCGCGTCGGCGACCGGGTCGCGGACGACCGAGCCCTGAATGCCCGCAGCGACATCGGCGGCCCGCAGCACCCCGTCCCCGAAGTGGGCGGCGAGGGCGAGCCCGCCGGTCACCACCGAGATCGCCTCGGCGGTCGAGAGCGTCCCCGAAGGCGACTTCAGGGACGTCTTGCCGTCGCTGGTCACCCCGGCCCGCAGCTCGCGGAAGACGGTGACTACCCGGCGGATCTCGGCCTCGGCGCCGTCGGTGGGCGGCAGCTGCAGACTGCTGCCGAGCTCGGCCACGCGCTTGGTGACGATCGCCACCTCTTCTTCTGTAGAGGACGGAAGCGGCAGCACCACCGTGTTGAACCGGCGGCGCAGCGCGCTGGAGAGATCGTTGACCCCACGGTCGCGGTCGTTGGCGGTGGCGATCACGTTGAACCCCTGCCGGGCCTGCGCGCTGAAACCCAGCTCGGGCACCGGCAGCGACTTCTCCGACAGGATGGTGATCAGCGCGTCCTGCACATCGGACGGGATGCGGGTCAACTCCTCGACCCGGGCGATCGCTCCGGTCTCCATCGCCACCATCACCGGCGACGGCACCAGCGCGGCCCGCGACGGACCCTCGGTGAGCAGCCGAGCGTAGTTCCAGCCGTACCGGACGGCCTCCTCGGCGGTGCCGGCGGTGCCCTGGACGAGCAGCGTCGAGTCGCCCGAGATCGCCGCGGCCAGGTGCTCCGAGACCCACGACTTGGCGGTGCCGGGGACGCCGAGCAGCAGCAGCGCCCGGTCGGTGGCGACCGTGGCCACCGCGGTCTCAATCAGCCGCCGCTGGCCGACGTACTTGGGGGAGATCACGGTGCCGTCGGCCAAGGTGGCGCCCATCAGGTAGTCCACCACCGCCCAGGGGGACAGCTTCCAGCGCTGCGGCCGGGGACGGTCGTCCGCCGCCGCCAGCGCGGCCAGTTCGGCGGCGAACTGCTGTTCGGCGGAAGGGCGAAGCAGTTCGGGGGCCTGGTCAGTCATCGGTTCTCCTGGTCGAGGTAGGGGCGGATCTCTTCGGCGACGGCGGCGCGCAGGGTCAGCACGGTGATCAGCCGGGTGACCTCGCGAGTGAGTTCTCTGGGGTGGCGTGGCTCGGGGTTGATGCGCCGGACAGCGGCGCCGGCCAGCCAGGGTGAAATGGCCTGCTCCATCAAAGTGAGAGTGCGGCCGACCTGCTGGAGCTTGGCGACGCGCCACTGATCCAGGCGTGCCACAGCGATGTCGACGACCTGCTGCGGCCACGGGGCGGGCAACGTGAGCAGGGCCGCAAGCACGAGCTTGGGCGCGACGGCCCGCTCGGCGACCGCGAGTCGGGTGGGAACGTCGACGACCCTCAGCAAGTCCCGCGCCGGCCCTGGCGCGTCGATCTTCTCCAGGTGCGGCAGGACCCGTGCCGCCAACGCCGCATCCCGGAAGGTCACCGCCGCCCGTCCCAGCGCCAGGACGCTCGCCGGGTCATCCGGGCACCGGTCGAGCAGCGCGACGGCGGAAATGCCGAGCAACTGCGGCCAGGTGGCGGGTGGGACGGCGGCGACGATGGTCTTGCTTGCGTCGCGTCCGGTCGCGCCGTCGCGGGTGGCCTGCTTGCCGGTGGGGGCCTCGGTCAGGGTGAGGCCGCCGTCGTCCAGCTTCAGGCCTGCGGCATAGCCGATCATCCGGTCGCGCCAGGGGCTCGCAGGCAGCTTGGCGAGGGTGGCCCGTGCGGCCGCAGCGACCCGTTCCGACCGGTCGAGCAGCGCCTGCTCGAGGAAGTCGACCTGGGCCGGGTGGGGTTCGGCCTCGAGGGCGCCGAGGAACTCCACCCGGTTGTCGAGCGGCTCGCTCGACCAGCTCTCGCGGAGCAGGGCCACCGCCGCTGCCGGATCAGTGCGGTTGAGGCGGTTGAGCCAGCTCACCCGGCGCCGGATCGAATCGTCCCAGTCGCTCGGCTTGGGAGCGGCCGGCGGACGCGTCACCCCGGGCAAGGCCTGCCTGAGCCACTGGCCGCGGGCGCCCAGCACGGGCTGGACGGCGGCGAGCAGCGCGATGTCCTTGCCGGCGCGGTTGAGGACGGGCACGAGCATCCGGTGGGGCAGTCGGAGGCCGGCGGCGTCCAGCGCCGAACAGGTCTCGGCCAGCACCTTGTCGCCCTGCGGCAGTTCCAGGATGCGCCGCAGCAGCGCGGTCAGGCTGGGGGAGGGCTCGGGCCGGGTCTCGCGTGCCTCGGGGACGTCCTGCGGTCCCGCGCCGGACGGAACCTGGGTGCGGCGGACCGCCTCCCAGCCGGCCGCCGCGTCGAGCAGCTGGAGCGCCGGCTCGGCATCCGGATCGATCAGCGGTTGAAGGGCTGGGGGCAGCTCGTCCGGTCGGAACGGACGCTGCCCGACCCCGATCGCCGCCGTGGTCGCCAACTCGTGGAAGCTCACCCCGCCACCACCTGTCCGTCGATCAGAGCGGCGGTGGGCGCGAACCCGGATCGGCCGATCTCGCCGAACCACACGGTCGGCGCCGGCCCGGCCAGCGCCAGGAACTGGGCGAGGTCATCGCGCCCGCCCACCACGCGGACGGTGTCGCCGGACGCATCGCGCAGCGTCCAGTCCGGACGGGCGTGCAGCGTCCCGGTGATCGCGACCGGCCATTCGGAAACCCAGGGATCGGCGACCAGCACCTGCTTCCAGGCGTGTCGCGCCGCAGCCAGGTCGCCGCCCTCCGGGCGCCAGTCGAGGGTGAGTTCGGCGCGCCGCTCGCCCACGGCGGCGCGGACCTGCGGGCGTCCGGGGTAGAAGTGCAGGTCGGCGTCCACCACCATGCCCGGCAGCAGCGAGTCGTCCAGGGCGCCGCCGTAGCCGGCGAACGACAGCACGAGCGCGGTGCGTCCGGGGGCATGGCCTTGCAGCCACACCCGGCGGGTCGAGACCTGCTCGGTGTCGGCGTCCTTCATGCCCGTGACCAGCCAGCGATCGGCCACCGGCTCGGCCTCCATCGCGACCGATCGCGGCACGGCGTAGCCCAGATGATTGCGGACGGACGCTCGCAGGTCGTCCGGCAGGTCGGCGGAGTTGGCCGTGCTCAGCAGCCGGATCAGCGCCAGCTCGCCCAGCAGCGCCTCGAAGCCCCCGGCGCCGCCGCGGGGGAGGCCTCGCAGCCGGGAGGCCACTCCTGGGGCTTGGGCGTCGACCATCCGCGCGGCCAGCCGATCGGCCGCCTGGAAGCCGCCGGTGGTGGCGCTGACCAGGCCGATCGTCACCTGATCGGCCAGCCAGCGGTCGAGTTCGGCCAATCCGGCGGCCACCCGCTCGGCCCGCTGCGCGGCACGGGCCTCGGCCTGGGCACGTTGTTCGGGAGTCTGCTCAGCGGGCTCGTCCGCCTCGGTCTTGGGGCGCTGCTTCGCCGTCCAGTCGCGGGCGAAGTCCGACATCCCGCCGCCCTCGGCGACGTGCCCCTCCGCCCACAGAAAGAGCAGCGCCAGCGTGTGCTTGCACGGGAACTTCCGCGACGGACAACTGCACTTGTAGGTCGGCCCCGAGGTCTCGATCGCCACCTGATACGGGTTGCGCCCCGACCCCTGGCAGGAGCCCCACAGCAGCGTCCCGGCCCACCCCACGTCCGACCACGGCTTCGGATTGGCGAGCTTGCGCCCCGCCACCTGCGACGCGGAATCGGGAGCCAGCGCCATGACCCGCTCGACCGTCCACCGCTGCATCCCGCCACCCTACCCAGGCCGGCGGGTCAGTCAGCCAGGTGTCGTCGTCTGATGTCG
>CAZLWS010000140.1:0-7367 GCA_964563205.1 uncultured Propionibacteriaceae bacterium | reverse complement strand
CTACCAGCGTCAACCCGCTGAGGTAGAGGTCGGCTGCTTCGTGGATGCGGGAAGGGTCGAAACTCCCGCGTCGGATCGAGACTTCCCGCCGAGTCAGGTGGGCGGCGACAGTTCGGCGATTCACTCCGAACCGAGATGCAAGCTCCACGAGCGTCGCCCCTTCCCGATACTCCGCCACCAGGTCATCGACCTGCTCGGGGCGCAGAAGGGTTTGAGCCATCTCAAGTGACCGCACCATCCGACCCCGGGAGTCCGTCACCATCGGCCTCGACCCACGCCGGTCCTGCTTGTAGAAGCCGCGTGACCTGCGCAAAGACAGGGTTTTCAAGGATGGGCAGGGGTTCTCAAACTCTCTACGGAGGTCCACCCAATCGGACGTACTAGAACCGCTGACACTGGACAGCGTAGTTCCTTCTCAGTGATTCGGGGAGGGGATCGGCTCTTTCGCGCCCCACTGCCGAGCAAGTACGAACCAGCCGTTCTTCTGGGCTGCCTCTATGATGTTGAGACCGGTCACTGTGATTTGGTGAGTGTACTTGTCGGCTCGAAATTCGATGATCTCGTCCACGATTGGATCGGGATGGGGCGCATACATGTCTAGGGTCAGTAGGCATTTCGATGCCGACAGTGGTGTAAGCCACGCGAATTGGCGTTTCAACCGGTAACACACCTGCGTGCGCGCGAACTGCTGCTCGGCTGGGCCGGCGGCCTCCACCGCCACAACAAAGGCCTCGTACAGTTCTCGGAGGCTCGCCGGGAACAGAAGTTCAGGCGTCGTCACCACTCCAGAATACTGGCTCGACGTCGGGGGGGCCGGGGGGCCGAGTGTTGCTTGCTCGCACGCGGAATCGAGCAGCTCGAACCGCTGCCAGATGTTCGGTTTGAGTCAGCTGCGCCCAGGCCGCGTGGGCCGCCGCGCAGGAACAGGGATGCGAGATCCTGCTTCCTCTCACGTCCGAGGAGTGGGGCGTCACCCGCTTCTTCGTGCGCTCACCAGACGGCATCGTCCTCAACATCGTGCAACAGCGGGACTGGGCCGGAGACTTCCACGCCGCCGACCAGCATCGCGCCGCGGATGGAGGGCCGTCAACGCGTCTTCGCCCATACCGTGCCCCGGTGAACCCCGAACTGACGCGCCAGAGTGTTCACGCTCACCCGGGGCTCAGCGGGCCGGATTGTCGGCCTTGGTGCGCTTGTCGGTTGCCTGATCGGGAATGCGGTAGCTGTACTGCTCGGCTGTCGCTTTGCCGCCCATGCGCAGGAACATCGACAGGGTGAGGTCGCGGAACAGGTTCCCAGCGGCCGAGGAGGCCTTGCGCGCGCCGATCTGTCGTCCGAGCCGGACGATCTTCTCCGCGCGCGGCTTCCGGTCGGCGGTGAAGCCCTCAAAGACGGCATGAGGGGAGCGGTTCTGCTGCATCCAGTGGGCCAGGACCGCTGCGTCCTCGATGGCGAGGCTGGCTCCCTGCCCGGTGGACGGGCTGACCGCGTGCGCCGCGTCTCCGATGAGGCAGACCCGGTCGGTGTGCCAGGTGTTGAGTGCCGGCATGTCATACAGCGGCCACGCGCCGAGGGAGTGCCGGGCGGTGTCGAGGATGGTGCGGATGGGGGCGGGGTCGTTCTCGTGGAGTCGCCGGATGCTCGCCATCCAGGTGTTCTGGTCGAGGTCGTCGAGTTCGCCCCGAGCCGGCTCGTCGCGGCGCGGGAGGTTGGTGAACCAGTAGGCGGTGGAGTCCTTGACCGTATAGCCGAAGAAGGCCCGATGCCCGAAGTGCATCTGCTGCCCGGCGGTGTCGGGCAGGTCGACCTCGGTCCAGCTTCCGCAGTCCACGATCCCGTTGTAGGAGGGCTTGGGCGCGTCGGGCCAGGTCAGCCGCCTGACGGTCGACCAGATGCCGTCGGCCCCGATCACGGCGTCCGCGGTCAGGGTGAGCCCGCCCTCGAAGACCGCTTCCACGCCGTCGGGCTGGGTGCGCAGCTCGACCAGTCGGGAGTTGAACTGGAAGGTCGCTCCGGCGGCTTGGGCTCGTTCGGCGAGTTCGGCGTGGAGCCGGGCGCGCCGCAGCACCACGCCGCGCGCGCCGTAGTGTTCGAGGTCGTCGCTGCCGTCGAGTTCGGCGATCCTGCGTCCACGGGCGTTGTAGAAGTCCATCCCGGACGCCTCGAAGCCCCCGGCTGCTGCGGGTGCGTCGCCGAGCCCCAGCGCACGCAGCGCGTTGACGCCGTTCGGCGCGAGGTACAGGAACGCGCCACCGGTGTCGCGGTGGCTGGGGCGCGCCTCCGCGACGAGCGCCTCGTGCCCGTGGCGCCGCAGTGCACACGCGAGCGCCGAGCCGGCGATGCCGCCGCCAATGATCAGAGCCTTCATGATGCCTCGCTCAGCCTTCGTGGTTCGGAAGAGAGGTGCTCTTCAGGTGATAGATCGTTCGGTCGAACGAACAGAATAACGCTAGCATGGCTTCTGTGAGTCCGAGCAACCCTGAACAGCCCAGTCGCGAAGAGGTGCTGGCCGCGCTGGCCGATTCGGGCCGCGAGCTGAGCACCGCGGTGATCCTCTTCCACACGAACCTGTCCCGACGGGTCGGCCTCGGCCCCTCGGAGGAGAAGGTCCTCGAACTCGTCCACCGGCATCGGCATGCCACCGTCGGCGAGCTTGCCGAGCACGCCGGCATGCGCAAGAACTCCCTCAGCGACACCCTCGACCGCCTGCAGGAGAAGGGATTCGTCGAGCGCCGGCACCACCCCAGCGATGGACGCAAGGTCTCCGTGGTCGGCACGGCCTCCGGCGCCGATCGCATCGGCGCGCTTTTGGACGGTCTCATGTCCCGGCTCGGTGAACTCAACACCGAATACACCACCGAAGAGCTGGCGGTCATCGCGGACTACCAACGGCGGGCCGCCGTAGTCCAAGCAGCCGAGTCACAGGCTTTGGCCGACATCGAACCTCAGCAGCGCCGCTGAGCTCACGGGTGGTTGACCCGTCTGCCCTGAGTGGCCCGCGCAGGCGCCGTAGGCCCGGCGATCATGGTTAGCCGGCTGAGGGCGGTGACGCCTTCTCCCAGTCGGCGATCGGCCCTTCCGCGACGGTGAAGCTCGGGTGCGGGTCGGGGACGGTGGTCCTCTTCCAGCGCTCCCAGACCTCGGGGCTGCGCCGGTGCAGTTTCGCGGCCAGATGAGCCCATTCGAAGGCGAGCTGGCCCGAGGTCACGACCAGCTGCGCGGTTGATCCGCCAGCCCGGATCTTGTCGCGCGCGAAGCGGTAGCCGCGCTCATCGGCCTCATCGGAGATCGCGGCGAGGAAGTCGCCGATCGCGGCGAGCGGGTCGTCGGCCTGCCGGAAGCGGACTAGTTGCGGGTGTCGCGAGTAGCCGCGCTGGGGTTCGAGGATCACCGCCTGCGCGAGCAGTCCCTCCCGCCAGGCGGCGACCAGGCCCGCCCGATCGAGGTAGCGGGGGTGAAGCGACCAGAGCCTCATGGGCGACCGCGTGACGGCGAGAGCGAGATGTTCCGCGACACGGAGGCCTCCTGACCGAGCGCATCTGTGGGACCAGTATCTCGGGCGCGCCACCGAATCGGCGACTGACGCTCGCCGGCCCGCGCTCAGCGCCGATGATCGGATCCGGTGCGCCACCTCATTCCGCACTCCGGCGGGTCAGTTGTCACTCGTGATGGTCCTGGCGGTCGGCGGGGGCGTGCCTACGCTCTCGACGGAGATGGCGGTGGCGGGCTCTGCTGTCGAGCTCGCCGCGGTGATGCGGTCCAGCCGGAACCAGCGGACGGCGTCGCGGGTGCGGCAGTGCGCTACGAGGTGCCAGGCTCCCTGGGTGTGGGCGAGAAAGACGGGGTCGACCCGGCGCGAGGTCTCGCTCCCGTGCTTGTCGCGGTAGCGCATGGAGAGGACGCGCCGCTGACGGAGCGCCTGCTCGACCGCGCGACGGATCCGCGCATCCCCCGCAGTGCCGGTGTGGTCGATCCAGATGCGGCTGCCGAGGTCGTCCGATCGCTCCTTGCTCGCCGCGTCCATCACGCTCAGGACCTTGGCGAGGGCGGCGCGGGCGTGGCTGTCGAAGGGCTGCCCGCGGTGGGCGGCGATGGCCGCGGCGAGACCGGACGCCTCGGCGTCGGTGAAGTTCACCGGCGGCAAGGTCGCGGCGGCGTCGACGGCGTACCCGCCGCCCGGCCCGGGTCGCGCTCGGACCGGGAAGCCGCCGTGCTGCAAGGCCGAGATGTCGCGCTTGATCGTGCGGATGCTGACCTCGAAGGTCTCGGCGAGACGCTCCGCGGTGCGGCCGGCTGAGCCGGCGCGCCGCAGCTCCTCGCGCAGCGCGTATAGGCGGTCGGTTCGGTTCACCGATAAATAGTGACACACCAGTGACATCGGTCGGGGTGAGGATGGGCGTCATGGGCACGACACACCACTCGATTCTGTTCCTCAGCGGCGCCGGGCTCCCGCCCTGGATCTGGGACGACGTGCGGCATCGCCTGGACGATGCGCACGTGACCCAGGTCGCGCCGCGTCCGGCCGGCCGTGAGACCGGGCTCCGTGACTACGCCGCCGCCGCCCTCGACTCGATGCCGGCCGAACTCTTCACCATCGTGGCGCACTCCGCCGGCGGCGTGGTCGGCGCGGAGGTGACGCAGCTCGCACCGGAGCGCGTGGCCGGCTTCCTGGGGGTCAGCGCGATCGTGCCGCGACCGGGCGACTCCTTCCTCACGGCGATGCCGGCCCCGAACCGCTGGATCCTCAGCGCGGCGATGCGCCTGGCTGGCACCCGTCCGCCCGAGTCCGCGATCCGCGCCTCCCTCGCCCACGGGCTCGACGCGCAGATCGCCGATCGCCTCCTGGCCGACTTCACTCCCGAGCCGCAGGGCTACTACCGGGATCGGATCGGCAGCCGGCCCTGGAGCGGTCGGCGAGGGTACCTGGCCACCGCCGCCGACCGAGAGTTGCCGCCGGCGCTGCAACGACGTTTCTCCACGAACCTCGCCCCCAGTTGGCGGCGTGAGATCGCCACGGGCCACCTCCCGATGCTGGAGAGCCCGGACGCGCTCGCGGAGAGCATCGCCCTGTTCCTCGACGGTCGGACCGAAGGTTCTGTCTAGGCGGCGCCGCGAGGGTCGGACTCTATACTCACCAACATAAGTACAAATATCTGTTTGTGTTATGCTGGCGAGGTCGAGACAGGAGGGACCGCGATGGGCGCTGAAGCGGCTGTGGATCTGGACCTGGCGCTGCGTGCGCTGGCGGACGGCAACCGGCGAGAGATCCTGCGCGTGATCCGCGCGGCGCCGCAGCCCGTGGGCGCCATCGCGGACGAGGTGGGGTTGTCCCAGCAGACGACCTCGCACCATCTGGGAGTGCTCCGCAGGGCTGGCCTTGCGGTCGGCACTCGCGACGGCACCCGGCATCTGTTCGCGGTGAGCGCGGACGGCCTATCGGCGGTGCGCTCTTACCTGGACGACTTCTGGCCGAGCCGGCTGGCCGCGCTCAAGTCCGTCATCGAGGCCGGGGCGGGGGAGCGTCGTGGCTGAGTTCCGCGACTCCATCGACATCGCGGCCGCTCCCGAGACGGTGTTCGAGTACCTGGTGACGAACTCCGGGATGACGGCGTGGATGGGTCAGTGCGCCGACCTCGACCCGACGCCCGGAGGCAGGTTCGCGGTCGACATCGCCGGCTACCCGGTGCGCGGCCAGTACCTTCAGGTCGACCGCCCGCGCCGGGTCGTGGTCTCGTGGGGCTTCGCGGGCAGCGACGACCTGCCTGCTGGGGCGTCCACCGTCGAGTTCCGGCTCACCGCGATCGCCACCGGCACCAGGGTCGACCTCCACCACTGGGGTCTGCCGGAGACCGAGGTCCGCGGCCACGCCGACGGATGGGCCAACTTCCTGCCTCGTCTCGCCATCGCCGGCGCCGGCGGTGACGCCGGGCCGGACGAGTGGCGGCCGTCCGACTGAGCCATTCAGCAGAAGAGCCGATCAAGGAGAAGGAGCGATTCCATGACACAGGAAACCGCATATGACGTTGTGAAGCGCTATCACCGAGCGTGGACGAGCGGCGACATCGAGCAAGCGATGGGGTTTGTCGCCGACGGCATCATCTTCCGCGCGCCGGGCGTCGACCTGCATGGAAAGGACGCCTACCGGGGCTTCATCGGAGGGTTCGCCCCCATGCTCACCGGCATCGGCGACATCGCCGAATTTTCGGCCGGCGATCGGGTGGCGCTGTTCTACTACCCGCAGACCGCCGCGACCGCCACGGCTCCCGCAGCGGAGTGCTTCACCGTCCGAGACGGGAAGATCGCCGAGAGTGTGCTGATCTTCGACCGCCTCTCCTACGGGCCGCCCGCGCAGGATTGAGAGTTCCCGCCATGACTCCTGAACAAGCGGACCTCATCGAACGCCTCCGTGTGCTGCTCGCCGACGAGCCGGTGGTGCGAGAGGTGTCGATGTTCGGCGGCAGATCGGTCATGGTGAACGAGAAGATGGTCGTCAGCGCGCTGAAGGACGGCGGACTCCTGGTGCGGGTGGCCGCCGACCAGCACGATGAGCTTCTACGCAGACCGGGGGCGACCCAGGCGGAGATGGGGCCGGGGCGCGACATGGGGCCGGGCTGGATCGAAGTCGCCGCCGAGGCGATCAGCGATGAGGAACCGCTGTCTGCTTGGGTCGAGACCGCGATGGCGTACAACCGCGTCGTGACCGGCAGTCGCTCGTGAGCGCGTTCCAGGGCTTTCCCCCTGCATCTCGGCCGGGCTGCCACGGGCGCCTCCGCATCAGGACTGAGTCGGTGTCCGCGCGACGCGGTGCCGCAGGTGCAGGACGCGGTCGCCCTGGATGACCACGTGCGCGTCCTCCAGAAGATGCTGCCCCCGCAGCGAGCCGAAGTAGCGTCTGCCTGAGCCGAACATGACCGGCACGACGTCCATGGCCACCTCGTCGACCAGTCCGGCGGCCAGCGCCTGTCCGCCGACCTCGCCGGCGGCGACGGAGACGAAGCGGTCGCCGGCAAGCTTCCGGGCTGTGGCGACGGACTCGGCGATGTCCTCGACGAAGTGGTACGAAGCCTCCGGATGCCAGCCCGCGGGCTTCGGACGATGCGACACGACGACCACGTGGTCGCCGACCGGCGGACGGCCGTCCCAGCCGTCCATCAGGTCGAACAGGCGACGGCCGATCACCATCGCCCCGATGCCCTCCCACATCGTCCGGACGTAGTCGGCCGAGGTTTGCGCCATCCGGAATCCGCTGCCCTCGACCGGGGGAGTGTCGCCGTTGAAGTACCAGTCGAACAACGCGCCGACGTCGTCGTGGTCGTCGGCGATGAACCCGTCGACCGAGACCACGTTGTGCATGATGACCTTGCTCA
>CAZLWS010000139.1:0-7370 GCA_964563205.1 uncultured Propionibacteriaceae bacterium | reverse complement strand
GCCAAGCGAGGAGGAGCGCGAGAGTCAGGCAGCCAGCGCATATTGTGACATAATGTCCCTTATCGGACAAGCTGTAGGTTTCGCTGAACAGCCCTAGGCTGTCGTTCATGGCGAAGTCACATCCGCACATCGATCAGCCGAACGAGAGTCAGCTGGCTGAGATCGTGGCCGCGCGGCCGGAGGCCGTGCGCGAGACCTATCTGGCGGTGCATCGGCTGATCGCGGACGCGGTGCCTGAGGTCAAGGCGTCCGTGGACACGGTGGACGGGCAGATCGGCTACGGCGCGCGTCAGTTCGGCTACAACGGCTGGGGCATGGCTGCCGTCTCGCCCCACGCGAAGTGGGTCAACCTTCACTTCATGGCGGGCGCTCGGCTGCCCGATCCGGACGGGCTGCTCGCCGGCGCTGCGGCGATGCGTCACGTCAAGCTGCAATCCGCGGCCCAGGTCGAGGAGCTGGACGGGCAGTTGCGGGCCTGGCTCGCCGCAGCGATCCGCCTCAACACAGGCGACTGAGCCACCGACCTCAGCTGCCGAGGCGCCAGCCGGTGGCGGCGTCCTGTTCCCGCCAGAAGGCGGCGAACCGTCCTTCCGCGGCCAGCAGGCCGTCGACGGTGCCGTCCTCGACGATGCGGCCGTCCTCCAGGAAGAGCACGCGGTCGGCCGCCCGGATGCTCGACAGGCGGTGCGCGACGATCACGCGGGTGCGTGAGGTCGGGTCGGCGGTGAGCGCGGCGGTCACGGCGGCCTCGTTCTCGGTGTCGAGCGCGCTGGTCGCCTCGTCGACCAGCAGCACGGGCGCCGGCTTGAGCAGGGCGCGGGCGATCGACACCCGTTGACGCTCACCTCCTGACAAGGTGGCGCCGCCCTCCCCCACGGGCGCCTGCCAGCCGCCGGGCAGCCGGTCGATCACCGGACGGACGCGAGCCAGCTCCGCCGCTTCGTCGAGCGCCTCCGGGCCGGCGGACGGCTGCCCCGCGCGGACGTTCTCCTCGATGCTGCCGTCGAACAGGTACGGGTGCTGGAAGACCATGCTCACCAGGTTTCGCCGCGACGCGGCATCGAGAGCGGCGGCGTCCAGGCCGTCCACCAGAATGCTGCCCGAGGCGGGCGAATGCAATCCGGCCAGCAGCGCCAGGACGGTGCTCTTGCCCGATCCGGAGGGTCCGACGACGGCGGTGGTCGTCCCCGGCTCAAGGACGAGATTCAGCCCGTCGAGGACGGGCGGGCCTTCCGGCGCGTACCGGAAGACGACCTCGCGCAACTCGATCGCGGGCGCCTGCCGCAGCGCCGCCTGCTCGCTCCCCTGCCCGACGGCAGGCGCCTCCAGCACCGCGCGCAGCCGACGCAGGGTTGTCACCGAGGTCTCCACGCCGCCGCTCAGTTCCGCCAGCACGGTGAACGGCTCGAGATAGCGGACGATCACCACGATCAGCGCGATCGCCGCCGGAACGGTCAGCGCTCCCGAACTTGCGAGCCAGACCGTGGTCCCGGCGAGCGCCAGCAGGGCGACCTGGCTGGCCAGCCCGAACACCAGCTGGCCGGGGATCTGCATCAGCAGCAGCCGTACGAGGGCGCCGTGCTGCGCGGCGAGCGCGGCCCCGACCAGGCTGCGTTCCGGGTCCACGCGGCGGGCGGCCCGCAGCGCCTGCTGGGTGCGGGCGAACTCGACCACCCGTTCGGTCAGCTCGCTGTTGGCCTCGGCGGCGGCCCGGTCGGCTGCCCGTCCCAGCCGTCCGGAGGCCCAGTAGGCGCCCAGCAGGACCGGGAACAGGGCCAGCGCGGCCAGCCCCAGCGGCCAGGAGATCGGCAACAGGGCCACGCCGATGGCGACCGGCAGCAGGAACGCCCCCAGCACCGGGGTGACCAGGTAGATGACCAAGCCGACCAGATCGGGGCCGGTGGCGGCGATGCTCTGCCGGGCGGTGGCGGTGTTCGCGGCGTCGAACCAGGTCAGGCGGGTGCGGGAGAGCTGGTCGGCGACCGCGTGCTGGCCGGTGTCCAGCAGGCCGAAGCCGAGTTCGAAGCCGAGCCTGGCGGTGGTGGCGTCCACCGCCCAGCCGACGACGGTCACCGCCGTCAAGCCGGCCAGCCAAGGCCAGGCCCGCGCCGGGGCTGGGCCGAACAAGGTCGACAGCAGCGGCACCAGCAGCACCACGCCGGCAGCCCGCAGCAGGACGCTCACCACGGTGAGCGAGAGATGTGTGACCACGGAGCGCCGGCTGCCCGGCGGCAGCAGGGAGAGCAGGGTGCGGATCATCGTGATCCCCCTTCGACAGGCTCAGGGATCACGGCGACGCTCGCGGCCTCCCACAGCTGCCGGTAGCGGCCAGCCCGGGCAATCAGTTCGTCGTGGGTTCCGGTCTCGGCGATTCGGCCGTGGTCGAGCACGACGATCCGGTCGACCTCGGTGATCGTGTGCAGCCGGTGCGCGATCACCAGCACCGTTCGTCCGGCGGTCAGCCGGTTCAGCGCCCGCTGCACCAGGTACTCCGACTCGGGGTCGGCGAAGGCGGTCGCCTCGTCCAGGACCAGCACCGGAGTGTCCGCAAGGATCGCCCGGGCGATCGCCAGGCGCTGCCGCTCTCCGCCCGACAGGGCCGCGTCCGGGCCGAGGATCGTGGCGTAGCCCTGCGGCAGCCGCTGGATCCGGTCGTGCAGCTGCGCGGCGCGGGCGGCCTCCTCGATCTGCGCGGCAGTGGCGTCCGGCCTTGCCAGCGCAATGTTCTCCGCCACGCTCCCCCGCACCAGGTGGGTCTGCTGGAAGACGAAGCCGACCCGCGCGTACAGCTCGTCCGCGGTCAACTCCCGCACGTCGCGGCCGCCCACCCGGATCGCCCCCTCGGCGACGTCGTGGAACCGGGCCAGCAGCGCGGCCAGCGTCGACTTCCCCGATCCGGACGGCCCCGCCAGCGCGGTCACCGTGCCCGGCTCGAGGGTGAGCGAGATGCCGGAGAGCACCGGGACGCCGGGCCGGTAGGCGAAGCCGACTCTGTCGAACTCGACCCGTCCGGGCGGCACCTCCGGCGGCGGCGCGGCAGCCGCGGCCAAGGTCTGCAGTTCGGGCTCGTCGAGGGTCACCTGCACGCGACGGGCCGCCAGCAACCCCGTCCGCAGCCCGGAAAGGCCGTAGCCGACGCCCAGCAGCCGCGCTCCGAAGGTGGTGCCGAGCATCAGGAACGGCAGCAGCGCCACCGGAGCCATCGCGCCGGCGGTGATCAGCCAGGTTCCCACGGCCATGATCAGCAGCAGCGAGGTCGCCGGCCGGGTCGCCAGATCTATCACCGTCTTCTGCCGGACGAAAGGACGCTGCCAGGCGTTCAGGAAGCCGATGTACTCCCCCAGCCTGGCCCGAAAGGTCGAGGCGGCGGCGCCGCCGAACACCCGGACCACCGGCTGTCCCTCCAGATAGCCGCCCGCCTCGCTGTTCATCCGCTCCGCCCAGCGTTGCGCCTGGGAGATCTTCGGACCCGACTGCACGACCATCACCCACATGGTCACCACGTAGACCAGCACCGGGACGAACAGCGCGAGCGCGAGCCGCCAGTCCACCGCGAACAGGTAGACCAGCACCGCCACCGGCGCCACCACGGCGGCGACCGCGTCCGGCACCGCGTGGGTGACCAGGTAGTGCAGGGCGAGGGTGTCGTCCTGGATCAGCTGTTTGACCTGGCCGGAGGTCCGGGCGTCGAACCAGCCCAGCGGCAGTCGCGCCAGCTTGCCGAGCAGGCGTTGCCGCAGGTCGCGCTCGAAGCCGGCGTCCACCGCGTGCAGCCACAGCAGCAGGGCGGTCGAGGCCACCACGCCGAGGCCGAGCAGCCCGACCGCCCAGGCGCCGAGGGACCAGAGCTGGTTGGGGGCGGCGCCCGTCAGCAGCAGCCGTCCCAGCTCCACGAGCAGGACGAAGGGGGCCAGCTGCAGCAGCGTGATGACGGCCTGCAGGACGCCGGCCGCGATGAAGACCGGACGCAGCGGCCCCAGCAGCCGGCCGGCGGCCTGGGCCCGCCAGACCCCGGGCGCGGCGGCCCTCGGCGCGGTCTGGGCCGTCGCCGGCGCCTGGGCGGCGACCGGCTGCTCGGTCGCCGGGACGTCGGCCGGGCTCGGCTCCGGTTCGGCTGCGGGTGCGCCCGCTCGCTGGTCAGGCCCGGAGCGCAAGGTCCCCATCGAGCGGCCGTGCACCCAGTAGGCCAGCTGGTAGACCTCTGACTTCGGGAAGCCGAAGTCGTCGCGGAGCCGGCTCCGCAGCAGCTTGAGCGAGGCCGCCTCGGTGGCCGCCCAGGCGTACCAGTCCGACCAGTCCCGGGCCTCGATCGCGGCCGCCAGCGACTCCGCGCCCCGGCGCGGCACCCAGTGGGTGCGCAGCCGCGGGTGTCCGGGCAGCGGGATCAGCCGGTCGGTCGCCTCGTGCTCTTCCAGATAGAGCTCGATCGGCACCTCGGCGGGGATGGTCTGCAGGATGCCGGTGATCGCGGGGATGGATGCCGAGTCGCCGATCAGCAGGTAGCCGGCCGGCAACTCCTCTGGCAGTTCGAACTTGGACGAGCCGAGGCTGGTCAGCGAGATCGTGGCGCCCGGCTGCGCCGTCGCGGCCCAGGTGGAGGCGGCGCCGGACGGCTCGTGCAGCACGACGTCGATCGAGAACGCCCCGCTCTCCGGGTCGGCCTCGCTGAGGGTGTAGGCGCGCTGGTGCTCGATGTCGCGGCCGTCCGGATCCGGGAACCAGAACCGCACCCAGGCGGTCGGTGAGACGACCGCGTCTTCGAACAGCGTCGGGGATGTCAGCTCGATGCGCAGGAAGTTCGGCGACAGCACCCGCGTCGACACGACGGTCGCCTGATGATCACGCGCGCCGAAGCCGCGGAGCACAGCTCCCTGGAACCCGCGCTTGGCCATCGCCCCTCCTCGCACCCCAGCCGGGGATTTTGCTTAGGCGAGGCTAACCTAAATCAGGCCGGAGCCCAAAGCGCATTTCACCGCCAGCCGAGTTCCGGTGCGACGTGCGTCAGGATGCTCTCCACCACGTGGGCGTTGTAGTCCACGCCGAGCTGGTTGGGCACGGTGAGCAGCAGGGTGTCCGCGGCGGCGATGGCCTCGTCCTGCCTCAGCTCCTCGATCAGGACGTCGGGTTCGGCGGCGAAGCTGCGGCCGAAGATCGCGCGGGTGTTGGCGTCGATCCAGCCGATCTGGTCGTCGGTGTCCTGGCCGTGGCCGAAGTAGCGCCGGTCGGCGTCGTTCACCAGCGCGAAGATGCTGCGGCTGACCGAGACCCGGGGCTCGCGCTCGTGACCGGCAGCCTTCCACGCCTCCCGGAAGGCATCGATCTGCTTGCGCTGCTGGATGTGGAAGGGCTCCCCCGTCTCGTCGGTCTTCAGCGTCGAGCTCATCAGGTTCATCCCCTGCTCAGCCGTCCACACCGCGGTGGCGTCCGAGGAAGCGCCCCACCAGATGCGGTCGCGCAGCCCCGGCGCGTGCGGCTCCAGGCGCAGCAGGCCGGGCGGATTGGGGAACATCGGACGCGGGTTGGGCTGGGCGAAGCCCCGGCCCTCCAGCAGCTGCAGGAAGACCTCTGTGTGGCGGCGAGCCATGTCAGCCTCGGTCTCGCCCTCCGCCGGGGCGTAGCCGAAGTAGCGCCAGCCGTCGACTACCTGCTCTGGGGATCCCCGGCTCACGCCGAGCTGGAGGCGTCCGTTCGAGATCAGGTCGGCGGCGCCGGCGTCTTCGACCATATAGAACGGGTTCTCGTAGCGCATGTCGATGACGCCGGTGCCGATCTCGATGCGGCTGGTCCGGGCACCGATGGCCGACAGCAGCGGGAACGGCGAGCCGGCCTGCCGGGCGAAGTGGTGGACGCGGAAGTAGGCGCCGTCGGCGCCCAGCTCTTCGACCGCGACCGCGAGGTCGATCGACTGGTGCAGGAAGTCAGCCCCCGAACGGGTCTGCGAGCCGGGCGAATCCGACCAGTGGCCGAAGGACAGGAATCCGATCTTCTTCACGCCATCTCAACGCCGCCGCCCGCGCGACATTCCCGCACAGCCCTGCCCCGCGCTACGGGATGGTCGAAATCGCACGCCTGATCACCGACGCGCAGCTGCCGGTGCGCGAGATGGCTGTATTCACGCGTCTCTCGCGTGGCAGAACATCCATCCCGTAGCGCAGCAGCACGACGCCTGCTGCCACGCCATTCAGAACGACTACCTCGCGCACCGACGCGGCCGAGCAGAACACCGGTATGTCATGATGCCGGACGTGACCGATCGCCCAAGCCTCGCGCAGCTCATCGCCGGCGCCACCCAGGTGCTGGCCGAGGCCGGGGTCCCCTCCCCCGCCCACGACGCCCGCGCGCTGGCGGCCCACGCGCTCGGGCTGGAACGGCTGCCGGTGCTGCTCGACGCCGAGGTGGGCTTCGAAGCCACGGCCAGGTTCGCCGAGCTCGTCGAACGCCGCCGGCGCCGGGTGCCGCTGCAGCATCTGGTCGGATCGACCGGGTTCCGCTGCCTCACCCTGGCGGTCGAGCCAGGCGTGTTCGTGCCCCGCCCGGAAACCGAGGCGGTGGCGCAGGCGGCCATTGACGAGGCGAAGCGGCTGCTGGCCGCGGGCCTCTCCCCCACGGTCGTCGACCTGTGCTGCGGGGCCGGCGGCATCGCCGTCTCCGTGGCCGTCGAAGCACCCGGCAGCCTGGTCACGGCGGTCGATCTCTCCGCCGCCGCAGTGGCGTTGACAAGCCGCAACGCGCGGTCGGCCGGCGTGGGCGCGCTGCGGCTGGAACAGGGTGACGTCCGCGAGCCCGACCTGCTGGCCGACTTGAACGGCACGGTCGACATCGTGGTGAGCAATCCGCCCTACATCCCGCCGGACGCCGTCCCGATCGAACCCGAGGTGCGCGACCACGACCCCGACCTGGCCCTCTACGGCGGCGGCGAGGACGGACTGGAGACACCACGCGCGGTGCTGGCCGCCGCTCGCCGACTCCTGAAGCCCGGTGGACTGTTGGTCATGGAGCACGCCGAGGTGCAGGAACTCCCCGCTCAGCAGGCGGCCGTCGAGGCGGGGTTCAGCGAGGTGCACACCATCGAGGACCTCTCAGGACGACCCCGGGCCGTGGTGGGGTGGCTGGCACCGTGAGTCGCGTTTGGCGACGGTTGAGCATGAGATCCCGGATCAAGTCCGGGATGACGTGGTTGAGTAGGCAGCCGCCGCACCACTTGGCGTAGTCGGCAGCCGCACCACCGTCATCCCGGACTTGATCCGGGATCTCTCACTAAGTTGCCTACAGGTTGATCATGTGGCCGGCGATGCCTTCCACGACCTCCTTGAGGGCTTCGGAGAGGCTCGGGTGGGCGTGGATGTTGCGGGCGACCTCGTCGGCGGTCA
>CAZLWS010000138.1:0-7392 GCA_964563205.1 uncultured Propionibacteriaceae bacterium | reverse complement strand
CGGCGCCGCCCACCTGGAGAGCCCGTGGGCCACCGTGATCGGCCTGCTGCTGCTGCTCGGCGCCTGCGGCAAGTCGGCCCAGGTGCCGCTGCAGGCCTGGCTGCTGGACGCGATGGAAGGCCCGACCCCGGTGTCGGCGCTCATCCACGCCGCCACCATGGTGACCGCCGGCGTCTACCTGGTCGTCCGCTCGCACGCGATCTTCGAGCTCTCGCCCACCGCCAGCACCGCCGTGGTGATCGTCGGAACCGTCACCCTGCTGGCCGGCGCCTGGATCGGCACCAGCAAGGACGACATCAAGAAGGTGCTGGCCGGCTCCACGATGAGCCAGATCGGCTACATGATCCTGGCTGCCGGCCTCGGCCCGGCCGGGTACGCCTTCGCGATCTTCCACCTGCTCACCCACGGCTTCTTCAAGGCGAACATGTTCCTGGGCGCCGGCTCGGTGATGCACGGCATGAACGACGACGTGAACATGCGCCACTACGGGGCGCTGTCCAAGGCGATGCCGTACACCTTCTGGACCTTCGCGATGGGCTACCTGGCGATCATCGGCGTCCCGCCGCTGGCCGGCTACTTCTCCAAGGACCACATCATCGAGGCCGCCTTCGGCCACAGC
This sequence comes from uncultured Propionibacteriaceae bacterium, assembly GCA_964563205.1. GTDB lineage: Bacteria > Actinomycetota > Actinomycetes > Propionibacteriales > Propionibacteriaceae > Propionicimonas. The sequence goes on along the minus strand of CAZLWS010000138.1, from coordinate 6,773 downwards.
CTGCTGGTCGGCGGCCTGGCCCTGTTCGGCGCCGGCGTGACCGCCTTCTACATGACCCGGCTGATGCTGATGACCTTCTTCGGCCAGAAGCGCTGGCAGCCGGGCGTCCATCCGCACGAGTCGCCGAAGGTGATGACCGTCCCGCTGATTGTGCTGGCTGCGCTCAGCGTGGTCTCCGGCGTTCTGATGAACAGCTGGATCCAGCACTGGCTGGAGCCGGCCACCGGCGCCCACCCGCACGAGATCAGCTGGATCCCGACCCCGGTCGGCTGGGCGACCATGGCCGTGGTGGCCGCCGGCGTGACCGTCGGCTGGCTGCTCTTCGGCAAGCGTCCGATCCCGGAGGTCGCGCCGGCCAGCTCGAATCCGTTCACCGTGGTCGGCCGCAACGACCTGTTCGGCGACGCGGTCAACGACACGCTGGTGGTGAAGCCGGCCATGCTGGTTGCTGACGGGGTGGTCGCGACCGACCAGCGGATCATCGACGCCGGCGCGGACGGCCTGGGAACGATGTTCCAGGGCCTGTCGAGCGAAGGACGCAAGCTGCAGACCGGCCAGGTTCGCCGCTACGCGCTGGGGTTGACCCTCGGCGTGGTGGCTGTCGGCGTGGTCATGATCCTGAGCCAGTTGGCCTGACGGAGGACGTGGAGATGACTATTCCCTGGCTGACCGTTCTCGGGTTGATCCCGCTGCTGGGCGCCGCCGTGCTCTGCTTCCCGGTGAAGGAGATCGCCAAGGGCCTCGGCCTGGCCTTCGCCTTGGTCACCGCCGGCGTGGCGATCGGCGTCACCGCCTTGTACACCTCGGGCGCCGACCTGAGCGAGCTCGCCCCCTGGATCCCGGCCTTCGGCGCCTCCTGGGCGCTGAGCCTGGACGGCATGTCGCTGATGATGGTGCTGCTGACCGTGGTGCTGGTCCCGGCCGTCCTGCTGGCCGAATGGAAGCTCTTCGACTCGGGCGCCTTCCGGTGGAGCGCGCAGGTCTTCTTCGCCCTCGTCCTGGCGCTGGAGTCGCTGGCGCTTTTCGTCTTCCTGGCCGACGACGTGCTGCTGTTCTACCTCTTCTTCGAGGCGACGCTGATCCCGATGTACTTCCTGATCGGCGGCTTCGGCGGCCCCCGGCGCTCTTACGCCGCGGTGAAGTTCCTGCTGTTCAGCCTGGCCGGCGGCCTGGTGATGCTCTTCAGCGTGGTCGGCCTGTACGGCGAGTCGACCCGGCTGCTGGGCACGCCGAGCTTCCTGGTCGCCGACCTGGCCGCGGTGCAGTTCCCGCCGGCCACCGGAATGCTGCTGATGGTCGGCTTCCTGTTCGCCTTCGCGGTCAAGGCGCCGATGGTCCCCGTCCATACCTGGCTGCCCACCGCGGCCGAGGAGGGGACGCCGGGCACTTCGGTGCTGCTGGTCGGCGTGCTGGACAAGATCGGCACCTTCGGCATGATCAAGTTCTGCCTGGCGCTGTTCCCGGACGCCAGCCGCGAGGCCGGCCCGGTGATGATCGTGCTGGCGCTGATCTCGATCCTGTACGGCGCGGTCGCCGCGATCGGGTCGAAGAACCTGCTGCGGCTGGTCGCCTACACCTCGGTGAGCCACTTCGGCTTCATGGTGCTGGGCATCTACACCTTCACCAGCGCGGGCATGAGCGGCACCGTCTTCTACATGTTCAACCACGGCTTCTCCACCGCGGCGCTGTTCCTGGTGCTGGGCTTCCTGATCAGCCGCCGCGGCTCGGCGCTGGTGGAGTCCTTCGGGGGCGTGCAGAAGGTGGCCCCGGTGCTGGCCGGCACCACCCTGATCGCCGGCCTGTCGTCGCTGGCGCTGCCGGGCATGTCGAGCTTCGTCAGCGAGTTCATGGTGCTCGCCGGAACCTGGTCGCGGGAGCCCTGGGTGGGCGCGGTGGCGGTGCTGGGCACCGTGCTGGCCGCGGTCTACATCCTGCTGATGTACCAGCGCGTCATGACCGGCCCGGTCACCGACCAGGTGGCCGAGCACGTCACCACCGACCTGAACGCCCGCGAGCGCTGGGTGATGGCGCCGCTGATCGCGGTGATCCTGGCGCTGGGCTTCGTCCCGCAGATCGCCCTGAATGTGATCGAACCGACGGTGGTCGCCACCCTGAACCAGGCACGGATCTCCGATCCGGTCGTGCCGTTCGCCGAGAAGTGAGCGAGGTAGGACTGTGAACATCGCGTCGCCGACCTTCGAATGGTTGGAACTCGCCCCGCTGCTGACCGTGCTGGTGGGCGCCCTGCTGGGGGTGCTCGTCGAGGCCCTGCTGCCGCGCGCCTACCGGTTCACCGCCCAGGTGGCGCTGCTGATCGCGACCGTCGCCGTCGCGCTGACCCTGCTGGTCGTCAACTGGCGGCTCGGCAGCACCGGCATCCTCGCCATGGGCTCGCTCAGCCTGGACGGCCCCACCTACATCGCCTGGGGTGCGCTGCTGGTCTTCGGCCTGCTCGGCATCCTGGTCTTCTCCGAGCGGCGGCTCGACAACGGCGCCACGGTGTTCGCGGCGTCCGCCTCGTCCGTCCCGGGCAGCCAGCTGGAGGCCGAGGCCAACGCCGCCCGGCTGGAGCATTCCGAGGTCTTCCCGCTGGCCTTGTTCTCGCTGTCGGGGATGATGGTCTTCGCCTCGGCGAACGACCTGCTGACCCTGTTCATCGGCCTTGAGGTGATGAGCCTTCCGCTCTACGTGCTGAGCGCGATGGCCCGGCGCCGCCGGCTGCTGAGCCAGGAGGCCGGCCTGAAGTACTTCCTGCTCGGCGCCTTCTCGTCCGCCTTCTTCCTGTTCGGCATGGCCCTGCTGTACGGCTACGCGGGCTCCTTCGACCTCGGCGCGATCGACGCTGCGATCAGCTCGCCGACCTACGGCCGCGGGCTGCTGTTCGTCGGCATGGGCATGCTCGCGGTCGGGCTGCTGTTCAAGGTCGGCGTCGTCCCCTTCCACTCCTGGATCCCGGACGTCTACACCGGCGCGCCCACCCCGGTCACCGGCTTCATGGCGATCTGCACCAAGCTGGCCGCCGTGGTCGGCGGCGTCCGGGTGTTCTACGTGGCGCTGGGCGCCGAGCGGTGGAGCTGGCAGCCGCTGCTGGCCGCGCTGGCGCTGGTCACCATGGCGGTCGGCGCCATCCTGGCGCTCACCCAGAACGACGTGAAGCGGCTGCTGGCGTACTCGTCGGTGGCGCACGCCGGCTTCCTGCTGACCGCGGTGGTCGGCGCGCTGGCGGTCGTCCCCGACGGCCAGGTGAACAGCGTCGGGTCGATCATGTTCTACCTGATCGCCTACGGCTTCGCCGTGATCGCCGCCTTCGCCATCGTCACCATGGTCCGCGACCGGGCCGGCGAGGCGAACACCCTGGCCGACTGGAGCGGCCTGGGACGCACCAACCCGCTGCTGGCCGGCATCTTCGGCTTCCTGATGCTGAGCTTCGCCGGCATTCCGCTGACCGGCGGGTTCATCGGCAAGTGGGCGGTGTTCTCGGCGGCCTGGCGCGGCGGCTACTGGTGGCTGGTGCTGGCGGCGATCGCGTTCAGCCTGGTGGCGGCCTACTTCTACCTGCGGGTCATCGTGGTGATGTTCTTCGGCGAGCCCAACCGGCAGGTGTCGGTCGGCCAGGCCAGCGGCATGACCTGGGTTCCGGTGATCGTCGGCGCGGTCGCGACCGTCTACCTGGGCCTGTTCCCCGGTCAGCTGCTCGAGCTGCTGGCCGGAGCCGAGATGTTCTGGCGGTGAGCGCGACCAGCCGGGCTCGGCTAGGCTGACGCGGGTGTTCGTCGATAGTGCAACGGCCGCGCAGGCAGCGGAGGTTGATCCGGAGTTCAGCGCGCGGGTGACCGCGCTGCTGGAGCGGATCGAGGGCGAGCTGATGGCTGCCGCGGCGGCCGACACCGCGTTCGCGACCGAGGCCGCCCAGCACATCATCAGCGCGGGCGGCAAGCGGTTCCGTCCGGTGCTGGTGGTGCTGGCGTCCATGCTGGGAGAGCGCCCGGCCGACGACTCCGAGGTGGCCCGGGCGGCCCAGGTGGTCGAACTCACCCACGTCGCCAGCCTGTACCACGACGACGTCATGGACGAGGCTGAGCTGCGCCGGGGAGCGCCCAGCGCCAACAGCCGCTGGGGCAACAACGTCGCCATCCTGGTGGGCGACCTGCTGTTCTCCCGGGCGTCCAGCATCGTGGCGACCCTGGGCGTGGAGTACGTCACGCTGCAGGCCGAGACCTTCGCCCGGCTGGTGCAGGGCCAACTCGCCGAGACCCGCGGCCCGCAACCCGGCGACGACCCGCTGGCGCACTACCTGGCCGTGGTGGCCGACAAGACCGGGTCGCTGATCGCCACCTCCGCGCGGTTCGGCGGCATGGTCGCCGGAGCCTCCGACGAGGTGCTGGCCGCGCTGTCGGCCTACGGCGAGGAGATCGGGGTCGTCTTCCAGCTCAGCGACGACATCATCGACATCGCCAGCGAGGTGGCGGGCAAGACCCCCGGCACCGACCTGCGGGCCGGCGTCCCCACGCTGCCGACCCTGCTCGCCCAGCGCTCGACCGATCCGTCGGACGCCCGGCTGCTGGCCCTGCTGGCCGGCGGCATCGACGACGACGCCGAGGTGGCCGAGGCGCTCGGCCTGCTGCGCGCCCACCCCGTCCTGGACGAGGCCCGCGCCGAGGTCGCCCGCCGCGCCGACGTGGCCCGCGCCCATCTGGCGCCCGTCCCCGAGGGCCCCGCGAAGGACGCCCTGCTCGCCCTCTGCGACACCGTGGTGACCCGCTCGTCCTGAGCCTCCTTCCGGGCTCCGCGCAACTCCTCGTCCACCGACATCCGGGATGTCTTGGGCCGGAACAATCCGCCCGCTAGGGTTTGCGTAAATTACCGAGGAGGACGCATGGAACGTCGGCGGGTGGTGGTGATCGGCTCCGGGTTCGGAGGCCTGTTCACCACGAAAGGGCTAGCCAAGGCGCCAGTCGAGATCACCGTGATCTCCAAGACCGTCTCCCATCTGTTCCAGCCGCTGCTCTACCAGGCCGCTACCGGAATCCTGTCGACCGGCGAGATCGCGCCGGCGACCCGCGACATCCTGCGCAAGCAGGAGAACGCGACCGTGCTGCTCGGCGAGGTGACCGGGATCGATCTGGCCAACCGGGTGGTGATCGGCGAGAAGCTGGGTCAGGCGATCACGCTGCCCTACGACTACCTGGTGGTGGCGGCCGGCGCGGGGCAGTCCTACTTCGGCAACGACCACTTCGAGATCTTCGCCCCCGGCATGAAGACGGTGGACGACGCCCTGGAGCTGCGGGCGCGCATCTTCGGAGCGCTGGAGGTGGCCGAACTCGTCGAGGACGAGGAGGAGCGGCGCCGGCTGATGACCTTCATCGTCGTCGGGGCCGGCCCGACCGGCGTCGAGATGGCCGGTCAGATCGCCGAGCTGACTCGCAAGTTCCTGGTGCGCAGCTTCCGCCGGATCGACACCCGCCAGGCACGGGTCATCCTGATGGACGCCGCTCCGGTCGTGCTGCCGCCGTTCGGCGGCAAGCTCTCCGAGTTCGCCAAGCAGCGGCTGGAGAAGATCGGCGTCGAGGTGAAGCTCGGCGCCATGGTGACCCAGGTGGACAACGACGGCGTCGAGGTGAAGACCGCAGACGGCAACGTCGAACGGATCCGGGCCAGCTGCAAGGTGTGGGCCGCGGGCGTGCAGGCCAGCCCGCTCGGCAAGCTGCTGACCGCCGACGGCCAGGCCCAGCTGGATCGCGCCGGCCGCGTCGAGGTGCTGCCCGATCTCACTCTGCCCGGGCACCCTGAGGTGTCGGTGCTGGGCGACATGATGAGCCTGGACAAACTGCCCGGCGTCGCCCAGGTGGCGATCCAGGGCGGCAAGTACACCGCCAAGCGGATCGCCGGCGAGGTGACCGGGAATCCGCTGACCGAGCCGTTCAAGTACTTCGACAAGGGCTCGATGGCCGTGATCAGCCAGTTCGGCGCGGTCACCCGCGTCGGCAAGCTGGAGCTGACCGGCTTCATCGCCTGGGCGATGTGGCTGGGCGTGCACCTGCTCTACCTGGTCGGCTTCAAGCACCGGATCTCCACCCTGCTGAAGTGGACGATCACCTTCCTCGGACGGTCCCGTTCGGAGCGGGTGACCACCGAGCAGCAGCTGGTCGGACGGCTGGCCCGCAAGCAGCTCGGCCAGGACTTCCGGCCCACCATCAGCGGCCTGGAGGATCCGGACCGACTCCAGTCATGACCGCTCTCGGGCAACTCACCGCCCTGGAGACGGCCGCGGCGATCCGCGCCCGGGAGGTGTCCGCGGTCGAGGTGACCGAGGCGGCGTTGCGGCGCGCCGAGGGCGACCGCTGGGGCGCCTTCGTGACCCTGGCCCCGGAGTTGGCGTTGGCCGAGGCCGCCGAGGTCGATCGGCGGCTGGCGTCCGAGCCGGAGTTCGACCGTCCGCTGCTGGGGGTGCCCTGCCCGATCAAGGACCTCAACCCGGTCGCCGGGGTGGCGTACTCGGCCGGGTCGCTGGCCATGCGCGGGACTGTCGCCGAGGTGGACGACGGCATCGTGACGTGGTTGCGTGACGCCGGCACCACGATGCTGGGCAAGACCGCGACCCCCGAGTTCGGCTTCCCCTGCTACACCGAGCCGGACGGACGCCCGCCGACCGTCACCCCGTGGGATCCGTCCCGTTCGGCCGGCGGCTCCAGCGGGGGAGCGGCCGCTGCGGTGGCATCCGGGATAGTCCCGATCGCGCAGGCCTCGGACGGCGGCGGCTCGATCCGGATCCC
>CAZLWS010000137.1:0-7537 GCA_964563205.1 uncultured Propionibacteriaceae bacterium | reverse complement strand
CCGGGCTTCGGCGACCGCCGCAAGGCCATGCTGACCGACATCGCCATCCTGACCGGCGGCCAGGTGATCTCCGAGGAGGTCGGCCTGAAGCTGGACGCGGTGACCCTCGACCTGCTGGGCAAGGCCCGCCAGGTGATCGTCACCAAGGACGAGACCACCATCATCGAGGGCGCCGGCGACGCCGACCAGATCGCCGGCCGGATCACCCAGATCCGTCGCGAGATCGAGAACTCGGATTCCGACTACGACCGCGAGAAGCTGCAGGAGCGGCTGGCCAAGCTGGCCGGCGGCGTCGCGGTGATCAAGGTTGGCGCGGCCACCGAGGTCGAGTTGAAGGAGCGCAAGCACCGCGTCGAGGACGCCGTCCGCAACGCCAAGGCAGCGGTCGAGGAGGGCATCGTCGCCGGCGGCGGCGTGGCCCTGCTGCAGGCCGCCGCGCAGGCGAACGTCGAGGGCCTGACCGGTGACGAGCTGACCGGCGCCCGGATCGTGTTCACCGCCTGCTCGGCTCCGCTGAAGCAGATCGCGGTCAACGCGGGCCTCGAAGGCGGAGTCGTGGCCGAGAAGGTCTCGAACCTGCCCGCGGGCGAGGGCCTCAACGCGGCCACCGGCGAGTACGTGAACATGGTCGAGGCCGGGATCATCGATCCCGCCAAGGTCACCCGTTCCGCGCTGCAGAACGCCGCGTCGATCGCCGCGCTCTTCCTCACCACCGAGGCGGTCATCGCCGACAAGCCGGAGAAGGCTCCGGCCATGCCGGCCGGCGACGGCGGCATGGGCGGCATGGACTTCTGATCCCCGCTTCCGCGGCTGAGAGGCTTGCCGTCTGATCCGACCCAGCAAGAGGGCGGTCCCGTTCGGGGCCGCCCTCGTGTCATGTCCGCGTCCGCCGCTCCGCCGCTTCCGTCCCGTCCGTTCCCTCATTTCATCCAGGGCCTCCCTTGTCGTCGAGGGCTTCCCCCCAGGCACAGGCCCTCGGTGATAGCGGAGGCCCTCGATGCGGGAGCGGGCGGGAGTCGGCCGCAGCTGGAGTGGCGGCCCGCAAGTCGGCGTATGGTGAATAGTGACGACGGGGTCGTCGGACGCCGTCGGCCTGAAGCTGAGGAGGCGTCATGAAAGGCCAGCAAGTCGAGCACATGTGCAACGGCAAGGGCTTCATCGCCGCGCTCGATCAGAGCGGCGGAAGCACCCCGAAGGCACTGCAGCGTTACGGGATCAACGAGGATTCCTACACCACCGAAGCCGAGATGTTCGATCTGGTGCACGCGATGCGGGAGCGCATCGTGACCAGCCCGTCCTTCACCGGCGAGCACATCCTCGGCGCGATCCTGTTCGAACAGACCATGGAGCGCAGCTTCGCCGGCAAGGACGCAGCCGACTATCTGTGGGAGGAGAAGCACGTCATTCCCTTCCTCAAGGTGGACAAGGGCCTGGAGCCCGAGGCGGACGGCGTCCGGCTGATGAAGCCGATGCCTGACTTGGACGCCCTGCTGGAGCGGGCCAACGCCAAGCACATCTTCGGCACCAAGATGCGCTCGCTGATCGCCTCGGCCAACCGGGACGGCATCGCAGCCAATGTCGCCCAGCAGTTCGAGATCGGACGGCGGATCGCCGCGGCCGGGCTGATCCCGATCCTGGAGCCCGAGATCGACATCAACGCTGCTGACAAGGCCGAATGCGAGCGGATCCTGCTGGACGAGATCGAGGGCCGGCTCGCCGGCGAACCCTTCGACACCCAGTTGATGTTCAAGCTGACCATCCCCGAGACCGACGGCTTCTACACGGCGTTGATCGAGCACCCGCTGGTCCTGCGGGTCGTCGCGCTCTCGGGCGGCTACAGCCGCGTCGAGGCCAACGAACGCCTGGCCCGCAATCCCGGCCTGATCGCCAGCTTCTCCCGCGCGCTCACCGAGGGCCTGAACGTCGACCAGACCCCCGAGGAGTTCGACGCCCTGCTGGCCGATTCGATCGCGTCCATCTACGCCGCCTCGACCACCTGAGATTCCGGCCTTCGCCGGGTCAGCACGTGCCAGCAGTGGCCGGGCGTGTCGGTGCGTCATCGGGTGCGCGAGATCGTCATCATTGACCCATGAGCGGCCTGCTCGAAGTGATCGCCTTGCACCCGGCCGACGCCGAGCGCGCCGAGGCGGGCGGGGCCGACCGCGTCGAGCTCTGCGGCACCCTGGACGAGGGCGGGCTCTCGCCCACTCCGGAACTGGTCGAGAAGGTCCGCGCGGCGACCTCCATTCAGCTGCGGGTGATGGTGCGGCTGCGTCCCGGGTTCTCCACCGACGGCGGCGAGGCCATCCGCCTGCGCGGCCTGATCGCCAGCTACGTCTCGGCCGGCGCGGACGGCATGGTGCTCGGCTTCCTGAACGGACTCGGCGAGGTCGACGCCGGAGTCGTCACCGAACTCATCCAGGACGGCTCCTGGCCGTGGACCTTCCACCGCGCGATCGACTCCTGCCTCTACCTCGACGAAGGCTGGGCGGCGCTGCAGACCCTGCCGCGGCTCGACCAGGTGCTGACCGCCGGCTCGGCCAGAGGAGTCCCGCACGGCCTGGACGAACTGGTAGCCCGGGCGCGCGGCAACCCGTGGGCTGCGGGCGTGATGATGGCCGGCGGCGGCCTGCGCCCCGAGGACGTCCCCTGGCTGGCTCGCGCCGGGGTGCGGGCTTTCCACATCGGCTCGCCGGCCCGTCCCGGCGGCACCTACAAGGCCTACGTGGACGAGGGCCTGGTGCGTTCCTGGCGCAACCTGATCGACGCCGAGGTCCGTCACGCCCACTGAGCTGCGGCCGGCTTGCGGTAGGGCGTGCAACTTTCGTCGCCAGGAGGCTCTGGCCGACGTATGTGTCGGCCAAGCGCGCTATATGACGAAACTTTGCGAGGAAGTCCGCTCACATGGCGGGAGAGGTGTGCCGATCGTCGTTCGGCTCGATGTGGACGAAGGTGGTCGTGCCGGGCAGCGCGGCGTCCACGGCCGCTTCGACGGCGTCGGCCAGGTCGTGGCTGCGGGTCACCGTCCACTCGCCGGGGAGGGTTACGGTGGCGTAGACGAACCGCTGGCGTCCGGATTCGCGGGTGCGCAACTGCGCGATGTGGACGCGGGGGTCGTGAGCGACCTCGTCGAGCACCTGCGAGACCTTGTCGACCTCGTCGGGCGGCAGGGTGCCGTCGAGCAGGCCGACCACCGAGCGCCGGACCAGCTTGTAGCCGGTGAACAGGATGTTCGCGCCCACCACCAGCGCGATCACCGGATCGAGCCAGTGCAGCTTGGTCACGGCCACCAGGCCGATCGCGACCAGCACGCCCAACGAGGTCCAGACGTCGGTGAGCAGGTGCTGGCCGTCCGCCTCGAGGGTGATCGAGCGGTGCTTGCGGCCGGTGCGGATCAACAGCAGGCCGATCGCCAGGTTGGCCGCCGTCGCGACCGCGAGCAGCACCAGGCCGACGCCCAGGTTCTCCAGCGGCTGCGGCGAGAGCAGGCGCATCACCGCGCCGATCACGATGACGGCGGCGGCGACCAGGATCATCGACCCCTCGACCGCGGCGGAGAAGTACTCGGCCTTGCCGTGGCCGAAATCGTGGTTGTGGTCGGCCGGCTTGGCGGAGAGCCGCAAGGCCCACAGCGCCACCCCGGCGGCGGCCACGTTGACGGTGGACTCAAGGGCGTCCGACCACATGCCGATCGATCCGGTCAGCGCGGCGGCGGCCAGCTTGATGCCCAGGATCACCACCGCCGCGCCGAGCGAGAGCCAGAGGAATCGCTCCAGTTCGGGGGTGGTCGGCTCGGTCTGTGACGCGCGGGAATCGGGCACCAGATCAGCTTAATCCCCCGGCCGGGGGAATTGTCCGTGCCGAGATTCCGCCGGCTCAACCGCCGACGGCGACGGTCGACTCCTCCATCTCGCCGAGCTGGATCGGCCAGCTCTGCGGCGTGGCCGCCGCGTCGATCAGCGCGGCGATGCCGGCCGGCCAGACCGGCTCGGGCAGCGCATCCAGCCGGTCCAGCGGCTGCCAGGCATGGCCGAGCATGGTCTGCTGCTCGCCCTCGGTGAGCCCGGCTGGGTCGGCCTCGAACCGGCCGGTGGCCAGGACGAAGAACCACTCGTGCTGGTGCAGCACCTGGTCGGAGTAGCCGTGCACGACGTCGCGGACGGCCACCGGCCCCAGCAACTGCTCGGGCTCGACCCGCAGGCCGGTCTCCTCGGCGAGCTCCCGGACGGCCGCCTGCCGCGGCGTCTCCCCGGCGTCGATGCCGCCCCCGGGGGTCACCCACCACCGGCTGCCGGGGATGCCCGGATCGGTGTCGGCCATGAGCAGGACGTGGCTGCCGTCGGTGACCACGATGCGCGCCCCGCTGCGCGACCGGTGCGGACGCAGCTCGGCCGGCACCGGCACGAACCGCCGGTTCCGGAACGGCTCGCTCATGGGCCGGGGATCTGGACCGACCCCAGCGTGACGCCGTCCGGGGTCTGGAACTCGACGCGGGCGTCGCCCGGCCGCAGCTGGTAGCCGAGCTGACCGATGTTGCTCTCACCCGGCGCCAGGGCGCGGCTGACCAGCAGCGGGTCGACGACCGGTCCGAAGCTCAGCCCGTGGCGGTCTCCGGTGGCCGCGATCACGGCGGTGAACACTCCGCCGGTGGTCAGCTCGCCGCTGACCCCCTCGATCGTGACGTCGAGGATCAGGTAGCGGGTGCCCGGCTCGGGCGCCACCTCGCCTTCGGTCGTCCAGCGGGCGCGGGTGACGGTCACCGTGCCGGAGCCGTCCGGTCCGGAGAGGTCGATCGCCTTGCCGACCTCGCCGCCGCTCACCTCCACGGTCCGATCCCCCTGTGACGGGGAGAGCAGCTGGGGCAGGAACAGGACCCCGACGGCGCCCAGCGCGACCAGCGCCGCGACCACCGACACCCAGACCAGCAGCCGCGACCGGCGCGGCGAGGGTGGCGGGACGAACACCTGCGGCGGGTAGGCCTGTGGCGGGAACCCGGACGGGGCGTAGCCCGGCGGCGGGAAGCCCTGTTGCGGGTAGGCCTGCGGAGCGGCGTACAGGACCGGCGGCTGCGGCGCCGTGGTGACCGGGGCAGCCGTGGGCGCCGGCCAGCCCGGCGGCGCCCAGCCAGTGGGTGCGGCGCCCAGCGGCGGGGGAGCCCAGCCTTCCTGGAACGGCCCGGAACCCCCAGGCGGCTGTAGGTGGCCTTGCGGCGCCGAGGAGGCTGACGGAGGGTAGGTCAGCGGCTCCGCAGGCACCGGGTAGCCGGGGTGACTTTGCGGCGGCGGGTAAGTCGGAGTGCCCTGGGGCGGCGGGTAGGACGGAGCGCCCTGAGGCGGCTGGTGGCCTCCCTGCGCGGCCGGGTAGGCGGGATCCTCCTGCGGCGGGGGATAGGACGGCGGAACTGGCGGCCACCCGGCCGGCGGCGTCGTCACGGCCGTCCTCCCGGTCGCTCGCCCTTGCCGAGGGCCATCGCCACCACCAGGCCGAGGGCGAACGGCAGCAGCCAGCAGACCAGCTGCGCGGCGCCGGAGGCGTACTCCCACGCCCAGTCGAGGTAGAACCCCTCGAACAGCAGGATGTACAGCCCCGCCAGGCCGGCGACGCCGGCCGCGACCAGGTACAGGTTCCGCACGTGGGCGCGGCGGTAGGCGATCCGGGTCGCCAGCGCGAACGAGAGCCCGAGCATCACCAACGACAGGCTGTTGAGCACGGCGCCGATCGCCAGGGTGATGAGCACCCCCGGCGTGATCGCCCGCACCACCTGACCCAGTCCGACCTGGGGCGGGGCCTGGTAGCGCTGGGTGGCGTCCGGCGGGGCGAACCAGGCCGGCGTCCCGGGTTCCGGGAAGGGCGGCGGGTTGGCCGAGACCCGCGCCTGGGTGGGCAGCGGGGCCGGTATTGACCCGGTGATCGGCGCCGAGCCGGCGAAGGGCTGCTCCGGCGTCCAGGCCGGGGCCGGCAGGGCGCCCGCCGGCGCGGTGTGCGCCGCGCTCCAGGCGGTGGGGCTGGTGACGGCCGCGGTGACCACTTCGAAGGCCAGCTGCGGGTCTCGGCTGGGCACTGTCGCCGGGGTCAGCATGGCCAGATCCGGGGTGGCCTGCTGCGGCGGCGTGAACACCGGCTGGTCGGTCGGAGCGCCGGCGCTCAGATCGGGGATCGCCGGCGGGATCGGCAGCGGTTCGGCCACCGGCTCGACGAAGGCGTCCGGGCGCACCGTGGGTGCGTACTCGGGCCCGTCGCGCCAGGTTGCCATGCCCACACTGTAATGCGGGAGGGAAGCCTCACCCGCGCGGCGGCGGAAGCTGGGAAGGACCGCTAGGCTGGTCCGAAGCGGTGGGGTTCCCACACCGCCACACAGTGACCCAGGAGTGAGGATCATGCCGGTCGGCAAGGTGCGCTACTACGACGCCGAGAAGGGCTTCGGCTTCCTGTCGAAGGACGACGGAGGCGAGGACGTCTACGTCCGCGCTTCCGCGCTGCCCGACGGGGTCACCACGTTGAAGCGCGGGCAGAAGGTCGAGTTCGGCGTCATCGAGGGACGCAAGGGCGAGCAGGCGCTCTCGCTGCGGCTGCTGGACGCCCCGGTGTCGCTCTCCAAGGCCGGCCGCAAGCCGCCGGAGCAGATGGCCGTGATCATCGAGGACCTGATCAAGATGCTGGACGGCATCGGCAACGGCTACCGGCACGGCCGCCATCCCGACGCGAAGATCGCTCCCAAGGTGGCCGCCCTGCTGCGCGGCGTCGCCGACGAACTGGAGCTGTGACCTTGCCGGCGACCATCGAACTCGACCGCGCCTGCGCCGAGGCCGTCGACCTGGCGCGGGCGGCGGCCGTGCGTCGCGCCGGCGTCTTCGAGGTCGGCGAGCACCGCGGCGCGACCGCCGAGGACACTCGCGTCGCCACCCACTACTTCGCCTGCGATCACCCGGCCTACCCGGGCTGGCAGTGGGCGGTCACGGTGGTGCGGGCGTCTCGGGCGCGGGTCGTCACGGTCAGCGAGGTCACCATGCTGCCGGGCGAAGGCTCCTTGCTGGCGGCCCCCTGGGTGCCGTGGGCGGAGCGCATCGGCCCCGGCGACATCACCCCGGGCGTCCTGCTGCCTTCGCCCGCCGAGGACGTCCGCCTCGAGCCTGGGTTCACCGGCGGCGAGGCGGCCAAGGACGCCGACCCCGCCGAGTGGTCGCAGTTCCGCGCCGTGGTCGCCGAACTCGGCCTGGGACGCGAGCGCGTCCTCTCCCCGGACGGGCGCGATCTCGCGGTGGAGCGCTGGTACGCCGGCGACAACGGCCCCGACAACGCCATGACGCAGCAGGCGCCCGGCCTGTGCCAGACCTGCGGCTTCTTCGTCGCGCTGAGCGGACGGCTCGGCGAGCTGTTCGGCGTCTGCGCCAACGAGTACTCGCCCTCGGACGGTTCGGCGGTGAGCCGCGACCACGGTTGCGGCGGTCACTCCGACACCCCTGAGCCCCGTCGCGGCGTCGACCTGACGACGCCGATCTGGGACACCATCACCATGGACGAGGCGATCTTCGACTGA
>CAZLWS010000136.1:0-7741 GCA_964563205.1 uncultured Propionibacteriaceae bacterium | reverse complement strand
GGAGCCACCTCGACGATCGCCGTCCTGGTGCCCTCGCTGGACTACTACTGGCCCGGCGTCATCCGCGGCATGGAGACCGCCGTCCGCCGGCACGGGATGCGGCTGCTGCTGCGCGGCTCCTCCTACGAACTGCAGGACGAGCGTCCGGTGCTGGAGCGGCTGGTCCGCACCGAGGGCGTGCGCGGCCTGCTGTTCGCGCCGAACATCGACAGCCCGCACGGCGCGGACGTCGTCGCCTGGCTCAGCGCTCGTGACCTGCCCGTGGTGCTGGTCGAGCGCGACGCCGTTCGTCCCGACACCCACGAGCCACTGGAATCGGCGACCACCGACCACGCCCTGGGCGGGGTGCTTGCCGCGCACCATCTCGCTGAACTGGGCCACCGCCGGGTCGGGCTGGTTGTGTCGCGGCTGTCCCCGACCTCACGCAAGATAGCCGCCGGCTGGGAGCGGGCGTGCGAGGAACTGCGCCTGGACCGCAGCGAGCACTTCGAACGCTTCGTCCCCGACCACCGGTCCCCGGAGTTCCCCGAAGTCGTCAACGCCATCATCGACACCGTGGTGGAGTCGGGCACGACCGCCCTGTTGGTGCACTCCGATCCGGAGGCGATCACCGTCGTCGAGTACGCGCTCGCCCGGGGGCTGTCAGTGCCGGGCGACCTGTCGGTGATCGCCTACGACGACCAGGTCGCACAGCTGTTCAACCCCGCGCTGACCGCGGTCAGCCCGCCCCGCGACGCGGTGGGCGAGGCGGCCGTCGAGTTGCTGATCCAGCGGTTGGCGGACCCCGCCCGCCCCGCCCAGCGGGTGGTGGTGAGCCCCCGGCTCAACGTCCGTGAGTCGACCGCACGGGTGAGGTCCTGAGTCAGACCGGGCCGATTCTACGAAAATCTAGCGATGTATAACAAAACTCAGTAGATATCGCTAGAGTTTGTTACATGGACCCAGTTCTGAACCCCTACGCGCCCGGTTCGGGCACGCGACCACCGGCCATGGTCGGCCGGGAGCCTCAGGAACAGAACATGGAGATCCTGATCCGCCGTGTCACCAGCCGACTGCACGGGCGTCCGATGGTGCTGTCTGGCCTGCGCGGCGTGGGCAAGACAGTCCTGCTGAACACGCTTCGCCAGCGAGCCGCAGCCGCCGGCTGGGTGACTGTTTCGCTCGAAGCTTCTCCGGCGGCGGGAGACGAGATCGCCTCCCGCCGAAGGTTTGCGCGAGCCCTGACGATCGCGGCCCGCAGCGCCGGTGGACGTGGCGGCCTGCTGAAGAAGGCGGTGGGAAGCATCGGCTCGATCTCCGTCACGTTGGGGGAATCCGGCGTGACCGTGGGAGTGAAGCCGGTTGTCGGACGCGCGGACAGCCGGCTGCTCGACATCGACCTGGTCGAGGTCGCGGAGGACATCGCCGACGACCTGAAAGGCCGCGGTCTGGGTTTCGCGATCTTCGTTGACGAGATGCAGGATCTGGACGACGAACTGACTGCCGCCCTGATCGCCGCCCAGCACCAGTCCAACCAGAACGAATGGCCCTTCTTCGTGATCGGAGCCGGGTTGCCGAACCTGCCCGCTCGGCTGGGATCGATCCGCAGCTACACCGAGCGGATGTTCGACTACCAGGAGATCGGACCGCTGCCACCCAAACTGGCCGGCGAGGCACTCACTCTGCCCGCCGCCGATCACAACGCGAAGTTCACTCTGGACGCAGTGCGACTGCTCGTGGCGGCATCCAACGGCTACCCCTACTTTCTGCAGGAGTTCGGCAAGGCGATCTGGGATCTGGCCGCTACAAGTCCGTTCACCGCCGACGACGCTCACGCCGCCATCACCGAGGGACACCGGGCGCTCGACGAGGGCTTCTTCCCCGCTCGCTGGGAACGTGCCACCAAGACCGAGCGCGACTACCTTGTCGCCATGGCCGCCGATGGTGATCTTGGCTCAAACACGGGCCAACTCGCTGAGCGATTGGGCAAGCACCCCTCGTCCCAAGGCCCGATTCGCGCCCGGCTCATCAGCAAGGGCCTGATCTTCGCCCCCGAGCA
Source organism: uncultured Propionibacteriaceae bacterium (assembly GCA_964563205.1). Lineage (GTDB taxonomy): Bacteria > Actinomycetota > Actinomycetes > Propionibacteriales > Propionibacteriaceae > Propionicimonas. The sequence goes on along the minus strand of CAZLWS010000136.1, from coordinate 5,703 downwards.
CGGCGTCGTCCGCTTCACCGTCCCCGGCATGGTCGACTTCATTCGCCGCCAGGAATCTTGATGACCGCACCGGCGCTGGCACCCCAGCAGGCCTAGACGTTCTGCCGAGCGTCCCGCGTCGAGGACCGCCCACCGCCAATCTCCGTGCTAAAACTGCATCAGAATGGCTGCTAAACCTACATTAGGCGTCCTGCTGAAGTGACATCGAAGGCTGCCGCCGCTCGTTGAGCCTTCAGCGGTCGTTGACCAGGTCGTGGACAGGCCCAACTCGAAGAGCTGGACGAGCAGCCGCCGCTTGGCGATGCCGGCCTCGGCCAGCTTCTCTAGCGCCAGCGTGTCGTCGGAGTCCGGACGCCGGCGCGTCAGCCGGCAGGAGAAGCACCGGGCCGCCTCCTCGTCCTCGGCGACGAGCCAGTTGCACTCCCAGTCCCATTGCGCACAGGGCGTCCAGGAACGCCCGTCGATCTGCAGCGGCGAGCCCTGCTCCGGCAGCAGCCAGAAACTGCGGGTAGGCCAGTGGAAGCCCAGCCGAACCCCGCACCGCGGACAGTGCTGACTCTCCAGGAAGAGGAAGTTGCCGCACGCCGTGCAGCGGTAGCTGGACATGCCGCTCATTGTGGCAGCAGGACGCCCGGTTCTCTCAGTGGCCGGCGGCCTGCATGGCGGACGGGATGGGGGCGGTCCAGGCGTCCCGGAGGTCGGCGAGCGGGACGGCGAGGTGACCGGGGATCTCCAGCGTGCCGGTGTCGGTGACCGTGCCGAGGTGCGCGGCGGGGATGCCGTGCTCGGCGCACAGGGCGCCCACGGCGTCCGCGTTGGCGGGGGGCAGCGAGATCAGGACGCGGCCGGGGGTTTCGGAGAAGAGCTGGACGACGGGGTCGCCCTCGGGCAGGTCGAAGCTGACCGACTGGCCGTGGCGCAGGCAGCTCTCGACCAACCCCTGGGCGAGGCCGCCGTCGGCCAGGTCGTGCGCCGAGCTCAGCAGGCGTCCCTTGGCGGCCGCGACCAGGACGCGGGCCAGCCGCCGCTCGTGATCCAGATCGGGGACCGGCGGCAGGCCGCCCAGGTGGTCGTGGACGACCTGCGCCCAGGCCGTCCCGGAGAGGTGCTCACCGGTCGTCCCGAGCAGCCAGACCTGGTCCCCTGCCTGCCGGAAGCCCGTGCCGATCCGGTCGGCGACGTCGTCGATCACGCCGAGCATGCCGACCACCGGGGTGGGCAGGATGTTCGTCCCCCCGGTCTGGTTGTAGAAGCTGACATTTCCGCCGGTCACCGGGGTGCCCAGGGCCTGACAGCCTTCCACCAGGCCCCCGATCGCCTCGCTGAACTGCCACATGACGGCCGGATCCTCGGGCGAGCCGAAGTTGAGGCAGTCGGTGATGGCGACCGGCTCCGCGCCGGCGGCAGCCACGTTGCGGTGGGACTCGGCCAGCGCCAGCTGGGCGCCCAGGTACGGGTTGAGGTAGGTGAACCGGGCGTTGCAGTCGGTGGCCAGGGCGATGCCCAGGCCGGTCTCCTCGTCCACCCGCAGCATCCCGGCGTCGTCGGGCTGGGCCAGAATCGAGTTCCCGCGGACGTAGCGGTCGTACTGGTCGGTGATCCAGGACTTGTCGGCCTGGTTCGGAGCGCCGGCGACGGCCAGCAGCTGGGCGGCCAGGTCGTCGTAGGAGCGGGGCAGCGCCTCGGCGGCGTCCGCGTTCAGGGCGTCGATCCAGTCCGGGCGGGCCAACGGGCGGGAGTAGACCGGGCCTTCGTGGGCGACGGTGGCCGGGTCGACGTCCACCACGGTCTCGCCGTGCCAGTCGATGATCAGCCGGTCGCCGTCGGTGACCTCGCCGATCACGGTCGCCAGCACGTCCCACTTGCGGCAGATCGCCATGAACTGCTCGACGTTCTCCGGCGTCACCACCGCGGCCATGCGCTCCTGGGATTCGCTCATCAGGATCTCTTCGGGGCTCAGCGTGTGGTCGCGCAGCGGGACGAGGTCGAGGTCGACGTGCATGCCGCCGTCCCCGGCGCTGGCCAGCTCGGAAGTCGCGCACGAGATGCCCGCCGCCCCCAGATCCTGGATGCCCACGACGATCCCCGCCGCGAACAGCTCCAGGGTGCACTCGATGAGCAGCTTCTCCATGAACGGGTCGCCCACCTGCACCGCCGGACGCTTCGCGGGGCCGTCCGCCTCGAAGGTCTCCGACGCCAGGATGGACGCCCCACCGATGCCGTCACCGCCGGTCGCCGCGCCGTACAGGATCACCTTGTTGCCGGTGCCCGAGGCGAAGGCCAGGTGCAGGTCGTCGTGCCGCAGCACCCCGACGCAGAGCGCGTTCACCAGCGGGTTGCCGTAGTAGGAGGGGTCGAAGACCACCTCGCCGCCGACGTTCGGCAGGCCCAGGCAGTTGCCGTAGCCGCCCACCCCGGCGACCACGCCGGGCAGCACCCGGGCGGTGTCCGGGGCGTCCAGGGCGCCGAACCGGAGCGAATCCATCACGCCGACCGGACGGGCGCCCATCGCCAGGATGTCGCGGACGATGCCGCCGACGCCGGTCGCGGCGCCCTGGTAGGGCTCGACGTAGGAGGGATGGTTGTGGGATTCGATCTTGAAGGTGACCGCGATGCCGTTCCCGACGTCCACCACCCCGGCCTGCTCGCCGATGCCGGCCAGCAGCGGCCCGCGCGGGGTCTGCTTGTCCAGTTCGCCGAACCGCTTCAGGTGCACCTTGGACGACTTGTAGGAGCAGTGCTCCGACCACATCACCGAGTACATCGCCAGTTCGCAGGAGCTCGGACGCCGCCCGAGGATCTCGCGGATCCGGGCGTACTCGTCGGCCTTCAAGCCGAGCTCCGCCCAGGGCTGCTCGACGTCGGGGGTGCCTGCAGCATGTGCAACGGTGTCAACCACAGGTTCAATCTACCGGTGCGCGTCGGCCCGGCGGTTTCACGTCCGGTGGCGACCCCCACTACGCTGGACCCGTCCCCACCCGGAGGTCGACAATGGCAGGCGCTGCCTTCATGGGCGAACCCCGCCGCGGCGAATTGAGCCGCGGGGCGAGCACTCGCGCCACCGAGTCGTTCGCCGTCCGGGCAGAGCCGGACGAGCCGCCGCAGAGCCCGCCCGTCACGCGTGCCCAGGTCGACGAGGCCGTCCGCCAGGCCCAGGCCGCCCAGCACGCCTGGGCCGCCATGCCGCCCTACTTCCGGCTCGCGTCGCTGCGCCGGTTCCCGCTGCTGCTGCGCTCCTTCCGCGTCACGGTGGCCGCCGCGCTGCAGGGCGTCCTCACCCAGGAAGCCGCGCTGGAACGGGTCGATCAGCTCGCCCGCGACTGCAAACAGGTCACCCAGCACGGGTTGAAGTCGCTGCGACCGGTCAAACACCGCAGCGGCGTCCGGGTGCGGGCCGTCCAGCGCCGCCTCCCACTCGGGCTGGTCGCCGTCTTCCCCTGCCCCGAGACCGGGCCGAATCCGGCGACTGCGGTCGCCGCGCTGCTCGCGGGAAACGGGCTGCTGCTGCTGGCCGACGCGGACCGCAGCCAGAGCGCCGTCCTGCTGGCTCAGCTCTGCGACGCGGCTCGGCTGCCGCGGGATCTCGTCCAAGTCGTCTCCGGTCCCGCCGAGCTCATCGACGCCGCCGTGGCGCAGGCGGATAGCCTCGTCGTCCCGCCCGGCTCCGAGCGCGGCCAGGAGCTCCTGCGGCTGGCGTCGCAGCTGGGGGTGCCGACCACCTCGGACGGCTGCATCGACCCGGCGGAGTTCACCGCCCTCGATGGGCAGGGCTGACCCGGCGGTCGGTTCCTGGCAGGCTGGGGCGGTGCCTGTGCCCCATGCCGCGTTCGACTTCGCGCTCGATCCCCGGAATCGGACGGCCCGGCTGCGCGGCGCCTTCCTCACCGCGCCGGTCGCCGTGCTGCGGACTGCGGACCTCGCCCAGGCGCCGTCCGTCGTGGCTGCCGCTGAGGCCGCCGCCCGCGCCGGGAACTGGGTGGTCGGCGGACTGAGCTACGAAGCGGGCGGGGCCTGGGAGCCGAGCCAGCACACCCGCGCGACAGCGTCCGACCTGGCCCGGTTCGAGGTCTTCGCCGGAGAGCCCAAGGAGTGGCCCCACGCCGCGGCGCCGGACGATCCGGCATGGTTCCCGTCCGGTCGCTTCGGTGAGCGGCGCCCGGCGTCCGCCATCGAAGCGGTGCAGGCCCACATCGCCGCCGGCGACTGCTACCAGGTGAACCTCACCAGCCGCTTCCGGACCCGCGTGCCTGTGGAGTTCGACCTGTACGGCTGGTTCCGGACGCTGGCGGCACGGCAGCCCGGCGGCTACGCCGTCTTCCTGCGCGGCGCCGGCGTGGCCAGCGTCTCCCCCGAGCTGTTCTTCCACGCCCACCCGGACGGGCGGCTGGTCACCCAGCCGATGAAGGGGACCGCCGAGGCCGGCGCCCCGCCCGAGCGGCTGCGGGAGAACCCCAAGGACCGCGCCGAGAACCTGATGATCGTCGACCTGCTGCGCAACGACCTGGGACGAGTGTGCCGGCCGGGGACCGTCCGGGTGGAGGCGCTGTTCGAGTTGCTGGAGTTGCCGACGGTGTGGCAGCTGGTCTCGACCGTGAGCGGCGAGCGGCGTCCGGAGGCTGGGCTGGCCGAGGTGTTCGGGGCGCTCTTCCCGTGCGGTTCGGTGACCGGCGCGCCGAAGATCCGGGCGATGCAGCTGATCGCCGAACTGGAGGGCCGGCCGCGCGGCTGGTACTGCGGCGCGCTGGGCGTGATCCGGCCGGGCGGCGAGGCGATCTTCAACGTCCCCATCCGCACCGTCGAGCAGCGCGGGGACCTGCTGGAATGCGGGGTCGGCTCCGGCATCGTGGCGGATTCCGACCCGCCCGCCGAGCTGGCCGAGTGGCGCGCCAAGGCCCGCTTCCTCGGCGGCGAGCCGTTCGCGGCCTTGGAGACCCTGCTGCTCGTGGACGGCGACTATCCGCGTCTGAACGGGCACCTGAGTCGGCTCGCTCGCGCGGACGCCGCACTCGGGCTGGGGATCGAACTGGAGGAGGTGAGCAGGCTCCTGGATCGGGTTCGGGAGAACCTCGAGGGGCAATCCGGCGACCTGCGACTACGCCTGATCGCGCGCGCCGGGGAGGCTCGGATCACGACCACACCAGTGGGCGACTTCCCCGTTCCGATCCCGCTGGCGCTCGCGGCCGAACCGCTCGACGTGGACGCGCTGCGTCCGGTGATCGTCCACAAGACCACCTGGCGATCGCACTACGACGGCCTGCGCGCCCAGCGCCCCGAGGGTGCCTTCGACGTTATCTGCCACTCCGGCGGGCTGATCACGGAGGCGACCCTGGGCAACCTCGCCTTCCACCTCGACGGACGCTGGGTGACCCCGCCGGCCTCGCTGGGCCTGCTGCCCGGCGTCGAGCGGGAGGCGCGGCTGGCCGACGGCACCCTCGTCGAGGCGCAGGTGCGGGTCGACGACCTACCGCGAGCGAGCGAGTTCGCCTTCCTGAACGCCGTCCGGGGTTGGGTTCCGGCCGTTCTGGTTGGTTGAGCACCGGCGGCCCATCCTCTTTCCGTCATTCCCGCGAAGGGATGACAGAAAGGAGGACGGGGAGAACCGGTCGGTCAGGCGGCGACCGCGGTCAAGAAGCGCTGCACGCTGCTGAAGATGCCGAGTCCGTCGGTCGTCGGGCCGGCGAGCGGATCGACGTTGTGCTCGGG
>CAZLWS010000135.1:2477-7855 GCA_964563205.1 uncultured Propionibacteriaceae bacterium | reverse complement strand
GGCAGGTCGGCGACGAACTGGTAGATCCCCGGCGCGGACGGGACGCCGGCGGCCAGCGTCCGCTTGGCGCGGCGCTGCGGGGACACCCGCCGGGTGCACTCCATCAGGTCGGCCAGGGTGGAGATGCCGAGGTTGCCGACCCGTTCCAGCAGATAGTGCAGCACGTCGACCGTCACCCGGGCGTCCGACAGCGCCCGGTGGTTGGCCTCGTGACTGGAGCGGACGTGGCGCGCCAGCGTCGACAGCTTCACGTTCGGCACCTCGTCGCGCAGCAGCACGCTGCGGGCCAGCGCCACCGTGTCGACCACCTCCGGTGACGGCCACCGGTAGCCGTGCGCCTCGCAGGCCCGTTTCAGGAAGCCCATGTCGAAGCGGGCGTTGTGGGCGACCAGCACGGCGTCCCCGGCGAACTCCAGCCAGGCCGGAAGCACCTCGCCGAGCCGCGGCGCGTCGGCCACCATGGCGTCGGTGATGCCGGTCAGCACCGCGATCAGCGCCGGAATGTGCGCCTGCGGGTTCACCAGGGTCTGGAACTCGCCCAGCATCTCCCCGCCGCGCACCTTCACCGCCCCGAACTCGGTGATCGCATCCTCCGCCCCGCCCCCGGTGGTCTCCAGGTCGACCACGCAGAAGGTCACCTGGCTCAGCGCAGGGCTCAGGTCGTCGAAGCTGGGCTGGGCCGTCGGAATCACGCCTGAGACGCTAGGCGTCCCCTGTGACAGTTTCGGCTCCAGCGCCGTTGGCGGTCCGATTCAGGTTGGTGGAGGCGCAGTCACCCGGCCTTTCTTGCGTTCCGTGGCCGCCAGCGGCAGGAGGATCCGGCAGTGCCATTGATCGTCAACGCGCTCGGTCGTGACGGTTCCGCCCGCCTCCGCGAGCAGTTGGCCCATGGCCTGCAAGCCCCAGGAGTTGTCCCGGGAGGTCGTGGCTGCCGCGTAGTTCAGCACGTCCAGCTCGACCTGATCGCCCACGAGGGAGACCGCGACCGCGACGGGCCGTGCCGGATCCCCGTGTTTCACCACGTTGGCGATCGCCTCCGCCGCGGCCGTCCCGAGGACGCTCGAGCATTGCGGGGAGATCAGGCGCACCTCGCCGCCCACGTCGATGGTCGGCTGGAAGCCATGCTGTCGGAGCAGGGCCTCACCGGTGCGCAGCGCCTCGCCCAGGGACGATCCGGGTGCCCACTGCGTCGCCGACGACGTGGGATCGCTGAGAAACCGCAACGCCATCCGAAGCTGATCCTCCGCGCCTCGGGCGGTGGCGACGAGCGCCTCCAGGTCTTCTGGCGTGCCACCGCGCTCGATGATCCGCTCGCCCTGCTTCGCGATGATCATCAGGTTGCGCGCCACGGTGTCGTGCAACTCGCGCACCAGCCTCTGCCGCTGCAGCATCAACGCCGCCTGCCGCTCGACCTGATGGGCGCGGTCGAGCCGGTTGAAGGCGTAGCCGACAAAGCAGACCAGCAGCAGCAGAACAGCCCAGATCACACATCCGAGCAGCGCTTCCGACAGGCTCGGCGCATCGTGGGCGGTGATCGCGGCCAAGAGCGCCCCGTACCCGATCACCATCACCCGCTGACGACGCACCAGCCCCCTCACGCCCGCGCCGAGGAGCGGAACCAGGGGCGCGTACTCGCTCATCGTCGCCCAGGTCGGCGGAATGGCCAGGTGGGCCAGCAGGCAGAGTGCGAGCAGCGCGCCAGCGACCCGCGGATACCGGCCGGTGAACGCTGCGGCGACGAACGCGCACCCATCCAGAAGGAGAGCGGCCTTGGGCTTGTCAAAACCGAAGTTGAGGACGACGGCCAGCGCCATCAGGATCGCCGCCGGAATCAGCTCGAACCATCCGGAGGCAAGCAGCCGGGTGATCGGTCGACTCGCCGTGAGCGGAGATTGGTCGACGACAGCCATGTCCGTCTCCTCCGCTGTGAGCAGGGCCGTTCTGTCAATCTGAGTAGAACCTAGCCGATTCGAGGACAGAATTTCCTGCCCAGGGACAGACTTTGCTGTCCGATCAGACAATTTTCACTGATTCAGTAGCCGTCCGCCGCGGCAACCCGCAAGATAGCTGACCATGTGGATCCGTCGTAGCAGCCTTGCAGCCGCGCTGGTCGCCGCTCTTCTTCTGCTCGGCGCGCCGCTGGGTGCCTTCGCCGACGGTGAACCGCCGCCGCCGAGCGACGACATCTGTGACTTCATACCCTGGTGGCCAGGCTGCCCTTCACACTGAGCCGTCGGTTGCCCAGCGCTTGGGACGACACGACGATGTGGAGCACCCGCCTGGGATCTTGCCGGTGACGACAACAGGTGCGAATCCGGAGTTGGAGACTGAACAATGGGGTTGAACACTCCGCACTCACGCTATCCGCACTTGTATGTAGTGGTTCGCGTTGATTCGGGGATGCCGCCTGAAGACTGCTTCTCGCTGGTCTCGGTTTGGTCGAGACAGAAAGTTGCATCGGCCGAAGCTGACCGGCTTTCCGGCCTGGCTCGCGCTGGGTCCTCCTACAAAGTGGTGGTGACCCGCCTAAAAGGCTGACGCACGGTGGACGACGACGCTACCCGGTAGATCGGAAGCGCTGGGAGGAGGTCGGCCTCACTGATGGCTTTCGTCTGCACGAACGAACGGAATCGGCGAGGATCCGCCGCGTCGACGTTGCGCGTCCAGCAAGGTGATTTGCCTGCCTTCTGCCCTCAGGCTCACTCCTGGCGAGGTTCGCCGTACGGGCCGGTGACGGTCGGCGGGCCTCCGGCCTCGACGCAATCGGCCAAGTGGTTCATGTACTCCTTCACCGACGGCGCGTGCTGCGGGAAGGGGAACTCGGCGTCGCGGATCAACCGGAACCGGCGGAGGCTCTCGGCGAGCAGCGCGGGATCCATCGGCTCCACCTGCTTCAAGTTGGCGACCTCAAGCACCTGTTTCCAGGAGAGCACGGCGACGAGGCGAGCGAGGTCGTCGGCGTCCCTGGCGCGGTTGCGATCGTAGATCGCCAGGATCTTGTTGGCGGCGAGTTCGCGCGGGTCGAGGATGGGCCCGAGCCGGGAGGGCAGCGCCGGGAGCGCCTGATAGTCGAGGCCGATCTCGAGCTGCACCTCGTCGGGTTTGCGTCCGAGCGGACCGCGTCGCTGCCGGCTCACCTGCAGTCGTCGCATCGCGCTCACTGACACGTCGCGCACCGAGTAGTCGGCGGCCTGGAGCGCGGCGGCCACTCGGTCGGCGATCTGGTCGACGTCGGCGCGCAGGCTTCGCGTGAAGGCGTCGATGTCCTTGGTGGTGCGATCGATGAGGCCGTGGACGATCAGCGCCGAACCGCCGGCCAGACTGAGTTCTCCGGCGCCGGCGGCGAGGGCGATCGTCGCCGCCAGTTCCTGCTCCCGCGACAGAGGCACCTACATCAGCTCCCAGGCGGTCAGCGCTTCACGCCACGGCTGCGCGTGACCCCGCGACCACAGGATGCGGTCGAAGTTGGCCGCCAGGATCACCGGGTCGACCCAGGTCACGATGTCCGCCACCCTTCCCTCGTCGAGGACGAGGAGGTAGGCGGTCAGCAGATCGTCCAGGTCGCCGGCGTCCCGCCATCGCTCGGCGTCCGAGCCCGACCACTCGATGTGCAGCGGCAACCGGAACCGCCCGGACGGACGGAACGCCGGCTCCCACCGTTGCTCAGGAATGGTGACCGGGCCGTGCCACGAGCCGACGTCGACCTGCTTGCCCTTCGCGCCGCCGGCGGCCAGCGCTCGTTCGATGGCCTCGAACACAGACGCCGAAGGCTTCCGCTTTCCGGCGACCCACTGACTGACGGCGGCCTGGCTGACGTTCAAAGCGGCGGCGAGTTCCGCCTGCGTCATCGCCTGCGACTCCAGCACCTCAGCGATGCCACCGCGTAATGATTCCATGAGGAATGATAACAGTGCGTGATCCCAAAACTGTCACAGGGGCCGGGCAGGGTGTGGGCATGAGTTCCTTGCATGTGGATTGCGGGAGTTGCCGGGCCCGGGGGCCCGCCTGCTCCGACTGTGTGATCACGGCCCTGCTGGGGCCGATCGAGGCGGACGTCGAACTCGGCACCGACGAGGTCGGAGCGCTGGCGGCACTGGCCGGCGGCGGGCTGATCGCGCCGCTGCGACTGGTTCGCGGGTCAGCCCGGCCCCCGCAGTATTACCACGACGATGAGACGGGTTTGGCAACTGCCGTACCCTTCCCTTAGGATTTCTCAGTATTGATTCAGCTTGCCTGTCTGGGCGGGCATGGGGAGGGTTGCATGACGCTGAGCGGCTGGCTCAAGTCCGCGCTGACTGCCGCGGTCACCGGCGTCCTGACCGTCGGCGTCGCCGTCACACCGGCAACCGCAGCTCCGACACCGACGCCGCCCGCGAGCCCCGCTCCGACGCCCACCACGCTGAAGGACGCCAAGGACCAGGTGCTCGCGCTCGAAGCCGACAACGCGGCCCTCGACGAGGACATCCACGAGGCTGAACTGGCGTTGGCCGAGGGCAAGCGCCACCTGCGCGGCCTCAAGGCCGACATCGCCGCACAGCAGGCCAAGGTCGACGAACTCGGCGACCAGGCCCGGGCGATCGCGCTGCTGCAGTTCCAGGGCCGCGGCGTCGACACCACCGTTCAGCTGTTCACCGAGAGCGACCCCGACGCCTTCCTCGACCGGCTCACCACCACCAGCAACGTGGACGCCACGCTGAACGCCACCCTGCAGGATCACCAGACCGAGCAGGCCAACCTCGCCGAGCTCAAGCGCGCCGCCGAGGCCGAGGTCGCCGCCCTGGCCGCCGAGGAGCAGCGCCTCCACGGCCTGCACACCAAGCTGGAGCAGAAGATCGCCGAGGCCAAGGCCCTGGTCGACCGGATGACCGAGGAGGAGCGTCGCCAGCTCGCCGCTCGCGACGGTGCCCGGGTCACCTTCGACATCGACGAGGCTGGCGACGTCAGCAAGGCGCTCAAGAAGGTCATCGCCTACGCGGTCTCCAAGGTGCCGAACGGCCAGTACGTCACCGGCGGCGCCGGCCCCAAGAACTTCGACTGCTCGGGCCTGGTGCTCGCCGCCTACCGGCAGATCGGCGTCTCCCTGCCGCACTCCTCGCGCGCCATGTTCAAGTACGGACGCTCCGTCTCCCGCAAGGACCTCAAGCCCGGCGACCTGATCTTCTGGTACAGCCCGATCTCCCACGTCGGCATGTACATCGGCAACGGCAAGATCGTCCACGCCCGCAATCCGCGCAACGACCTGGTGATCCAGTCCCTCTCGTCCTACCCGGCCCCGTTCACCGGAGCCCGCCGCCTGATCGGCTGACCGACTTCCCCCGAACCCGCGCTCCCGCACGAGCGCGGGTTTCGTCTTTCCCGCTGGATAGGCTCGTCACGTG
>CAZLWS010000135.1:0-2377 GCA_964563205.1 uncultured Propionibacteriaceae bacterium | reverse complement strand
GTGACCCGCTGCGCGGACGGCTCGTCGTCCATCACGATCAACCCGCGGGTGGCCGCCGAAGGCCCCGGCTATCTCGACGCACTGCTGCTGCACGAGGCCGTCCACGCCGCCACCGGCGCCGGCTGCGCCGACGCGCCGCTGTGGATCGAGGAGGGGCTGGCCGAGTGGTTCGCCGCGCAGCACGACCCGGCTGCGCGCGACGCCAACCAGCGGTGGCTCGACCACGAGCTCGCCGCCGGGCTGCCTGCCGGCCTGCCGCAGGACGCCGACTTCGCGGGAACGGCCGCGCAGGTCTCAGGCGCGTACGCGCTGGCGGTCTTCGCCGTGGCCACCGCCGTCGAACACCTGGGGCACGACCCGGCGATGGCCTACTTCGCGGATCCGGACGAGGCGACCACGGCCCGGATCATCCGGTGGCACCTGGACGGCCTGGCGGAGGCCCGTCCCACCGTCCGGTAGGTCAATGCGAGTGGGCCGTGATGAAGGCCAGGGTCTCGGCGAAGATCAGGTCGCGGTCGTGATCCAGGGTGGCGACGTGGTAGCTGTGCGGCAGATCGCGCACCACGATCTCCTCGCTGGAGAGGTGGCTCTGCACGTAGTCGGTCGAGCGTCCGGGCACCACGTGGTCGATCGCGGAGCGGAAGATCAGAGTGGGGCAGCGGACCAGGTCGAGGCTGGCGCGCACGTCGGCGAACATCTGGAACATCGACACGGCCGGGGCGAGCGGAGTCTGGTCGTAGCCGTGCCGCTCGATCCCGATGCGGGCGACGTCATGGGCCCGGGATGGCACTGACGCCATCACCAAGGAGGCGATCGGCACGATCCGCTGGAAGCCGTACGGCAGCAGGGCCGGGTTCACCAGCGCCAGGCCGGCCACCTGGTCAGGATGCAGGGCGGCCAGCCGCAGCGCCAGCGCGCCGCCCATCGAGTGCCCGGCGACGAAGACCTGGTCGCAGTTCGCCGCCAGACTCCGGAACTCCCGTTCGGCGCAGCAGTACCAATCCCGCCAGCGGGTGGCGTTGAGCTCGCGCCAGTGGGTGCCGTGCCCGGGCAGCCGCGGGACCGCCACCCGGTAGCCGGCGTCGGCGGTGAGCTTGGCCCACTCCCGCATCGAATGCGGCGAGCTGTTGAACCCGTGCAGGAACAGCACCCCGATCCGACCTTGGCCGATGTGAAGGGGCTGGGCGTGCTGAGCGACCTGCATGGTGGTCATGGTAGGGGCGCGGATCGCTATTGTGTTCCCGCGACTCGACGCGAGGGGAACCGATGTACGACTTCTTCAAGCTGTTGCTCTTCCGGCCGGTGGTGAAGCACCTGTTCGGCGCCCGGATCACCGGCGAGGAGAACATCCCTGCGACCGGCGGCGCCATCCTGGCGGTCAACCACCTGGCGGCCTCGGAGACCTTCGTGCTGCCGGCGATGATCAAGCGGCGGCTGACCTTCCCCGCGAAGGCGGAGCTCTTCGCCGGCAATCGCGGGCTGGGTTCGAAGGTGGTCGCCTGGTTCCTCAAGGCGGTCGGGCAGGTTCCGCTGGACCGCTCCGGCGGACGCACCTCGATCGACGGACTGCGTCCGGTGCTGGACGTGCTCGCGGACGGCGGACTGGTCGGCATCTTCCCCGAGGGCACCCGCTCCCCGGACGGACGGCTCTACCGCGGCAAGACGGGCGTCGCCCGCATCGCGCTGGCCGCCCGCGTCCCGGTGATCCCGGTGGCGGCCTTCGACACCCAGACCGTCCGCAGCCGGATCGGCATCCCGTGGGTGCGCAGGCCGCGGCTGGTGGTCGGCAAGCCGCTGGACTTCTCCGCCTACTTCAGCCAGCCCGAGGACCGCAAGGTGATCCGCTGGGTCACCGACGAGGTGATGGCCGGCATCCAGGAGCTCACCGGCCAGCAGTACGTCGAGGCCTACGCCAGCTCGGTGAAGTACGGCTCGCTCTCCGCCGAGGAGGCCAAGGCCAAGGAGCTGCCGCGCCCCGGCTACGGCTCGACGCCGCCCGAGCTGCCCCCGGCCGACTGACCACGGCAGGACCCTGGTTCGGCTTCCTCGCGCGCGCGGGCTATCCTGACCGGCGTGGTTGACCAGATCCCGTCGCTGACCGAACTGCGTCGTCGCGAGGTGGCACAGCAGCCGCTGTATCCCGATCCCGCGGCGATGGAAGCCGTGCTGGCCGAGCTGCGGCTGCGTCCCCCGCTGGTGTTCGCCGGCGAGTGCGACGAGCTGCGCCGCGGCGTGGCCGAGGTGGCCGCCGGACGCTCCTTCCTGCTGCAGGGCGGCGACTGCGCCGAGACCTTCGGGTCGGTGACCGCCGGTGACATCCGCGGCAAGCTGCGGGTGCTGCTGTCGATGGCGGTGGTGCTCACCTACGCCGCGCAGG
>CAZLWS010000134.1:0-7875 GCA_964563205.1 uncultured Propionibacteriaceae bacterium | reverse complement strand
CCACCAGCGCAGGATCGCTGGGTCGACCGCCGAGCCGTCGGCCCAGCGGACCAGCGGCAGGTGGTCGAGGTCGAACCAGGCCATGGACGCCGGCGGTTTGGCCTTCAGGCCCTTGGCGGCCTCGGCCAGCAGCACCGCCGACGCGAGGTCGGCCGAGAGGTCGTCGCCGAGCGTCTCCAGGGCGGTCAGCATGGCCGCGCGGGCGTTCGGCCGGGTCTCCTTCGCCAGCGCCGTCCGCAGCGGGGCGATGCCGTCGGAGGAACCCAGCGTGGCGATCCAGTCGGCGGCGGCCGCCCGGATCTCGCCCTTGCCGTCGGACAGCCCCTGAGCGGCCAGGGTGAGTGCGGCCGGGTGGCTGCGCAAGGCGGCCTGGGCGAGCGGACGGTTGGTGCGCGACTCGCTCAGCGCCACCTGGGCCACCAGCGGCAGCAGGTCGGCCGGAAGCTGTGGGACGCGGCTCAGCACCCCCAGCGCCGAGGTGACTGTCGCGGCGTCCCCGCGCAGCCGCTGCGGCAGGATGTGCGGCCGCTCGACGAACCACGGCCAGGCGGCCTCGGGCTCCCAGGCGCAGGCGAAGTCGGCCAGCTGGTCCTCGCTGATGCCGTCCTTCCCGATCTGGTCGGCGTGCACCCCGGCGCGCCGGACGGCGTCCTCCACCACCCGGAAGTCGACCTCGGAGCCAGCCCGCATCCGGATCACGCCGGTCAGGTGGCGCCGGTGCTCCAGCCGCCGGATCCGCAGCAGGTGGATCAGGTTGAGCGAGGGCGCCGCGTCGGAGATCCACCAGGTGTTGTAGCGCTTGACCAGCCTCCCCTTGAACGACTTCCCGTTGGCGGCGGCGACCAGTTCGGCCAACTCGGCCTCGGGAACCTGACGGGCCCGCTCGGCGGCCTGCTTGGCCCAGTGCTCCGAACCCGCGCCGCGGCTGATCTCGCGGGCCAGCTTCGCCCGCAGCTCGTCGATCACCGCCTGCCCGGCCGGCACATCGGGGATCGGCTCGAAGGGCGGCAGTTCCACGGGCTGCGCTTCGACCTCGACATCGATCGCGTCCCGGCGCTGCGCCGCCTGGTCGACCAGGCCGGCGATCTTCGCCCCCGCGGCGACCGCCTCGTCCAGCAGCGCGGCGCCGGCCGCGTCCCGGCCGAGCAGGTTCACCAGGTCGGCGGCCCGGGCAGCGGTCGCCTTGGCCAGCACCGGACGGACGGCCTCGGCGCGCAGCTCGGCGGACAGCGCCTCGAAGGCCTGCAGCGCCGCCGCCCGCGGACCCTTCGCGGTGTCGACCGTGAGGGCCGCCACCACCGGCGCCAGCGCCACGTTCACCGCCGGTACGGCGGCGGCCCGTTCCATCAGCAGGGTGCGGCCGGCCGCGCTCAGCCGTCCGGCGAGGGCGGGCGTCAGCAGCCGTCCGTGCTGGGCCAGCAGGTCGTCGAAGCCGCGCAGATCGTGCGGTTCGAGGTGCCGGTAGTAGCTGTCCGGCCCGGCCTGGGCGAGGGTCAGGATCGCCAGCGCGGGGGGTGTCGGCGGCGTCCGCGTCCGCGCTCAGCAGGGTGACCACGAACTCGGCCGACCACTGCGGGAGCCGCTTGGCGAGGACGTCGGCGTCGTTGTTGCGGTCGGGGAAGGTCGCCACCACGTCGTTGACCAGCGCGGTCGTCCACTCCGGGACGCCGGTCACGGTGCGGTTGACCTCGACGGCGAGGGTGGCCAGCAGCCTGCCGAAGCGGACCAGCTCGGCCGGCTCGGGCGACGAGGCGTAGTACAGGTTCCGCGCGCGCGGAACCTGATCGGGTTTGAGGCCGAGCTTCTTCCAGGCCGTGGTCGCGGCTTGCTGCGGCCACCACCAGCCGTCCAGCCGACCGGGGTTGTGCATCAGCTGGACCAGGTCGGTGCTCTTGGCCTGCTCCAGTTCCTGCAGCACCTCGGCCCCGCCGCCGCTGTGGACGTAGGTCACGCAGCGGTCGTGCAGCGACTGCGACCGGGCCTGCAGCGGACGCAGCGCGTCCACCAGTTTGGCGCTGGGCTGATTGCCGCCGAATATCTTCTTCAACGCATCGAACACAGGTTTCCTCGCTTGCTGCTGAGACCCCGGGTCAAGCCCGGGGTGACGGGGGTGGGGACGTCGGACACAGGCTCACTCCACCAGCGTCCAACCGGATTTCACCTTGTCGGCGACCAGTTCGTCGGCCATGGCGAGCACCTGGCCCTCGTCCTCGGAGATCCGGACCTCGGTCGCCAGCGGCGCCGCCCTTCCGGCGCTGAAGTTGCTGTAGGCCAGCACGTAGCCGGGGTAGCCGGCGGGCTTGTTGGTGCGCCAGACCAGGAACTTCTGCACCATCAGCTTGCCGCCCATCCGCTTGGTGTACACCTCGCGGCGCAGGATCGTGGACGGCGTCGCGGCCGCGGCCGCCTCCTGCCGCGGGGGCAGCGGCCAGCTCCAGTACTGCTCGATCTGCTCCAGCCGGACGTCCGCGCCGGCGGGCGCCTTGTCCTCCCGAACTCGCACGAGCACCGGGTGCAGGATGCTCAGCCCGGTGGCCGTGCCGGTGCGCGACCAGCCGCCGGCGAACTCCAGCAGCGGGTTGAACACCGGACCCGAGGGCGATTCGAACAGCACGTCGTTGATCCGCAGCTCGAGCACCAACTCCGGGCGCACCATGTGGAAGGCGACGTGGTTGGCGTCGGTCTCGATGTAGCTGCTGGCGACCTCGGACGGGCTCAGCCGGGCGTGCAACTCGCTGCGCGAAGCTTCGGTGAACCCCGAGCCCACGTGCCCCACCGGCTGGTAGCGGCCATCCGCGGTGGCCAGCGCGACCAGCAGGGAACGCACCTGGCCGGCCTTGTCGGGGTTCTCCGAGTAGCCGATCACGGCCACGTCCAGGGTGTAGACCGGCTTCACCTTGTAGACGAACGGCAGGTCGGTGCGGACGACCAGCCCCTCGGCGCCGCCCTCGGTCACCCAGCGGGCACAGAGCTCGATGACCTCCTTGCTGCCGGCCGCGGCGACCATCTCGACCGGGTGGGCGAGCGGGCCGGTGAACACCTTGCTCAGCCAGCCGTGGGTGTCGGTGTAGGAGCCTGGACGATGCTCCTCCCCGTCCAGGCTGACGATGTCGAAGACCGCCAGCCGCAGCTCGCCGTGCCGGGCCGGGTCGGCCAGCACCGCCGAGACGTCGAAGACGCGGGTGCGGCCGGCGTCCTCGGCCACATACAGCTCGGACGGGATCACCGCCTGCTTCACTCCAGCCGCCTGCAGCCGCGCCAGCGCCTCGTCGTGGACGGCCAGCCCGAGCCGCACCCGTCCGCCGGTGTTGACGGTGTAGAGAGAGCCGCCGTCGTAGAACAGGACGGCCAGCTCCCCGTCGTACTTGCGGGTCACCTGGTAGCCGGCGCCGCCGAGGCGATGCTCGAGTTGCTCCGGGTTGAGGCTGATGTACCGCTTGCAGACCAGCTGCTTGTAGTCGGTCACCGTGACGCCCGACTCTGGGCAGACGGTCTTCGCGTCGCCCTCGAAGTACCCCGGACGCTCGGTGAGGAGGCTGCGATCGAAGCTCATTCTTCGGTTCCCTTCGGCAGGGCGCGGAGTTCGAGGTTGCTCAGGTGCAGCAGGAGTTGGTAGCGGTCGCCGTCCACCCGTCCTTCGAGGAAGCCGCGGTAGGGCTCGCCGCCGGTGGTGAGCACCAGTGGCCCGGCGCCCTGCGGGCCGGAGCCGACCAGCCGCAGCGCTCGTTCAGCGGCCAGTTCCTTGGCCATCTGGAACAGGAAGTCGAAGGTGAGTCCGTTGGTGTGCCGCAGCTGGTAGCTGCGCGCGAACACGAACCGGCGGATCGCTTCGGCCTTGGGGATCGACCGCTTGCTCCAGGTGATCGGGGTCTCCCCGGCGACGTTGCTGGCGGCGCGGGTGAGCTCGCGGCGCTCCTTCTCCTGCCCGGCGGCGTCGTAGACCACCTGCTCCAGCCGCACCCGGTAGACCACCTCGCCGGCGGCGGAGACGTACACCTTCAGCGGACGGTCGAGGAACCGGCCGGCGACCTCGACGTCGATCTCGGGGTCGGAATCGACGATCGCCTGGCCGACTGCCTCCAGGTCGCCGAACTGCGCGGTCAGTGCGTCGACGGTGGCGGTGGTCTTCACGTAGCGGACGGTGCGCGGCCGCGTGCCGTCCGGCAGCAGGTAGCTGACCCGCTCGGGCTTGGGGGCCGGTTCGAAGCCGATCTCGGCGTCCCGTTTGGCGGCGTTGGCCAGGTTGAGCTTGCGCATCTGCCCTCCTAGAACATTCCGAAGTCGAGGTCGTCCAGCTCGTCGTCCTCGGCTTCTTCGTCGAGGTCGGCGGCGGCGCCGTCCAGCCCGAGCCATTCGTGGTCGAGTTTCTGGCCCACGAGCATGAAGGCCGTCCCGCCGCTGACCAGGACGAAGGCGTCGCTGCCGGAGGGTCCGGCGCGGAACCGGTACTCGAAGGCGTAGACACTGTCGCCGAGGGCGGCGACCAGGCCGGGGTCGTCGCCCAGCTCGTAGACCGCGCTGACCGCGGTGTCCAGCAGGTCCTCGGCGGAGGCGGTGCGTTCCAGGACGACGGCGGCGTCGAAGCTCGATGGCGCCGACGCCAGCGCGGCGCCGTCGGTTCCGGTGGGGACGAGCGCGCTGCGCTCGACCCAGCTGCCGTCCGAGGCCAGCAGGCCCATGCCGGTGCCGCCGGCGGGGATCAGCAGGGTGCCGCTGGGATCGACCAGCACCAGCTCGCACGGGTTGCCGTCAGCGTCGAGGGCGACCGTCTCGGTGCGTCCGTACAGCTTGGCCCGGTCGAGCTTGGCGGGTTCGGTGGCGTACTCGCCACCGGCGAGCGCGAAGTTGAGGGTGCGGGCCAACGGTCTCTCCATACTCGGGGGCGTTCCGGCCAGCGTAGTGGGCGGGGTGTCCCGCCTGGCACCCCGCGCCCAGCCAGCGGAGTTCGGCGTGGTCGGGGTTCGTGGTGGGTTCAGGGTCGGCTCGGGGGTGATCCGGCTCGGGTGGGCGCGGTCGATCAGCGAGAATGGAGGGGAACCGCACGAGTGGAGAACGAACATGACCGACCAGACCCCCGAGGACTTCGTCGACGCCGAGCTTGTCGAGACCGAGGTGATCGACGCCGAAGCGCTCGACGCCGAAGCAGTGGACGCCGAGGTCGCGGAACCCGAGGCGGAGCCGGAGGTCGTCGCGCTGGATCTCGGCGACGAGACCCCGGATGCCCCGGTCGGCACCGACTTCGATGTCGTCGCCACCGCCGAACCGGCCGAGGCAGCCCCAACCGGCGACTTCGAACTGGCCTCCCAGCCCGACCCGGTCTCCCCGGTCTCGCCGACCCCGGTCTCGCCGACCCCGGTCTCGCCGGCCCCAGTCCCCCCGGCCCCGGTCGCCCCGGCTCCGCCCACCGGCGGCAGCTTCCTCGACCTTCCGCCGCTGCCCGATCTGAGCTACCCGGCCCCGACCCCGCCGCCGGCCTCGCCGTACCCGCCTCCCGCGCCGTCCTACCCGAAGGCTGAGAACTACCCGCAGACCGGTTACGCCCCCTACCCGGCCGACTACAGCCAGCAGGTCGCCGGGCAGGCGTACGGGCACGGCGCCCCCGTCCAGCACCCCACGCCCGTGCCGGTGCCGGCGAACCCGTACGGCGCTCCGACCGGCTTCGCGGTCTCCCCCTACCAGCAGGGCGCCGGACCGGCCGATCTGCAGTCCGCGTCGATGGCGCACTGGGGCGCCTTGCTGGCCAATGTCGTCAGCGGTGGCAGCCTCGGCTTCCTGGTGCCGCTGATCCTCATGCAGACCAAGGGTCAGGCCGACCC
Organism: uncultured Propionibacteriaceae bacterium; assembly: GCA_964563205.1. Classification (GTDB taxonomy): domain Bacteria; phylum Actinomycetota; class Actinomycetes; order Propionibacteriales; family Propionibacteriaceae; genus Propionicimonas. The sequence goes on along the minus strand of CAZLWS010000134.1, from coordinate 2,059 downwards.
CTTCGTCCGGGCGAACGCCGTGGAGTCGCTGAACTTCAGCCTCACCGTCCTGATCGGCATGATCGCGTCGGCGGTCCTCGCGATCATCGTCGTCGGGATCGTGGGCCTGATCGTCATCCCGATCGTGGCGCTGATCCTGCAGATCATGGCGAGCATGGCCGCTGGTCGCGGCCAGGTGTATCGCTACCCGGTCAGCATCCGCTTCGTGAAGTAGCGGGGGCCGACCCGCCCGAAGTCACGTAGGATGCCGACGTGGCTTCAGACGAGTTCGACCTGCTGGAAGCCGACCACCCACCCCGCGACGCCTGCGGCGTCTTCGGGGTGTGGGCGCCGGAGGAGGAGGTCGCCAAGCTGACCTACTTCGGCCTGTTCGCGTTGCAGCATCGTGGCCAGGAGTCGGCCGGCATGGCGGTGAGCAACGGCGAGCGGATCATGGTCGTCAAGGACATGGGCCTGGTCTCGCAGGTCTTCGACGAGCCCGCGCTCAGCTCGCTGCAGGGGTACCTGGCCGTCGGCCACTGCCGCTACTCGACCACCGGGGCGTCCACCTGGGGCAACGCCCAGCCGACCTTCGTCGCAACCGCCACCGCAGGCGGCCTGGCGCTGGGCCACAACGGCAACCTCACCAACACCGACGAGCTCGAGGCCTGGCTGGCCGAGCTGCACACCGGTCAGGTCGTCCCGCGCAAGGACAGGATGGACTCCACCTCCGACACCGCGATCCTCACCGCCCTGCTCTCCGCCTTCTCCGCGGACGGGCTGGAGGCGGCCGCGCTGGCCGTGCTGCCCCGGCTGCTGGGCGCCTTCTGCCTGATCTTCTGCGACGAGCGGACGCTGTTCGCCGCCCGCGACCCGCAAGGCATCCACCCGCTGGTGCTGGGCCGGCTGCAGGGCGGCTGGGTGGTCGCCAGCGAGACCGCCGCGCTGGACATCGTCGGCGCCACCTTCATCCGCGAGGTCGAGCCGGGCGAGCTGGTCACCATCGACGCCGACGGCCTGCGCAGCCAGCGGTTCACCGAGCCCGCGCCGCGCGGCTGCGTCTTCGAGTACGTGTACCTGGCGCGTCCGGACAGCCTGATCACGGGACGCCGGGTGCAGTCGGTGCGCACCGAGATCGGACGGACGCTGGCCATGGAGGCCCCCGCCGACGCCGACCTCGTGATCCCCACCCCGGAATCCGGCACCCCGTCGGCGATCGGCTACGCCGAGGCGTCCGGCATCCCCTACGGCCAGGGCCTGGTGAAGAACTCCTACGTCGGCCGCACCTTCATCGAGCCCAGCCAGACCATCCGGCAGCTGGGCATCCGGCTGAAACTGAACCCGTTGCGCGACGTCATCGAGGGCAAGCGGCTGGTGGTGGTGGACGACTCGATCGTCCGCGGCAACACCCAGCGGGCGCTCGTCCGGATGCTGCGGGAGGCGGGCGCCGCCGAGGTGCACATCCGGATCGCCTCGCCGCCGGTGCAGTGGCCCTGCTACTTCGGCATCGACTTCGCCACCCGCGCCGAGCTGATCGCGCCCGGCCTGGAGGTGGACGACATCCGCCGTTCGCTGAACGCCGACTCGCTCGGCTACATCAGCCTGGAGGGGCTGGTCGCCTCGACCGGCATCGCGAAACGGCGGCTGTGCACGGCCTGCTTCGACGGCGACTATCCGGTGCCGATCCCGGTGGGACGCGCCCGGCACCTTGGCTTGGAGGTCATCGATGGCTGAATCGGCGTACGCGGCGGCGGGGGTCGACATCGAGGCGGGTGACCGCGCCGTCGAGCTGATGAAGGCGTCGGTGGCGCGCACCCGGCGTCCGGAGGTGCTGGGCGGGCTGGGCGGCTTCGCCGGCTTCTTCGACGCCGCGGCGCTGGCCCGCTACGACCACCCGGTGCTGGTCACCTCGACCGACGGGGTGGGCACCAAGGTCGCGATCGCCCAGGCGCTGGGGGTCTACGACACCATCGGCTTCGACCTGATCGGCATGCTGGTGGACGACCTGGTCGTGACCGGCGCCGAGCCGCTCTTCGTCACCGACTACATCGCCTGCGGCAAGGTCTTCCCGGAGCGGATC
>CAZLWS010000133.1:0-7879 GCA_964563205.1 uncultured Propionibacteriaceae bacterium | reverse complement strand
CCAGCGCGGTCTCCGGGTTGGCGAAGGCGATCGAGTGGACGACGCCGTCCAGGTGCGGGACGTGCTCGCGGACCTGGTCGGCCAGGCCGGCCAGGTGCTCCTCGCTGGTGACGTCCAGTTCGAGCAGCGGCGGCTCGGGGTCGAGCCGCTTGATGATGCGGCGGGTCAGGCTGAGCGCCCGGCCGAAGTTCGAGACCAGGACGGTGGCGCCCTCGCGCTGCGCGATCTCGGCCACCCGGTAGGCGATCGAGGTGTTCATCGTCACCCCGGCGACCAGGATGTTCTTGCCTTCCAGGATTCCCATGATTGTCCTTTCGTCGGGCTCAGTGGCCCATGCCGAGGCCGCCGTCGACCGGGATCACCGCGCCCGAGATGAAGCCGGCCTGGTCGGAGGCCAGGAAGGCGATCGCGGCGGCGACCTCCTCAGGCTGTCCGAGCCGTCCGGCGGGAGTGGTCGCCTTGTACTTGGCGACCAGATCCTCGCTCAGCACGGCGGTCATGTCGGTCTCGATGAAGCCGGGCGCCACCACGTTCGCGGTCACCCCGCGGCCGCCGATCTCGCGGGTGAGCGAGCGGGCCAGGCCGACCAGCGCCGCCTTGGACGAGGCGTAGTTGACTTGCCCGGGCGAGCCGTACAGCCCGACCACCGAGCCGGTGAAGACGATCCGGCCCCAGCGGCCGCGGATCATCGACCTCGCCGCCCGCTTGGCCACCCGGAAGGAGCCGGTCAGGTTGACGTCCAGAACGCCCGCCCAGTCGGCCTCGCTCATCCGCAGGATGAGGGTGTCCTTGGTCACCCCGGCGTTGGCAACCAGCACCTCGACCGGGCCGTGAGCCGCCTCGGCGGCCGCGAAGCCGGCGTCCACCGCGTCCGGGTCGGCCACGTCACAGGCGATGCCGAGGGCGCCCTCCGGGGCGTCGCCGGCCCGGCTGAAGCTGGCGACCTTGTGCCCGTCGGCGACGAACCGTTCTACGATGGCGCGTCCGATGCCGCGGTTGCCTCCGGTGACGATGACGCTGCGTCCAACCGGTGCGGGGCTTGCTGTTTCGGTCACGCCGCAACCGTAGCGGGTAACAACGTGGATCGCGCGTAGGCTTGAACGGTGGTTCGGCATCGGCAGCGTGAGGGGCAGGCGACGGTCATCACCAGCGCCCGGTTCAGCCGCACCCTCGACAACAACGCCCGCCGCACCCGCTATCTGTGGACGATGGCCACCCGCGTCGCTTGCTTCATCGCCGGCTGCGTGACGCCATGGCCGTGGAACCTGGCGCTGTTCATCGCGGCGGCGGTGCTGCCCGGCATGGCGGTCATGCTGGCCAACGCCATCGACCGGCGCGCGCAACCCACGGCGACCCCTCCGGCGGCGGCCTCCGGACACCTTGAGCTGACCAGCGGGGAGACCGTCCCCGGCCAGGTGGTGGACGACGAGCGATGAAGCTGCTCAACTCGCCGATGGGGGCCCCCGCGGCCGGACGCCCGCTGTGGCCGCGCTGGCTGGCGCTGGCCGTGTTCGTGATCACCTTGGTGATCGCCTTCGTCAACCTCGGCTACTGGCAACTGGACCGGCTGGAGCAGCGCCGGGAGCGCAACGAGGCGGTGGTCGTCCACGAGAACGCACCGGTGCTGGACTGGACGGAGGTCTTCGGCCCGAAGATCACTGAAGCCGACCAGTGGCAGCGGGCGCGGGTGACCGGGGTGTTCGACGGCGATCACCAGTTCGTGGTGCGGTACCGCTCCAACGGCGGCGTCTCCGGGTACGAGATCCTCACCCCGCTGCAGACCTCGGACGGCCGCCACCTGTTGGTCGACCGCGGCTTCGGGGCGCGTGACGGCGGCGACTTCCCGACCGCCGCTCCCCCGGCCCCTGCCGGCGAGGTGACGATCGTGGGCCACGTCCGCCGCGACGAGCAGGGGCCGGACAACGCCCTGGTCCCGATCGACGGGCTGGTGCGGGGAGTCAACTCCGAGGCGATCTCGCAGGCGCTGCCCTATGACCTGGTGAACGGCTACCTGAGCGTGCTGGAGATCACCCCGGCGCAGGACGCCGGCTTGCAGCCGGTGCTGCCGCCGGACCTCACCGAAGGCAACCACTTGTCCTATGCGGTTCAATGGTTCCTGTTCAGCGCCATGGCCGCCGTCGGCCTGGTGGTGCTGATTCGCTCGGACGTCAAGGCGCGGCGCGCCACGAAGGGGACATCATGAAGGTCTGGACGTTGGCGGTCGCCGCGGCCGTGCTGCTCACCGGCTGCACCCAGGTGGTGCCTGCCGGGCCGGCCCCGTCCCTGGCGGACACCGAGTGGGTGGTCACCGAGATCTACGGCGAGCCGACCCTGGCCGACTTCCAGCCGACCATGGACTTCACCGCCGACCAGGTCAGCGGCAACAGCAGCTGCAATCGGTTCAACGGGCAGTACACCCTCAGCGGCGGCAAGCTCACCTTCGGCCCGGTCGCGCAGACCGAGATGGCGTGCATGGACGCCGGCGTCATGGACCAGGAGACCGCCTTCGGCTCCGCGCTCACCACGGTCACCGAGTTGCGGACGAGCGGGGACGGCGTCGAGCTGCTGAACGCCGACGGCGAGATCGCTCTGCTGCTGGCCCCGCCGCCGCCGCTGGAGCTGGCCGGCACCGCGTGGACGCTGGGCGGCCTGGTCGACGGCTCCACCAGCACCGCCCCCGTGGCGGGCGACCCGGTGACGCTGAGCTTCGAGGCGGACGGGGTGTCGGGCAAGGCCTGCAACACCTTCCGCGGCAGCTACACCCTGGACGGGGACGCCATCACGATCGGGCCGCTGATGAGCACCCGGATGGCCTGCCTCAGCGAGGAGCTGACCGCGCAGGAGACCCTCGTCCTCGAACTGCTGCAGTCCGCCACCACCGCCTCGGTGTACCGCGGCGTGCTGACGCTGACCGCCCCCGACGGGCGAGGGCTGCAGTTCGACAAGGCCTGACATGTCGCTGAGCGCGGCGGCCGGGCTGCTGGCCTGCCCGCATTGCGGCGAGGAACTCGGCCTGGGGCCGTCCGTCGCCCGCTGCGCTCGCGGGCACAGCTTCGACGTCGCCCGGCAGGGGCACCTGAACCTGCTGGGCGGCGCCCAGCCCGCCAACGCCGACACCGCCGCCATGCTGGCCGCCCGCGGCCGGGTGCTCGGCTCCGGCGTCTTCGATCCGCTGGCGAACCTGGTCGCCCAGCACGCCCGCGGGGCGCGCCGCGTCCTGGAGGTCGGGTCCGGGACGGCCCACTACCTGCGACGCTGCCTGGCCGACGACCCGCTGGCGCGGGGGGTGGCGCTGGACGTCTCGTCCGCGGCCGGGAAGACGGCTGCCCGGGCCGATCCGAGGATCGCCGCGGTCGTGGCGGACGTGTGGGCGCCCCTGCCCCTGCTCGACCACGTGCTGGACGCCGTGGTCTGCGTCTTCGCTCCGCGCAACTTCGCCGAGTTCGCGCGGGTGCTGCGCGAGGACGGCCGGTTGCTGGTGCTCACCCCGAACCCTGGACATCTCGCAGCGCTGCGCGAGCACCACGGGCTGCTGGGCATCGAGCCCGACAAGCAGCAGCGCCTGCTGGCCGCGGCGGCGGAGTTCTTCGACCTGCGCAGCACCTCCCGGCTGCGGGTCCCGGCCGAGCTCAGCGCGGCGCTGGCCGGCGACGTGATCGCGATGGGGCCCAACGCCTTCCACCATCCCGACCCGCCCCATGACGACGTGAGCGACCATCTGGACGCCACATTGCGGGTCTTCACCCCGATCACCCTCCCGCCTGCGCGACAATGACCGGCGTGACCTGGCCGACACCCGCCGCAGCGAGCCTGCTGCACGATCTCACCGACCAGCTCGTCGCCGTGCTGCCCGACGCGGTCGCGCTGCGCCAGGAGCTGCACCGCACGCCCGACCTGGGCGGCTACGAAGGCCCGACCGCCGCCCGGCTGCGACAGGCGCTGCCCGGCCTGCCGGCCACCCCGGTGGCCAGCACCGGCTTCATCACCCGGATCGGCCCGGACGGGCCGTCCATCGGCATTCGCGCCGAGCTGGACGCGCTGCCGATCATCGAGCAGACCGGGTCGCCCTGGGCGTCGGCCACGCCGCGGGCCATGCACGCCTGCGGCCACGACGTCCACATGGCCGGCGCCTGGGCGCTGCTGCAGGCCGCCCGCCGGCTGCCGGAGCTGCCCGCCGGAATGCTGGGGGTGTTCCAGCCGCGGGAGGAGATGCAGCCCTCCGGCGGGGCGGACATCGCCGCCTCGGGGCTGCTGGAGCAGCACGACCTGCGCGCCATGATCGGGGTCCACGTCCAGCCGCGGCTGCCGCTGGGAGTGGTGAGCGCCGGGAGCGGCGGGGTGAACGCCGCGGCGGACGAGTTCGACATCGTCATCCACGGCGAGCCCGGGCACGGCGCCTACCCGCACATCGCGATCGACCCGATCCCGATCCTGGCGACCATCGTGCTGGGCCTGCAGGAGCTGATCGGCCGCACCATCGACCCGATCCGCCCGGCGCTGATCACCGTGGGCGAGATCCGCGCCGGAGCCTCGCACAACGTCATCCCGGCCAGCGGGTCGCTGCACGGCATCATCCGCACCATGCACGACGAGGACCAGGCCCACCTGCACGTCGCGATCCGCCGGCTGGCCGAGCACACCGCGCAGGCCCGCGGCGCCCGCGCCGAGGTGCGGATCGTCACCGGCGACCCGGTGCTGGCCAACGACGCCCGGCTCGCCCAGCTGGCCGAGCCGCTGCTGGGCGGCGCCGGCCTGCTGCCCGCCTTCGAGCACTTCCGCTCGCTGGGCGCCGACGACTTCTCGCACTACGCCCGGCTGGCGCCCAGCTTGATGATCTTCGTCGGCGCCGGCCAGGCCGCCACCCACGGCGCCCGCCACGAGATCGGCCTGCATCACCCCGAGTTCCTGCCCGACGACGCCGCCGTCGCCGAGGTGGCCACCGCCTTCGCCGCCGGCTACGTGGCCGCCGCCCACCTGGCCGGGGCTCTCTGAGAGTGGCTCAGGGCAGATCGAGGAACCAGCAGCCGTCGTCGTAGCCGTCGAAGTCCGCGCCGCCCACGCTGCCGGTCTTCGGGAAGCAGGTGAGGAAGCCCTGCGGCCCGCCGGCCACCCACACCGGCTCCCAGTCGCCGTCCTTCCCCGGAATCTCGGGCACTGTGGACCATTCCCCGCTCGCCGGATCGAGCAGGTTTCCGTGGACGACCACCCAGCGACCGGCGCTCGGCCCGGCGAGGAACCAGTTCAGTCCGCCGGCATCGGTGGACGCAGGGCGCCGCTGCCACTCCCCGCCAGGGGTGAAGCTGAACACGTCGAGGGTGGCCGGGGTGGCCGAATCCCGGTTGGTCTTGTACACCAGCACCAGCGCGCCGGCGCCGCCGATCACCTCCGGATCAGCGAACTCGGGTGCGTCGTCCGGCGGCAGGAAGGCCTTCTGCCAGAGCAGCTCCCGGGTGTCGAGCAGGCTGATCTGCGCGGCCACCCAGGCCAGCGTGTGGTCGTCCACCACGACGATCCGGTCCGCCCCCTGGGCCGGCGCCGGCCCTGACGTGGTCACCGGTGTCCAGGTCGCGCCGTCCAGCCGTTCCAGGTTCAGCGGGTCGGCTTCCTCCACCGAGCTGATCCGGAACAGCCCGTCGGCGTTGCCGACGAACCACTCGGTCTCGCCGGTGTCCCCGATCTTCTCCCAGCGGTCCGCCATGGTGTCATAGGCCCACAGCTCGCCCATCTCCTCGAAGGTGAAGTGGACGTAGATCGTCGCGCCCACCACGTCGGCCGCCATCGTGTACGGATGTGAGAGGGACGGCTCAGGAAGCTCGGCGATCGGCGTCCAGGCGCCCGTGACCGGATCGAGCCGGAACCCGGTGCGCAGCTGGATGTCGTTCCAGTCGGCGTCCGACCGCCACCCGCCCATCAGGTAGTAGCTCCCGTTCGCCGCGACCAGCAGCGGGTCCTTGCGCGGCTCGGCGTCCGGCGGGGCGACGTCGCGCCAGCCGAGAGCCGCGCCGGCGGTCTCGGACGGCGTCGGGCTCTCGGGGGCGCTGGTGGGGCTGGATGGTGCGGAGGCGCCGAGGGTCAGCAGCTGGCAGCCGTCCGAGAAGTCGCCGCTGGCGAACTCGTCATCGGCGTATCGGTAGCCGAAGCAGCTCAGCAGCGAGTCAGGGCTGGCAGCGACCACCGGGTCCCAGCGGTCAGGCACGGGTGCCTCCGGGACCTTGACCCAAGCCCCCGTCCGGACGTCCAGCAGGTCGCCGTTCGCTTCCACCAGGCCGAGATCCTCCAGCACCGCGGGCGCGTACGGCGGATTCAGCCCCCGGAAGGACAGCCCGCCCGGAACACTCTCAACCGAAACCGGTCGCCAGGTCTGTTCTTCGATGTCGTAGATGCCCGGCGTCCGGGTGGAGGCGAAGGTCGACAGCGCGCTCGGCCACAGCACCTTTCCCGCCACATAGACCAGGTTGCTGGCGACGTAGTCCGAGGTCGGCCCCACGGTCATCTCTGGGATGACCGCCTGTTCGCTCCACTTGTGCGTGTCCGAATCAAAGAAGCTGCTACGCAGTTCCGTGCCCCCGTCTCCGCACCGGCCGACGACCAACAGCCGCTCGCCCGCCGCGAAGGAAGCCCGTCCATCGCAGGAGTCCAGCGGCCCGGTGGGCAGTGCCCAGAAGTCCTCACTCGGTTGGTAGACATAGTGCGCCGCCACCTCGTCGTAGGTGCTGACCACCATCCAGGGTGCGATCGCGACCAGCCGCCCGTCGGCCGGGAAACGCGTTCGTGGCTGCCACTCGTTGTTACCCGGCAGGTAGACCCAGAGCGAACCGTCGACGCCCTGGACGTACAACGCGTCGTCGAAGGCGACGCCCTGGGCATAGTCCCGTCCGATGGGGAGTGGAGCCTCGGCGATCATCTCCCAACTATCGGTCGCGGGATCGTAGGTGGCACCGTCACGAAGGTTGGGAGCCTTCATGTCGCACACGCTGCCCGGTGGGCAGGGGCCGCCATCCCCACCCCAGCCGCCGAGCACGTAGAACCGGCCGTCAAGCCAGGCGGTGAGGCTGCCGAAGCGCGGGCTGAGGGGGGACTGCGCGGTCGTCGTCCAGGTGGGTCCAGCAGGCGCCGGGATGCCGGTGATCGGCGGGTCCGGCGGGCGCAGCGCCAGCGGCACGGCTACCAGCACCGCCACCACAACGGCAGCGGCAGCCAGCAGGCCGGTGAGCCTCAGCCGCTGGCGCCGTCCGGCCGCTGCTCGCACCGCGGCCGGATCGATCGAGCCCGGGGCCACGCCGGAGGCCTGCTGGGCGAACCAGTCGCGGGCCGCCTGTTCGGCGCGGTCGTCAGGAAGCTGTTCGGTCATCGTCCCTCCTCAGGCAGTCGGGTTCGCAGGTCGGCCAGCGCGCGGTGCACCAGCGAGCGGGCGGTCGCCTCGGCGCAGCCGAGCTGTCGGGCGATCGCGGCGAACTCCAGATCCTCGTAGAACCGCAGAATCAGCGCCGCCCGCTGCCGGGCGGGCAGGGTGGCGAAGAGCCGTCCGAACACTTCGGCGTCGGCCCAGGCGTTCACCGGATCGGCGGTCACCCCGTCCAGTTCGGCGGGCTCCCCCACCGGACGCTCGCGGCGGCGCCGCCAGCGGGTGTTGCGCGAGTTCACGATGCTGCGCCTCACGTACGGCTCCGGATCGCCGGCGGCCGCCACCCGCTCCCAGTGGGGGTAGAGGCTGGTCAGCGCCTCCTGCACGATCTCGGCGGCGTCGTCGGGGTTGCCGGTCAGCAGCTGCGCAAACCGCAGCAGCCCCGCCGAACGCTCGCGGACGAAGGCATCGAAGCTCAGCTCAGCCACGATCGGCCGATCGATCGGTTCCGCTGACGGTTTCGCACCCACACCC
>CAZLWS010000132.1:1220-7888 GCA_964563205.1 uncultured Propionibacteriaceae bacterium | reverse complement strand
GGTGGGTCTGCTGCTCCCACAGGCTGATCGGGCAGCCGACGTGGGTGCAGATCTTGGAGTACGCCAGGATGCCGTCCACCTGCCAGTTCTGCCGCGAGGTCGGGATCCGGATCGACGCCGGATCCATCCGCACCACGATCAGCGAGGACTTCGCCTTCTCGATCTGGAACTCGGCGCCGTGGTAGTCCCACAGGTTCTCGGGCTGGGCGTTGATCAGCTGGCCTACCACGATGTCGGCCGCGCGCAGCCGCTCCTTGTTGACGTCGTTGACGATGTGGACGCCCTGGGCCCAGATCGTCCGCTCGATGGTCTTGGCGCGCTCGTCGGCGGTCGGCCACGGACCCATGTCGGCCAGCAGGACGACCGCGGGCACGGCCATGATGCCGACGCCGCCCACCAGGCCGGCGCCGATCAGCTTGCGGCGTCCGATGCCGGACTGCTCGACGCCCTCGGCCCACTTCTCGGCGGCCTCGGACTTGGCGTCGGCGGGGGCGCCTGCCGCGTGCCGCTCCTCGATGACTTCCTCGTCGCCCATGATGGTGCGCGACCAGTGGATCAGCGCGACGCCGATGGCCAGCACCCCCAGGCCGAGGGTCAGGCCCAGCAGCATGTGGTTGGCCTTCATCGAGGAGCCGAAGATGATCAGCGTGGCGTCCAGCGGAATGGTGAAGTACAGCACCACGAAGGCGATCGCGAGCACCGGGACGAGGGCCAGGATGCCCACCACCTGCCGGTAGGCGCGGGCGCCGGCCTTCTCGTCGACGTCGGTGAACCGCTCGTCCTCGTGCAGCCCGGGATCCGGAACCGGATGGACGGGGGCCGCCACGTGGGATTGGTCGTGACTGGTGTCAAGGCTCATTTGCGGGCCGCCTTCTTGGTGATCCACATCGCGAACAGCATCAGGCCGCCGAGGCCGGCGACCCAGCCCCAGAAGCCCTCCGACACCGGGCCGAGGCCGCCGAGGGTGAGGCCGGCCGTGGGCTGGGCGTGCAGCTGATCGAGGTAGGCGATCATCGCGCGGATGTCCTTGTCGGGGATGGCGCCGTCGGCGAACACCGGCATCTCGCCGGGGCCGGTGCGCATCGCCTCGTAGATGTCGATCGGCTTCGAATCCAGCAGCGGGGGAGCGACCCGGCCGTTGGGCAGCGCGCCGCCGGAGCCCTGGAAGTTGTGGCAGGCCGAGCAGTTCGTCCGGAACAGGTCGCCGCCGACGGCCACCTCGTGGGCGTCGAGGCCGGTGGGGTCGTACTGATCGGGGCTGGGGATGGCGGGGCCGCTGCCCAGCGAGGCCACGTACAGCGCGATCGCGCCGATCTCCTCCTCGGTGAAGGTGGTCTTGCGGTTCGGCGACTGCGCCAGCGGGTTGGCCATCGGCATGCGGCCGGTGCGCATCTGGAAGTCGACCGCCGCGGCGCCCACGTCCAGCAGCGCCGGCGCGCCCTCGGCGGCCAGGCCTTCGCCGTTCAGGCCGTGGCAGGAGGCGCAGGAGACGGCGAACAGTTCCTGCCCGCGCGCGATCGTCTCCTCGGGAGTGGGCGCGGCGACCGACGTGCTGGGGGCGACCAGCGCGTACAGGCCACCGGTCAGCAGCAGGGCGGCGGCCACCAGCCCAAGCCGGGCCGCCTTGTGGTGCCGCTTCGAGGTGAGCGATCGCATCGGTACGGTTTCCTCCCCAGATTTCGGACGGGTCAGCGCAGGATGTAGAGCACGAAGAAGAGCACGACCCAGATCGCGTCCACGAAGTGCCAGTAGTAAGAGGTGACCATGGCGTGCACGGCCTGCTCGTGGGTGAACCGGCGAGCCAGATAGGTGCGGCCCAGGGTCAGCAGAAATGCCACCAGGCCGCCGATCACGTGCAGGCCGTGGAAGCCGGTCGCCAGGAAGAAGGCGGAAGAGTAGGCGTTGGTGGACGGGGTGAAGCCCTCGCCGATCAGGTTGGCGTACTCGTAGGCCTGGCCGCCGATGAAGATGGCACCCATCACGAAGGTGAGGGTGTACCACTCGCGCATCCCCCAGCCGCCGACGTTGAGCAGCGAGCCGGTGCGGGAGACCTTGCCCTCCTCGGCCTGGTGGACGCCCAGCTGGCAGGTCACCGAGCTGAGCACCAGGATCAGCGTGTTGATGGTCGCGAACCACGGGAACGAGATGCCGAACCAGTCGTTGTCTAGGTGCGCGGCGCCCCATTCCCACATCGAGATGGCGTCCGGCTGGTCGGCGACGGCCGCGTTGGTGATCTCGCGCAGCGAGAAGTAGGCGGCGAACAGGGCGGCGAAGAACAGCAGGTCGCTGGCCAGCCACACGATGACGCCGACGGCGAGGGCGTCGGGGCGGCCTTTGACGCCGCCGATCCGGGAGGACGCCAGCGAGTGCACCGCGCCTGGGGATGCCAGGGCGGTGGCTCCAGTCGAAGCTTCGTGTGCCATTGGGCCAGTATGGCCTGTCCGGCCGGTTTCCTGCACCATCGAACCGCTTCATGGCCGCCTGAAAGGGGGGCAATAGTGAGCAGCCGAAGGGCCGGACCGGTTACCATGACGGCGAGCCGAATCGCTACGCCAGACGAGGAAGACCCGATGAGCGACGAGCAGTCCAGCCCCGCAACCGTGCTGCTGTATTCCGACGACCGGACCGTGCGTGAACAGGTCCGGCTCGCGCTGGGCTCGAAGCTGGCGGCCGACCTGCCCGAGATCGACGTCCGCGAGGTCGCCACTCAGCCGGCCGTGCTGTGGGCGATGGACGCCGGCGGCGTCGACCTGGCCATCCTCGATGCCGAGGCGGTTCCCTCCGGCGGCATCGGGCTCGCCCACCAGCTGAAGGACGAGATCGCCGACTGCCCGCCGGTGCTGCTGCTGGTGGCCCGGACGGCGGACGCCTGGCTGGCGACCTGGTCGAAGGCCGAGGCGGTGTGCTCCTACCCGGTCGATCCGGTGCGGCTGCCGGCCGCCGCCGCCGAACTGCTGCGCGCCCGGCTGGCCGCGAAGGTTCAGTAGTGGGCAACACCTGGCCCGACGTGCTGACCGGGCTGATCGAGGGCCGCGACCTCAGCGCCGACACCGCCCGCTGGGCGATGGACCAGGTCCTCTCCGGCGACACCACCCCGGTGCAGATCGCCGGCTTCGCGGTGGCGCTGCGCGCCAAGGGTGAGACCGTGGACGAACTCGCGGGCCTGGCCCAGGCGATGCTCGACCACGCGACTCCCTTGGAGCTTCCCCGTGACGCCGTCGACGTGGTGGGCTCCGGCGGCGACCGGGCGAACACCATCAACATCTCGACCATGGCCGCGATCGTGACCGCGGCCGCCGGCGTCCCGGTGGTGAAGCACGGCAACCGGGCGGCCTCCTCGGCCTGCGGCACGGCCGACTGCCTGGAAGCGCTCGGCGTGGCGCTGAACGTCGCCCCGTCCGCTCAGGCGGGGGTGCTCGCGCAGGCAGGCATCGTCTTCCTGTTCGCGCCGCTGTACCACCAGTCGCTGCGGCACGCCGGCGCGGCCCGTCGTGAGCTGGGCGTGCAGACCGCCTTCAACTTCCTCGGCCCGCTGGCCAACCCGGCCCGCCCGACCGCCCAGGCGATCGGCTGCGCCAACCGCGCGCTGGCGCCGCGGGTCGCCGGCGTGCTCGCCGGACGCGGACACCGCGGGCTGGTCTTCCACGGCGAGGACGGCCTGGACGAGCTGACCACCACCACCCGGTCGCTGGTGTGGCTGGTGCAGGGCGGCTCGGTTCGCGAAGTCGAGCTGGATCCGGGCGAACTCGGGCTGGCGCCGGCCGACCCCGGCTCCCTGGTCGGGGCCGACCCCGCCTTCAACGCCGCGGTGGTGCGCCGGGTGCTCGCCGGCGAGGCCGGACCGGTCCGCGACATCGTCCTGCTCAACGCCGCCGCCGCCCTGCTGGCTCACGCGGGCCCGTCCGACCGGCCGGTCGCCGAGCAGTTGGCGCCGCACCTGGAGCGGGCCGCGCAGGCCGTCGACACCGGCGCCGCCGCCGCCCTGCTGGAGCGCTGGGTCGCCGCCACCGCCGCCGCCGACAAGGCATAGGTCAGCCCAGCCCGGCCAGCGCCCACTGGACGATCAGGGCGAGGAAAGGCCCCATCACCAGCGACGGACCGTAGGGGAAAGGCCCGTCCGCGCCACGGCGCAGCCGGACGATCAGACCCCACCCCACTCCGGCCACGCCGCCCAGCAGCAGCGACCACACGGCCAGTTCCACGGAGGTCGCGCCGGCCGCCGCGCCCAGCACGGTGACCAGCCGGACGTCGCCGAACCCCAGTCCGCCGCCGATCTGCCACAGCAGCCGGAACATCAGCCCCGCCCCGGCCCCGCAGAGCGCCGCGATCAGCACGATGAGCGGGTTCCCGGCCAGCGCCGCGACCGCGATCGTCGCCGCCAGCACCAGACCGCCGAACCACCAGGTCAGCAGCTTCGGCAGGAAGCCGGTGCGGGCGTCCACGACGGCGAGCAGGACGCCGACCGTCCCGACCACCACCCAGACCGGCCAGCGGGTGGGGTCGGCGAGCAGCAGCGAGGGCAGCAGGGCGGCCAGCGAGCTGATCAGCACGGTGACGAACAGCCGCGGCGAGATCAGCTCGGCGTACGGGCGGGCCTCCGGCTCGTCCACGGGCAGCGGGAGCCGACGCAGGATCGCCGCCGTGCAGGAGGCGATCGCCAGCGCCGCCACGAGGGCGACGCCCACGCCGATCCAGGCCATGGGCTCACCCTAGGCCGCCCGCGCCGCCACAGGCCCGGCCGACACCCGGGGGAGCCGGCCCGGCGTCAGTTCGACGAGCCGCCGGGCGGTCAGCGGGCTGATCCGCCGCAACTGGCGTCCGTTGTTGCCGAACATGAGGTGACGCACCAGAGCGGGCGAGACGCCGGCCGCCCAGGCCAGCGCCTCCCAAGGCAGCCCGGTGGCCGTGTGCAGGTGACGCAGGTGCGCCCGGAACGGGGCGGCCGGCACCCACGCGTGCCGGTCAGGTGGTTCGGTCATGGCTGCCTCCTAGGGGTGGTTACGCCCTAGAAAGCCGTTGCCGAGGCCGATTTGTGACAGGTGACTTTGAGATCCCGGTTCTGCTCCGCACACGGCTGGATGCAGAGATCCCCGCCTTCGCGGGGATGACGAGAGGATTCCCTGTCATCCCCCCGGAAGGCGGGGATCTCCGTGCGACTAGCGCTTCTTCTTGGCGGCGTCCTTCACGTCCTCGGCCAGATCGGTCGCCGCGTCTTTGGCGTCCTCGGCCAGATCTTCAGCGGCGTCCTTGGCGTCGTCCGCCAGATCCGCAGCAGCGTCCTTGACGTCCTCCACGACCTCGCCGGCGTCCTCGACCACGTCCGCCACGGCGTCCGCCACCTTCTCGGCGGCGTCCTTGGCGCTCTCAGCCACCTTGTGGACGGCCTCGGTCGGGTCGGCGACGTAAGCCTCGGAGGGGGAGTGGGCGTGCCAGCCGTCGCTCGGCGGGGCGAGCAGCTTGCGGATCGCGACCACCACGCCGGCCAGCAGGGCGCCGGCCAGGAAGATCTTCCCGAGGGTGCGCGGCCAGCTGCGCTTGGCCTGCTCGGTCTTGCGGATCTCCTTGGAGACGACGGCGGTGGCCAGCGCCAGCTGCGCGGCGGCCTCGGCGGCCAGCGGCTGCTTGGCGACGTGCTTGATGGCGCTGGCCATCTTCGGCAGCACGTCGTCCTGCACCAGGGAGCGGGCGTCCTCGACCAGCGGCGGGATGCGTCCCAGCACGTCGTCGACCGCCGGACGCACCCTGCCGACCGCCGAGTCGACGACCGGCGGCACCGCGTGGAGCGCGGAGTCGATGGACGGCTGGACGCGGTCGTAGGCGTCGGAGGCGAGCCGCGCGCCGCGCACCTGAACGTCGCGGAAGACCGGCTGCACCCTGGAGTAGGCGTCCGAGGCGACCTTCGCGGTGACCTCGCCGGCGGCTTCGGCGAGCGGGCCGAGGTACTCCGCCGCCTGGTCGATCAGTGGCGCGAGGCGCTCAGCGGCCTCCACGAAAGCTTCCGACGCCTTCTTCGCGGCCACCTCGACGGTGTCCTCGACGGTGTCGATCAATTTCTTGCGGGCCATGTTTCCTCCGTGCTGACAGTCGCGGTGTTGCTCGCTTTACAGCCCCACCGTACTCGGCCGATGCCAGGCGGTGGTAGGGAATCTGGAAGGATGGGCGGACTGTTCGACGAAAGGAACCCCGGTGGCTGCGACCGCAACCCTGCACACCAATCACGGCGATATCGTCATCGCGCTCTTCCCCGACCATGCCCCCAAGACGGTGGCGAACTTCGTGGGCCTGGCGACCGGCGCCAAGGAGTACATCGATCCGGAGTCGGGTGAGCCCACCACCGGCAACTTCTACGACGGGACCGGTTTCCACCGGATCATCGACGGCTTCATGATCCAGGGCGGCGACCCGCTCGGCAACGGCACCGGCGGCCCGGGCTACCGGTTCGACGACGAGATCCATCCCGACCTGGTGTTCAACCGGCCCTACCTGCTGGCCATGGCGAACGCCGGGCTTCAGATGGGACGCGGCACCAACGGCTCGCAGTTCTTCATCACCGTCGCGCCGACGCCGCACCTGAACCGTCGCCACACCATCTTCGGCGAGGTGCTGGACGAGGCCTCGCAGCGCGTGGTGGACGCGATCGCGTCCGTGCCGACCGGACGCATGGACCG
>CAZLWS010000132.1:0-1120 GCA_964563205.1 uncultured Propionibacteriaceae bacterium | reverse complement strand
GTCAGCCGGCGCCGAGGGAGAAGGCCGCGTCCAGGTCGTGGGTCGAGTAGGCCCGGAAGGCGACGTGGGTCTCGGTGTCGAGCACGCCGGGCACCTTGTTGAGGTGGTCGGCGACGGTCGCGGCGACGTCGTCGATGGAGCGGACCCGGACCAGCGCGATCAGGTCGATGGTGCCGGTCACCGAGTAGACCTCGGAGACGCCCTCCAGGTCGGCGATCTGCTGGGCGACCTCGGGGATGCGGGCGGTGTCGGCCTTGACGAACACAATCGCGGTGATCATGGCCGCATCCTAACCGGCGGCCCGGGCTCCCAGGGCCAAGGCGCTGAGCTGGCCCTCGGCGAGGCCGATGTGGGCCGGCCACATCCAGTCGCCCTCGATCTCGATCAGCCGGACGCCGGGCTGCTCCAGCCAGGCGGCGATCCGCTCGGTCTCCTCGACCAGGGCCGGGGCGGACGGGCCGAGCCCGGGCAGCACGGTCTCGGCGGTCGCGACCGCGTCCCGGGCCACCCGTTGCGGGACCTCGCCCGGGTGGGCGACCGCGGCGTTGGCCAGCCGGCCGTGGCGGATCACGTGGATCTGCCAGGCAGGGGCGGGCGGGCGTCCGGGAATGGTCCGGTCGACCCGGCGGGCGGCAACGATCTGCGCGCAGCCGGCCAGGCTGGCCAGCCGGTGGTGCTTGATCGCGGCCGCCAGGAAGCCGCGCAGCCGCCCCACCAGCGTCCGGGCTTCCTCGTAGCGCAGCTGGGCCACCAGCAGGCTCAGCCGCGGCCGCACCGCCGCCAGCACCGGGCGGACGTCAGCGGTCAGCGCGTCGCGCACCTGATCGACCAGGTCGCCGTAAACGTCCCGGCCGATCTTCAGTTCACAAGGGGCGACACACTTGCCGAGTTCGCCGAGCATGCAGGCGGAGCCCGGCGTCCGCACCGAGAGCCGCTTGGTGCACTGCCGGATCGGGAAGGCGTCGTGCAGCGCGGCCATGGCGTCCTCCGCGGCCGGGCGGCGGGAGAACGGCCCGAAGTAGGTGGCGTCGTCGTCCGACACGGCCTTCACCAGGGACAGCCGCGGGAAGGCGTCGGTGGTGATCTTCAGCCAGTGCTGGCGCTGCGGGAACTTCGAACG
>CAZLWS010000131.1:0-7895 GCA_964563205.1 uncultured Propionibacteriaceae bacterium | reverse complement strand
GAGAGGTCGACGCCGGAGGTGCCGATCACGAAGGTCTGGCCGACCGCCATGATGACGATGAGAGACGCGGCGGTGAGAATGCTGGTGAGGTTGAAGGGGCTCAGGAAAGCCCCGGGAGCAGCCAGCGCGAAGGCGAGCATCATGATCGCCAGCGCGCCGACCAGCCAGGCGTCACTGATGGCCGCCTTCAACCGGACGGCGAGAGGCCGCCCAGCGTCGGTGGAGACCGGGTCGACGCCGGTCGTGGGTGAGGTGCTCATGCGGTGACTCCTGCCATGGTGTCGACCAGCCCTTTCAACGTTGCGTCCTTACGAGGGATGTCAGCGACGCGCTGCCCCATGCGGAGCACCTGGATGCGATCCGCGATCTCGAGCACGCGCGGCATGTCATGGCTGATGAGCACCACTGCGCTGCCCTCCTCACGAACCCGCCGGATGATCGCGAGCACGCGCTCGGTCTGCTCGACCCCGAGCGCGGCGGTCGGCTCGTCCATGAAGACGACCTTGTGGTGATCGGCGACCGCCTTGATCACCGCGATGCTCTGCTTCTGGCCCCCCGAAAGCGTCGAGACGGGGGCGTCCGGATCCTGCAGCGCCAGCCCGTAGGTGGCGAACTTCTCCGCGGTGACCCGCCGCATCGTCCGCTTGTCGAGCAGGCCCAGACCGGCGAAGACTCCCTGCCGGACGATCTCGCGGCCGAGGAAGACGTTCTCGGAGGGAGTCAGATCGGGAGCAAGCCCGAGATCCTGATGGACCACCTCGACACCCAGTTCGCGGGCCCGGGCGGGGCTGTCGAAGACGACCCGCTCACCGTCCATCGTGATCTCCCCGCCATCGGGCTGCACGACGCCGGTGAGGTTCTTGATGAGTGTGCTCTTGCCTGCCCCGTTGTCGCCGATGAGGGCCACGATCTCGCCGGGGTAGACGTCGAAATCCGCTCCACGGAGCGCTTCCACATGCCCGTACCGCTTGGTGATGCCTCGGGCTTGAAGCACAGGATGCATGGATCCTCCTTGACGATGCCTCCGCTCGCAAAGCCTCCGAGTTGCTATGCGAACGTTTTCAGAAAAGTACTCGCGACAGTTCACCCCTGTCAACCTTCGCAAGGAACTGATCTGTATCTACGCAAGACAGAGCCTGTTTTGCACTAGACGCAGAGAGAGCCGCCTCGTATGCTCGCGCTATGAAAACGTTCGCGGAAAGCGGCGCCCAGCCCACTGGCAGCCCGAGCCGCCGACCGACGATGAAGGACGTCGCCAAGCTCGCCGGGGTGAGCTTGAGCACCGTCTCCCGAGTGGTCTCGGGGGAGCGGAAAGTCGACCCTGCCAAGCGGGAACGCGTTCAGGAGGCCAGCCGGCTGCTGGGGTACCGGCGCGATCACACGGCCAGCACCCTGCGACGGTCCGATCGCCATTCACTGAGCATCGGGCTGATCTGGGACGACGTCTCCAACCCCTTCTTCTCCCAGATCCAGCGCGGAGTCGAGGAAGTTGCCCGGGCTCGCGGCGTCCTCGCTCTCGTGGGCAGCTCGGACCGGGACGCGACTCAGGAGCAGCGCCTCGCCGAGAGCTTCAGCTCCCGCGGCGTGGACGGCATCATCATCGCCCCCTGCGGCGACGATCAGAGCTACCTGATGCGCGAGCGTGAGGCCGGAACGGCGCTGGTCTTCGTGGATCGCCCGCCTGCGCAGATCGCCGCCGACTACGTGGTGAGCGACAACAGCGGCGGCATTGAGCGAGCGGTCGCGCATCTGGCGACGCACGGTCACCACCGAATCGCCTTCCTGGGCGGTCGGCGGGGCCTCTTCCCCGCGCTGGAGCGGCGGCGCGGGTACGAGCACGGCATGCGAGAAAGCGGTCTCGAACTCGACGAGCAACTGATCCGCATCGGCCTGGACTCGGCGTCGGGTCCGGTCGAACTCGACCGGATGCTGCGCCTGGACGCGCCGCCCACTGCCGTCATCACGGCGCAGAACCAAATCTCGATCGGCGTGCTCGACTACCTGCACCGACGGCGCCTGCAGCAGACCATCGCCATGGTCGCCTACGACGATCTTCCGATGGCCGCCATCCTCGACCCCGCCGTGACGGCAGTCGCCCCGGACGCCGTGGAGATCGGTCGAGCCGCCGCCAACCTGCTGTTCGCCCGCCTGGACGGCGCCGCCTCCGCGCACCGGATCGTGACCATACCCGCCCCGCTGATTCAGCGCGGCTCCGGAGAGATAAGGAACACCGTGACCGCCTCAGACCGTCCCTCGCCCATCCCCGCCTATCAGCACCTGCCGATCCGGTCCGGCCTGCCCGCCGGCTCGTCCTGGGGAGTGTTCGGAGACGACGACCAGCGGGGCACTCTCAACTTCGTCACCCCGGAGCAGGTGCGGCAGGCGGCCCGATTGGTGCAGACGGGGGAATCCTTCGCGCTGAGCTGGCAGATGGAACTGCCTGATCCGGCGATCCTGGGACGGCGCGCCTTCCGTCACTCGACGGTCGCCAACGAGGTGGGCCGTGAGGACTTCTACGACTCGTACTACCCGCAGTCGTCGAGCCAGTGGGACAGCCTGGCGCACGTCCGTCACCTTGAGCACGGCTTCTACAACGGACATACGGCCGGCGCCGTGGCCGGGCCGGAGGGCGCACTCGGCATTCAGAACTGGGCACGCGAGGGGATCGTCGGCCGATTCGTCTTGGCCGACGTGGCCCGCCACCGCGAGAGCCATGGGCGGACGCTGGACTGCGCGAAGCGAGAGGTCGTCACGTCCGCCGAGCTCTCGTCCGTTCTCGAAGCACAGGGCACCGAGCTGCAGCCCGGCGACATTCTGCTCATCCGGTTCGGCTGGATCCGCCACTATGAAGCACTTGACGCTGCGGGGCGCAGACGTCTGGCGGAGACGGAGACCGGCCAGTTCCCGGCTCCCGGAATCGACGTCGACGAGTCGATGCCCGCGTGGCTGTGGGATCATCGCGTCGCTGCCATCGCCGGCGACAACCCGGCGCTTGAGGCGATGCCGTTCGAGCAGGGCACGGACCGTACGTTCGCGCACTTCCGGCTGATCGCGCTGCTGGGGTTGGCGCTCGGCGAGATGTTCTACCTTGAGGAGCTGTCGGCAGCCTGCGCCGCCGACCGACGCTACGACGGTCTGTTCACCGCGGCGCCGCTGAACAAGCGCGGCGGCGTGGGATCGCCGGCGAACGCGCTGGCGATCCGCTAGGTCACCGCGACGACGTCTTTCCAGCGCCGGCGACGAAGTGGAAGGGCAGTCCAGTCAGTTCGCCGAACGGGCGGCTGCCTTCCGCTTGAAGACCCACCACACCAGCACCCAGCCGCCGAGGGCGGTGACCAGCCAGACGATCAGGACGGTGGCCGCCCAGGCGGTGAATCCGTTGATGGTCAGCCCGCCCGGCGCCAGCGTGGCGACGAAAAGCGCCAGCAGCGTGGAGACCAGCCCGATGCCGCCCATCAGCGCGGTGGCGTACTTGCGGGCCATGTTGAACACGAACGGTCCGAACAGGGCGGCCGCCACGGTGTAGATGGCGACGGCCAGCACGAAACCGCCTACCTGAAGGGTCACGCCGGGAACCCACCAGGAGGCCAGCAGCAACCCGATCGCCGCCGTGGCGAGGTTGATCGCCAGGTTGATCATCATCCGAACCATGACTCGATGCTAGTGGCCCGGCTGCCTGCCCGCAGCACCCGAACCTGGGGCAATCTCAGTCGAAGATCGGGCCCACCGTGCGGGTGCGCTTGAGCTCGAAGAAGCCTGGGTAGGCCAGCACTCGCACGAAGCCGTCCCAGAGGTTGCCGGCCTCCTCGCCCTTGGGCGCCGGGGAGATCACCGGGCCGAACAGGCTCATGCCGTTCACCCGGATCACCGGAGTGCCGACGTCCTGGCCGACCGGGTCCATGCCCTCGTGGTGGGCGGCGCGGACGGCCTCGTCGTCAGCGTCGGTGAGGGCGGCCTGGGCGAGTTCCACCGGCAGGCCGATGTCGGCCAGCGCCGCTTCGTAGGTGGTGACGTCGTTGGGCTCGCCGCCGGGGTGGATGCGGGCGCCGACGGCTGTGTAGAAGTCGCGCAGCGCCTGCTGGCCGTGGGCCTCCTCGACCGCCAGGCAGACCCGGGGGCCGCCCCAGCCGGCGTCCATGATCGCCTGATACTTCGGTGACAGGTCGCGTCCCTCGTTGAGCACGGACAGGCTCATCACGTGGAACCGGACGTCCACCGGGCGGACCTTCTCGACCTCGAGCGCCCAGCGGGAGGTCATCCACGCCCAGGGGCACATCGGGTCGAACCAGAGGTCAAGGACGGTGCGGTCGGGGGTCTCAGTCATGGGTGAAGTGTAGGGAGTGCCGAGCATTCCGGCGCCGAGCCGGCCCGGGCCGGACGCGATGAGCTGCGCCGACCCGGTAGCCTGCGTGACGTGATCGACGTCATCGCGCTGGACCTCGGCGGCGTGCTCTCCTGGCCGCCGGATCTGTTCACTGCCCCGGCGGCGCTGCTCGGCGTCGACCCCGCGGCCTACGAGGCCGCCTACTGGATGGGACGGGTGGCGCTCGACAGCGGCCTGCCGCTCGCCGAGTACTGGGGTCCGCTGCTGACCTCGGTCGGCGTGAAGCCGACCGAGGAGCTCATCGACCACCTCGCCCATTACGACATGGCGCTGTGGACGCGATTCCGCCCCTCCGCCCGGGAACTGCTCGAGACGGTCGCGCAGTGGCCGCAGCGGCTGGTCATCCTGAGCAACGCCCCGGCCACGCTGCGCCCGGCCGCCGAGGCCAGCGACTGGCGCCCGCTCATCGAGCGGCTGTTCATCTCGGGCGAGCTGGGCATGGTCAAGCCCGATCCCCAGATCTACGCCGCCATCCAGGACGAACTCGGCGTCGCCCCCGACCGGATCGCCTTCATCGACGACCGCGAGCCCAATGTCACCGGAGCCGCGGACGCGGGCTGGCAGGCCCACCTGTGGGTGGACGACGCCGACTCCCTGGCGTGGCTGCGCGAGGTCTGCTCCTGACGGCGGCGGGCTACTCGCCGGGGTAGCGGACGCCGAGCTGGGCGCGTGCCTCGTCCATGATCTCCATGATCGCGACCGTCTCCGCCAGCGGCAGCAGAGGCGATTCGGGCAGGCCGTCGGCGACCAGCTGGGCGAAGTGGGCGGCCTCGAAGCACATCCCGTGGTGGCCGAGCCTGCCGTCTCCGGCCCACTCGACGCGGTCGGCTCCGGCGGCCAGCCGGACCGGTCCGGGACTGTAGAAGTCGGTGCCGTCGAGTTCCACCCGGGCGGCCGTGCCGCTGATCGAGGCGCGGGTCGGGGTCTTGGCGGCCAATGTGGTGTGCAGCACGGCCTGGGCGTGCGGGTGGCCGGCGAAGCCTTCCAGGAGGATGGTCTCCTGCCGGTCGACGCCGCGGTCCGTCAGCTCGCCGATCGCCCGCACCCGGGAGGGCAGTCCGAGCGCGAAGACCGCCCAGGAGATCGGGTAGACGCCCAGATCGAGCAGCGCGCCGCCGGCCAGTTCCGGGTCGACGAGCCGCTGGACGTGGGTCAGCGCCTGCCCGTGATCGGCGAAGACCGTCTCCAGCTCGCCCAGCACGCCGTCCTCGATCAGCTGCCGCACGACGTCGGTGCGCGGCAGGAACCGCGTCCACATCGCCTCCATCAGGGTCACCCCGGAGGCGGCGGCCGCGGCGACCAGGTCGCGGGCCTGCGCGGCGTCCTGGGTGAACGCCTTCTCGATCAGCACGTGCTTGCCGGCCTGCAGCGCGAGCAGGGCGTTCTCGTGGTGAGCGTTGTGCGGCGAGGCGACGTAGACCGCCTGCACCTCGGGATCGGCGACCAGTTCCTCGTAGCTGCCGTAGGCCCGCGCGATGCCGCGGGCGTCGGCGAACTGCTGCGCCCGCTCCAGGGAGCGCGAGCCGACCGCGACGAACCGCTGCCGGGTGGCCTCGGTGACAGACGCGTGGAAGGTGCTGGCGATCCCGCCGGGGGCGATGATCCCCCAGTTCAGCGGCGGCGCGTCGGCCGGGTCTGGAGTGCGGGGCAGCGGCAGCGAGGCGGGCAGTGTCATGCGAGAAAGCTACCGCCTCCGCCCGGCCGCTTCACCCCGCACAAACCGGGCAATCCAGGGCTTGTGCGTGCAATAGCCACGCAGCGGGCCGGATTCACCCGGTTTCTGCGGAAGAACGGAAGGTCGGGATCTGCGGGAGAGAAGGAGAGCAGGACGGCCAATCCGGAGACGCGCGCTTAGCCCGGTCTGCCTTCGCGGAACCGTCTCGCCATCACACCCGTCTGGTGCCGCTCGCGACGGCGGCCATCGGTGGATCTGGGCTTAGTCGCGGACGGCGGCGATCGTCCCGGTGGTCTCGGAGGGGGATTCCAGCGGCTCGCTGCTGCCCGGCAGCCGGACGGTGAACTCGGCGCCGCCGGATTTCGAGCGTCCGGCCTTCACCCAGCCGCCATGACCCTTGATGGTCTGCGCGACGATCGACAGGCCCAGGCCCGAGCCCGGGGTGGTGCGGGCGTGTTCGGAGCGGTAGAACCGGTCGAAGACGTGCGGCAGGTCGGCGTCGGCGATGCCGGGGCCCTGGTCGGCGATCCGCAGCCGGTCGCCCTCCAGCCGGACGGTGACCGTCCCGCCGGGCGGGGAGAACTTCACCGCGTTGTCCAGCAGGTTGGTCACCGCCCGCTCCAGGCTGTCCGGCTCGCCTACCAGGTACAGCGGGTCGAGGACGACGTCGAAGTTCAGCCCCGGCCCGCGGCGCTTCGCCCGGGTGACGGCGTTCGACACGACGTCGCGCAGGTCGATCGGCTCCGGGTCGGGCTGGACGGTGTCTTCCCGGGAGAGGTGCACCAGGTCGCCGATCAGGGTGGTGAACTCCCCCACCTGGGCGGCGATGTCGCGCAGGATCTCGCCGCGGGCGCCCGGCGGCAGCATCCCCTGCCGATCGTCGGCCACCAGCAGCTCCACGTTCGTCCGCAGCGAGGTCAGCGGCGTCCGCAGTTCGTGGCCGGCGTCGGCGATCAGCCGCCGCTGCCGCTCCCGGGAGCTGGCCAGGTTGCGCATCATCTGGTTGAACGAGCGGGTCAGGTCGGTGAGCTCGTCCATGCCGCCGAGCTCGATGGGCGCCAACTCGTCGGTCTCGGTCACCGTGGTCACCGCGTTGGTGAGCCGGCGGATCGGCTCCAGGCCGGAGCGGGCGATCGCCCAGCCGGCCATGCCGGCCAGCACCACCGCGCCGAGGCCGAAGGTGAGCAGCGAGAAGGCCAGGATCCGCAGGATCTGGTTGGTCGGGCCGAGCGGGCGTCCGAGCACCAGCGCGTAGTTGTGGGTCCCGTTGGAGAGCGGCACCGCGACGATCCGGTACGGGTTGTCGGCGGTGTCGACGCCGGAGCGCGCGGACGAGCCGGTCTGGGTGCGGGCGACCGCGACCTCGGCGGCGGTGATCACCAGCGACTGCTCCCCCGAGCCGGGCGGACGCAGCACCTGGTGGTCGGCCCGGATGGTAAGGATGGTCACGTGGGCGATGTCCAGGGCGTCCTGGTTCAGGCCGCCCATGCCCTCGATGTCGGACGAGATCCACTCGCTGGTGACCGCCGCGATCTCGATCAGCTCACGGTCGAGCTGGTCGTAGACCGCCAGGTTGGTGATGACGTAGGCGGCGGCGCCGGTGATCGCGACAGCGCCGGCCACGGCCGCCGACACCAGAAAGGCGAGCCGGTCGTGCAGCGGCCGGTTGGTAACCGAGAGAAGGGAACGGAACCAGCGGATCACGGTGGGGTCTCGCGCAGCACGTAGCCGATGCCACGCACGGTGTGAATCAGGCGGTTTTCGCCCTCGCCCTCGGTCTTGCGGCGCAGGTAGCCGATGTAGACCTCCAGCGAGTTCGCGGTGGTCGGGAAGTCG
>CAZLWS010000130.1:0-7951 GCA_964563205.1 uncultured Propionibacteriaceae bacterium | reverse complement strand
CCAGGGCATGCCCCGGTTTCGGGCATGCCTTGCTGACGTGTTCGTTCCGTGTCCCCCGCAGAACTCCCCCGGTCAAAACTACAACGTGTAGTTCCGGCGGAACTCTTTCTTACCAAGGCAGGCACTGTCAACCCCTCGGATCGCGAAAATCCAGTGGTCGTGCCCTCTGCCATGACATCTGTTGACGACAGCGCCGATCCAGGACCTGTCGTACGCCTCCCGGAGTGCGGCGGATCAGCCGTACAACAGCGGCGCCAGGGCGTCGGGGGAGAGCAGGTGCTCGATCCCCAGGACGACCGCGCCGGCTATTCCGGCGCGTTCGCCGAGGACGCTGAACGCCACCTGCAGGTTGCGGGTGGCCAGCGGGCGGGCGCGCTCGTAGACCACGGAGCGGATGCCGGCCAGCAGGTCGTCCGAGGCGGAGGTGGTGGGTCCCGAGATGGCAACCCGGGCCGGATTGAAGACGTTCACCATGTCGGCGATCGCCTCGCCCAGGTAGCCGGCGGCCTCCCGGATCAGGTCGGTGGCCAGCGGGTCGCCGTCATGGATCAGCGCGGCCAGCTCGGGACCGTTGGTCGGTGTCGGGCTCCCGGCGGGCACGCCCTCGGCGTACCGGCGGATCAGCGCCGGCACCGAGGCGACCGCCTCCAGGCAGCCGATGTTGCCGCAGGTGCACTTGGTGGGCGGCGCTCCGCGCAGCGGGATGTGCCCCATCTCGCCCGACGCTCCTGCGCTGCCGCGGTGGATCTGCCCGTGCTCGGTCACCAGCCCGGCGCCGATGCCGGTGCCCACCTTGACCGCCATCAGCGGCGACTGGTCGACCGCCAGCGTCCGCGACTCGCCCAGCGCCCGCAGGTTGGCGTCGTTCTCCAGGATCACCGGGCAGTCGAACTCGGTTCGCAGCGGGTCGATCACCCGGAAGCCGTCCCACCCCGGCATGATCGGCGGACGCACCGGCACCCCGGTCTGGTAGTCGACCCGGGCCGGCAGCCCGATCACCACACACCGCCGGGCCGGGGCGAGGTCGACCCCGGCCATCAGCCGGCGCATCTCCCGGATGAGGATCTCCAGGCTGGCCCGAGGCCCCAGCTCGACGTTCAGCTCCACCCAGCTCTCGGCCAGGATGTGCTGGTCGAGGTCGACGATCGCCAGCCGGGTGGAGCGGGCGCCGCCGTCGAACACCAGGATGGCCCCGGCCTCGGACGAGATCGTGAGCAGGTCGGCCGGCCGGCCGCGTCCGGCGCGCCGCAGGCTGCCGCCGGGATGGACGACCCCGGCTCGCACCAGGCGATCGACCACCCCGGTGACGGTCGTCCGGGAGAGGCCCGTGACGGTGGCCAGCTCGGCCTTGCTGGTGGCCACGCCGGAGGCGATCAGCAGGGCGATCCAGGTGGGGGTCGCGTCGCGGCCGCGGCTCGGCTGAAGACTCGGTTCGATCAGCCTCAGCGGGGGCAGCTTCTCAGGTGTGCTCACTGGACAATTATATGCTTGATTACGACTTAGTTACGCAAAATACGGTCGTTGTAATGTCCTCAGCCTGCGGAATAGTGTCGTGCCACTAGGCAACGATGCCCCCTGGGGATCGGCTGCCCTTCAACGTAGAGCACGGCCGCGTGAGCCGTCGCTCAAGGAAAGGTGGACACCAATGCGCAGGTCTTTCAAAGCGGTTGCCACGGCCTTTGCGGCTGCGGCGCTGCTTGGCGTCGCCGCATGTTCCGGCGGCGCAACCCCGGATCCGGGCGGCAGCGGAAGCGCCCCGGCCGGCGGCGAGAAGTACGCCATCGTGCTGAAGGTGCTCTCGTCGGAGTTCTGGCAGAAGATGGAGCAGGGCGCCAAGGAGAAGGCGACCGAGTTGGGCGTGACCCTCGACGTGGTCGCCGCCAACTCCGAGGACGACATCGAGGGTCAGGTCTCGCTGGCCGAGAACCTCCTCGATCAGGGCTACACCGGCATCGGCGTGGCCCCGCTGACCGCCGACAACCTGGTCAACGTGGTCGCGAAGGCCACCGCCAAGGGCACCCCGGTGATCAACATCGACGAGAAGATCAACATGGACGCCCTGAAGGCGGCCAACGGCGCCGTCATCGGCTTCATCACCACCGACAACGTGGCGGTGGGCGCGAAGGGCGCCGGCTTCATCGTCGAGCAGCTGGGCTCGGCCGGCGGCCAGGTGGCGATCATCGAGGGCAAGGCGGGCACCGCCTCCGGCGAGGCTCGCAAGCAGGGCGCGACCGAGGCCTTCACCGCGGCCGCGGGCGTCGAGCTGGTCGACTCCCAGCCGGCTGACTGGGACCGCACCAAGGCCTTCGACCTGGCGACCAACTACATCTCCAAGTACCCGGATCTGAAGGCGATCTACTGCGCCAACGACACCATGGCGATGGGCGCCCAGGAAGCGGTGGCCCAGTCCGGACGGACGATCCTGGTGGTCGGCACCGACGGCAACGCGGACGCGGTGGAGTCGGTCAACGCCGGCGGCCTGGCCGCGACCGTGGCACAGGACAGCGCCGGCATCGGCGCCAAGGCAGTGGAGGATCTGGTCGCCTTCGTGAAGTCGGGTGCCAAGTTCGACGCCTCGACCGTCTCGCAGGAGACCTTCATCGACTCGATCCTGGTCACCAAGTCCTGACCCACCCAACCCATCGGGGCCGGCTCCAGGTCACACGCCTGGGGCCGGCCCGCCCGACCGAGGGAGAGCAATGCAGCCCATTGTGGAAATGCGTGGCATCACCAAACGGTTCCCCGGCGTCACCGCGCTCGACAACATCAACTTCGAGATCTACCCGGGCGAGGTCCACTCGCTGCTCGGGGAGAACGGCGCCGGCAAGTCCACGCTGATGAAGGTGTTGTCCGGAGCCTACGAGCCCACCGCCGGAACGATCGTCATCAACGGAACCGAGTACGACCGGCTGACCACCAAGAAGTCTGCCGAGGCAGGCATCTCGATCATCTACCAGGAGCTCTCGGTCATCGACGAGCTCTCCATCATGGAGTCGATCTTCGTCGGCAACCTGGCGACCAAGAAGATCCTCGGCATCCCCGTCGTGGACCACAAGGCGATGTACGCGCGCACCGCGGAGCTGCTGGCCAAGGTCGGTCTGCGCCGCGACCCGCTGGTGATGGTCCGCGACCTCTCCATCTCGGAGAAGCAGCTGGTCGAGATCGCCCGGGCGATCGCCTTCTCCGCCCGCGTCATCGTGATGGACGAGCCCACCTCCTCTCTGACCGACGAAGAGGTGAACCAGCTCTTCCTGATCATCGCCCAGCTCAAGGCGGAGGGACGAGCGGTCGTCTACATCTCCCACAAGCTGAAGGAGATCACCGCGATCTGCGACAAGGTGACCGTCCTCAAGGACGGCACCGCCGTCGGCACCCGGGACGTCGCCGGAGTCACCGTCGACCAGCTGGTCACGATGATGGTGGGCCGCGAGCTGCAGGGCAAGTACAACGAGAAGCCGGAGGGGCACGTCCCGTCCGAGAAGAAGATCCTCGAAGTCCGCGACCTCACCCGCAAGGACGGCTACGTCAAGAACGCCTCCTTCACCCTGCACGAGGGCGAGATCCTCGGCTTCTCCGGCCTGGTCGGGGCCGGACGCTCCGAGCTGATGGAGGCCATCTACGGCGCGGTCCCCAAGCGGGGCGGCACCGTCCTGCTGCACGGCCAGCAGGTGGACATCAAGGATCCCTACGACGGCATCAAGGCCGGCATCTGCATGCTCACCGAGGATCGCCGCTACACCGGCATCCTGTCGAAGTTCTCGCTGCGCCGGAACTTCGCGATCGGCGAGCAGATCAAGTCCAGCACGATGGGCGGCCTGTGGGGCCTGATCGATTTCGTCAAGGAGCTCGAGGTCGCCAAGACCCAGAGCGTGGCGATGCAGGTCAAGATGCGCGATCTGGAGCAGGGCATCACCGAGCTCTCCGGCGGCAACCAGCAGAAGGTGCTGCTGGGACGGCAGCTGGCCACCGACGCGAAGGTGATCATCTTCGACGAGCCCACCAAGGGCATCGACGTCGGAACGAAGTCGGAGTTCTACGCGATCATGCGGCGACTCGCGGACGCGGGGGTGGGGGTCATCGTGGTGTCCTCCGAACTCCCCGAACTACTCGCGGTCTGCGACCGCATCCTGGTCTACGCCGAGGGGAAGCAGCGCGCTGAGTTCCCGATCGCGGAGGCGACCGAAGAGAACCTGGTAAGGGCGGCGACGCACTACGGCGACGATGAAGGGGCAGCATAAGTGAGCGAGCAATCCACTTCCATGGAGAAGTTCAAGGGCCTGTGGGCGAAGTACTCGACCCTGGGCATCCTGGTCCTGATGCTGATCGTGTTCAGCGCGCTGGCGCCGGGCTCCTTCCTCTCCGGCAACAACTTCCTGCGCATCCTCGAGCAGTCCTCGATCACGATCCTGCTGGCGGTCGGCGAGTTCTTCGCCATCCTGCTGGCCGGCATCGACCTCTCGGTCGGCTCGGTCATGGCGGTCACCGGCGTGGTCGCCGGCAAGCTGATGGTGATGGGCCTGCCCTGGCCGCTGGCCGTGCTGCTGGGCTGCATCGCCCTCGGCGCGGCGATCGGCGCCGTCAACGGCGGCCTGATCAACCTGACCGGCCTGCCGCCGTTCGTGATCACGCTGGGCACCATGGCCATCTTCCGCGGCCTCACCTACGTGTTCTCCGACGCCAAGGCGGTCTCGGGGCTGCCGCCGTCCTTCACCCAGACCATCGGCGGGCAGCTCTTCGGCTTCCTCGCCGTCCCGATCCTGGTGGCGCTGATCGTCTCGGCGATCCTGGTCTTCTTCACGGTGAAGTCCAAGCCCGGACGCAACCTGTACGCCATGGGCGGCAACCCGCAGGCGGCCTGGTTCGCCGGCATCAACCTCAAGCGGCACACCCTGCTGGCCTTCACCATCTCCGGCGTCTGCGCCGGCCTGGCCGGCATGGTCAACGTGGCCCGGCTGGGGGCGGCCGAGCCGAACGCCGGCACCGGCTGGGAGCTGTTCGCGATCGCCGCGGTGATCATCGGCGGCACCTCCTTCTTCGGCGGCGAGGGCGTGATCTGGAAGGTCGTCATCGGCGGCCTGATCATCGGCACCATCAACAACGGCCTGAACATGGTGGGCGTCTCCGCCTACTACCAGCAGATCGCGATGGGCACCCTGATCGTCCTGGCCGTCACCCTCGACCGGTTCTTCGGCGACAGCAGCAAGCGCTGACCCGCCACCGCCGATAACCTGCGGGCACGCCCGCGTCCGGAACCGACAGTCAAAGGACTCGAATGAGCCGCACTGCAACCTTCTCACCTTCCTTGATGTGCATGGACCTGCTCCATGCCGCCAAGGACGTGGACATCCTGAACCGGCGGGCCGACGCCTATCACGTCGACCTCATGGACGGGCACTTCGCGCCGAACATCACCCTGTCGCCAGACCTGGTGAAGGCGCTGTCGGCCCATGGCTCGCTGCCCATGGACATCCACATGATGGTGACCACGCCGACCGACTGGATCGATCTCCTGGCGGCCAACGGCGCGACCTGGATCTCACCTCACGCGGAGACGATCAACGTCAACGCGTTCCGGGTGATCAACCAGATCGAGTCGCTGGGGATGAAGCCCGGGGTCGTGCTGAACCCCGCCACGCCGCTGGTGTGGGTGCAGCACTATCTCGAGCGGCTGGATATGGTGACCTTCATGACCGTGGACGTCGGCTTCGCCGGCCAGCCCTTCATCGAGCAGGTGCTGCCCAAGGTCGCCGAGGCCGCGGAGTTCCGGGAGCGGCATGGGCTGGACTTCATCATCCAGATCGACGGCTCCTGCAACGCCAAGACCTTCAAGAAGCTCTGGGAGGCGGGCGCCGACCGATTCATCGTCGGCACCTCGGGCCTGTGGAGCAAGGACGCCGACCTCGACGTCGCCTATGACAAGATGCTGGCCGAGTTCACCCAAGAGACAGGTCATGTCTTCGCCTGACGACGTCGTCGTCGGGATCGACATCGGGGGCACCAACCTCCGCATCGGGATCATCGACCGTGAGCGCGCGCTCAGCGAGTTCGCCATGACCTCCTCCCGCAAGAAGCTGGTGGGCTCGAAGTCGCCCGCGCTGCTGGTGGAGCACGTCGCCGGCTACCTGGAGCGGACGGGGGCGCGGCCGCGGGCCATCTCGGTCGGCTTCCCGTCCACGGTGGACAACACTCGGCGGGTGGTGCTGTCGACGTCCAACATCCCGGGGCTGAACCGCATCCCGTTCGCCGACCTGATGGAGGACGCGCTCGGCTACCCCACCTTCGTCAACCGCGACACCAACATGCTGCTGCTGCACGACATCTCGTCGCTGGGGCTGGAGCGGGAGCGGGTGATCGTGGGCTGCTACCCCGGGACCGGCTTCGGCTCCGGGCTGTGGATCGGCGGACGGCTGTACGTCGGCAAGACCGGCGCCGAGGGCGAGCTGGGGCACATTCCGGTGCGCGACAACGACCTGGTCTGCGGCTGCGGGAACGTCGGCTGCGTCGAGACGATCGCCTCCGGCAAGTACCTGGAAGGCCTGGTCGCCGAGTATTTCCCCGAGACGCCGATCGGCGAGGCCTTCCTCCGCCGCGGCGACTCGGCGGTGCTGCACGGCTTCGTCGACAACCTGTCGCTGCCGATCGCCTCGGCGATCAACATCCTCGACCCGGACGCGGTGATCGTCGGCGGCGGCGTGACCGCGATGCCCGGCTTCCCCCGCGACCTGCTGGTCGAGCGGGTGCACGCCCGCAGCCGCAAGCCGCAGCCGGAATCGAGCCTTCGGGTGGTCTTCTCCGAGCCGCGGCAGCAGAATGGCGTCATCGGGGCTGGCATCTACGGGTTCAGCCAGTTGGAAGGATGAGGAATGACCATCGCAATCGCCTGTGACCACACCGCGATCGAGCTCAAGCGGGCCATCATCGGCCTGCTGGAGGAGATGGGCCTGGAGTACCGCGACTTCGGGACGAACGACCCCGAGCGCGCTGACTACCCGGTCTTCGGACGCCTCGCGGCCGAGGCTGTCGCGGCCGGCGAGTGCGACCGGGGCATCATCATCTGCGGCTCCGGCGTCGGCATCTCGATCACGGCCAACAAGGTCAAGGGGGTCCGCTGCGTGGTGTGTTCGGAGCCCTACTCGGCGGTGATGTCGCGCAAGCACAACAACGCCAACATGCTGGCCTTCGGCGCCCGCGTGGTCGGGGTGGACCTGGCGAAGATGATCGCCCAGATGTGGCTGGAGACCGAATTCGAGGGCGGACGCCACCAGCGCCGGGTCAACCAGATCATCGCCACCGAGTCCGGCGTGACCATTGAGGACCAGGTCGACCCCGGGACCTGCTAGGCCGTCGTCACGCGGGTCACCAGGCCGCTGGCGGGGACCGGGAAGATCTCGTTGGTGAAGGTCAGGTCCTGCGGCGGCAGCGTCCACTCGTAGCCGCGCAGCAGGACGGTCAGGTAGAGCTGGACGGCCACCGTCACCAGATCCTCGCCGGGGCAGCGGTGCGAGGTGTACTCCCCGTCGCCGTGCGGCACGTACCTTCCGGGCGGGAAGGCCGCGAACGCGGCCGGCTCGAACCGGTCGGGGTCGAACCGCTCGGGGTCGGGGTACTCCTCGGGGTTGCGCAGGGTCATGTGCACCGCGCCCATCGCACCCCAGCCCTTCGGGATGCGGTAGCCGCAGACCTCCATCTCCTCGGTCACCCGGCCGAAGAAGGTGGCGGCGTTCATCGCGTAGTAGCGGCGCAGCTCCCGGGAGACCTGCTTGAGGTAGACCAGTTCGTCGAGGGTCTCCATGGTGACCGGCCCCGACGGGGACACCGCCTGGACCTCGGCGCGGGCCCGGACGAGGACGTCGGGGTGCTCGGCCAGGGCCAGGGTCGCCAGCAGCAGCGGCACCGAATAGCCGGGCTCGCTGGTGAACATCAGATGCCGGATGTCCGCGGCCACCTTCTC
>CAZLWS010000129.1:0-8113 GCA_964563205.1 uncultured Propionibacteriaceae bacterium | reverse complement strand
ATGAGCCGCGGCATGGCGGTGATCGACCACGCCGACCGGGACGGCCTTGAGGGCATGCTGACCATCGGCGGCGGCAAGCTCACCACCTACCGGCTGATGGCCGAGCACATCGTGGACGAGATGTGCCGCAAGCTCGGCGAGACCCGGGCCTGCCGCACCGCGTCCGAGATCGTCCCGGGGTCGGAGCATCAACGCAATTACGTGGTGACCCACCGGCTGCACGATCGCGAGGAGGACCGGCTGGAGGACCAGATCCTCTGCGAGTGCGAACTGATGAGCCGGCAGATGTGGGTGAAAGCCCTGGACGAGCAGCCGCAGGGCACCTTCGACGACCTGCGCCGGCAGCTGCGGCTGGGCATGGGCCCTTGTCAGGGCGGGTTCTGCTCGATGCGCGCGACCGGGGTCGCGCTGGAGACCAAGCACATCGACCTCGAGCGGGCGACCGGCCTGCTGCGGCTCTTCCTGAAGAACCGGTGGATCGGGCTGTGGCCCATCCTCTACGGCGACCAGGTGCGCCAGACCGCCCTGGACAACTGGATCTTCTCAGGGACGCTGGACATCGACCATCTGCCCGCCCCGGAAGAGGAGGTGAGGTTGTGACTCGGGTGATCGTGATCGGAGCCGGCGTGGCCGGCCTGACCGCCGCACTGCGTCTGGCCCGCGCCGGGCTGGGCGTCACCCTGCTCACCAAGGGAGTCGGCGGGCTGCAACTCTCGCAGGGGACGGTGGACGTGCTGGGCTACCGGCCCGAACGCGTCGCCAACCCGTTGGCCGCCGTCGCCGAACTCGCCGAGGCCGACCCCAAGCACCCCTACGCCGCCATCGGCGTCGACGCCGTTCGCGCCGGCGTCGCCTTCCTGCAGGCCGAACTGGGTGAGCACCTGCTCGTCGGCGACATCGAGGCCAACCATCTGTTCCCGACGGCGGTAGGCGCGATCCGTCCGACCTGTCTGGCACAGCCGTCCATGCTGGCCGGCGCCTGCGTGGACGGAGCCCGCTTCGCGATCGTCGGGCTGCGTCGGTTGAAGGACTTCCATCCTGAACTGGTCGCCGGGAACCTGGCCCGGACCCCTTTGCCCGGGGCCGGACGGCTGGACGCCCGGCACCTGCTGATCGACGTCCCCGCCCGCGAGCGGGAGATCGACTCCTCCGGGCTCACCTACGCCCGGGCCTTCGACGACCCGGCCTTCCGCGCCCGATTCGCCGCCGAACTGCGGCCGCACCTCAAGCCGGACGAGACCGTCGGGCTGCCGGCCGTCCTGGGCCTGAGGGACGCCACCGCCTGGCAGCACCTGGCCGAACTGCTCGGCCATCCGGTCTTCGAGATCCCGCTGCCGCCGCCCTCGGTCCCCGGCATGCGGCTCAACAACGCGCTGACGGCCGCCGTCCGGGCTGCGGGGGTGCGGGTGATCAACGGCTCCTTCGTCGACACCCCGGTGATCGCCGACGGACGAGTGCGCGGCGTGAGCGTCGAATCGTCCGGCTCCCCCAGAACCATCGTCGGTGATGCGTTCGTCCTTGCCACGGGCGGTTTTGAGTCAGGAGCGCTGACATTGGACTCCTACGGCGAGGTGACCGAGCGAATCTTCGGCCTGCCGCTGGCCGGGCTGGACGAGGGACCGCTGCTGCACGGCGACTACTGGGGCGGCGAGCAGCCGCTGTTCAAGGTCGGCGTCGCTGTGGACGAGACCATGCGGGTGACAGCCGTGGGCAGCTCGTCCGTCCCCAGCAATCTCTGGGCGGCGGGCGGCATCCTGGCGGGCGCCGTCCGGTGGAACGAGAAGTCGGGCGAGGGCATCGCCGCAGGCAGCGCGGTGAAGGCCGCGGACGCGATCGTGGAGGAGTTGGGATGAGCGACAGCCTCGATTTCGCCGGGCACGAGTTCGCCCGGGCGAGCCTCGACCACTGCGTGAAGTGCACGATCTGCGAGACGGTCTGCCCGGTGTCGGCGGTGACCCCGCTGTTCAGCGGGCCCAAGTTCGTCGGCCCGCAGGCCGAGCGGTTCCGCAACGGCGAATCCGTCGACCACTCCCTCGACTACTGCTCGAGCTGCGGAGCCTGCACGCTGGCCTGCCCGCAGGGCGTCCAGATCGCCGAGCTGAACTCGCAGGCCCGGGCGGTCATGAAGGCCGACCACATGCCCGTCCGCGACCGGCTGATCTCGCAGACCACCCTGATGGGGACGATGATGACGCCGGTCGCCCCCATCGCCAACGCCGTGCTGGCCAACAAGCCGATCCGGACGGTGGTGGAGAAGGTCTTCGGCGTCCACCGGGACGCCCCGATGCCGCCGGCGCAGACCCAGACGATCCAGGGCTGGCTGAAGAAGCGCGGCCCGCGCAAGACCTCCGCCACCCGCGGCCCGGTCGTCTTCTTCCACGGCTGCGCGGGCGGCTACTTCGAGGTGGAGACCTCCAAGCGCTCGATCGAGGTGCTGGAGCACCTGGGCTTCGAGGTGATCGTCCCGAAGCAGGGTTGCTGCGGGCTGGCCCAGCAGTCGAACGGGCTGTTCGACCAGGCCACCGACGCCGTCCTGAAGCTCTGCGACGACCTGCGCAAAGCCGGCGAGCTGACCATCGTGTCGTCGTCCGGCTCGTGCACCGGCATGCTCAAGCACGAGGCCCACGAGATCATGGGCGTGGACGACGAGCGCTTGAAGGACGTCTCCACCCGCATCCGGGACATGATGGAGTTCCTGCTCGAACTGGCGGACGCCGGGGAGCTGCCCGACCTCTCCCCCGTCGAGATGACCGTCCCGTACCACGCCCCCTGCCAGCTGAAGAGCCAGGGCATGGGCATGCCGGCCCTTGAGGTGCTGCGGCTCATCCCCGGCCTGACCGTCGTCGAATCGGGCGCCACCTGCTGCGGCATCGCCGGCACCTACGGCCTGAAGAAAGAGAAGTACGAGATCGCCCAGGCCGTCGGCAAGCCGCTGTTCGACATGGTGCGCGACACCAACCCCGACCTGGCCCTCTGCGACACCGAGACCTGCCGCTGGCAGATCCGCAAGGGCTCCGGAGTCCCCACCGAGCACCCGGTCTTCCTGATCCATCAAGCCCTGGGGCTCTCCAGCTGACGAGTGCTAACGATCAGCGAAAGAGCGGACGAAGACTGGCGCTTCGCGGGTGGAGGCGGCTTCGTCGTAGCGATAGCCGGCGGCGTCGAAGTCCTTGACCGCGGAGGCCGTCCGGGCACGGCGGGTGACCAGCCAGGCCGCCATCTCGCCACGGGCCCGCTTAGCGTAGAAGGAGACCACGCTGCGGCGGCCCTGGGCATTGGTGTCCTCGAAACGGGGTGAGATCACGGGAGCGTCGAGCCGCTCAGGCCGCACCACGCCGTAGTACTCGGACGAGGCGAGGTTGACCACCAGCTTGCTGCCGGGCGAGGCAGCCAGGTCGGCAGCCAGCAGGTCGGTGACCCCGGCGCCCCACCAGTCGTACAGCGAGTTGCCTCGATCGGTCGTCACCCGGGTGCCCATCTCCAGCCGGTAGGGCTGGATCAAGTCGAGCGGACGCAGCACCCCGTACAGCCCGGAGAGGATCCGGACGGTCTTGCCCGCCTCGGTGTAGTCGCGCGCGCCGAACCGCTGCCGGGCGTCGATGCCGCGGTAGACGTCCCCGTCGAAGGCGAGCACCGCCGGACGAGCGTTCTGCCGGGTGAACGGCAGACTGAACTCCGACCAGCGCTGCGCGTTTAGCGCCGCGAGTTCGTCCGAGATGTCGGCCAGGGCTGCCAGTTCCGCGACCGACTTGCGCCGCATCACCTCGACCAGCCGTTCGGATTCCGCCAGCAACCGGGGCGTCGTCACCGGCAGCCTCGGAATCCGCGAGGCGTAGTCCAGGGATTTGGCGGGCGACAGCAGAATCAGCACACCCAGAGCCTACGGCAGCGCGCGGATGCGGTTGTTGCGGGGGTTGTGCTCGAGTTCGGCCAGCCCCAGCGCCTCCAGCAATGGAGGCAGGTACATCCCGAACCGTCCGCGGTACCCCTTCCGCTGGCCGTACCAGCCGCCGACCGGGTTCTCGGCCGAGCGGCCCCAGGCCTCGACCGTGCCGGGCGCGGCCTCCTTCTGCTCGTCGGCGGCGCCGAGCGGCAGCCAGTCCCCGTGCCGCAGCAGTTCCGCGTGCAGATCCTCGATCGCACGCGCGAGGTAGGTCAGTTTCGTCGTCCCGACCTGACAGACCAGCAACGCCGGGTCGCTCTGGTCGTCACGGTGAATCGTGTACTGGGAGGACAGCGGTGGGGTGCGGAGCACCCAGGGATCGTCGGCGGTACCCGATCCGGACCAGTGATCAGTCATGGCAGCCTCCAAGGGAGTTGATTCGCCTCCGTTCCGCAAAAACTACTCCCGGACGCCGCCGAGCGCACCACCTGGGACAGGCATCGGAGCGGAGGCCGGAACCGGGCACTTGCCATCTCACTACTCAGTGTTACTATGTACCAGTAGTCAGTGATGCTGAGTAGGAGGTCGGAGTGGGCAAGCTCATGACGGAGATGCTCAAGGGCACGCTGGAGGGCATCGTCCTGCTGCTGCTCGCCGGGCGTCCGGCCTACGGCTACGAGATCACCGCGTGGCTGCGCGAGCAGGGCTTCACCGACATCGCCGAAGGCACCGTCTACGCCCTGCTGGTGCGGATCGAGCAGCGCGGCCTGGTGGACGTGGAGAAGGTCCCGTCCGAGAAGGGCCCGCCGCGCAAGGTGTTCACCCTCAACGCTCGGGGTCGGGAGTACCTCGACGATTTCTGGAGTACCTGGAGCTTCCTCGCCGCACGGCTGGAACAGCTCCACGAAGGAGGCAGATAGCCATGGCACCGAAGTGGATCGAGTTGGTCACCGGACCGCTCGAAGAGAAGAAGCAGTACCGCCAGTACAAGGAGCGGCTGCGGCAGCTCCCCGCGAACTACCGCTCAGCGGCCGAGGCGATCGAGCGTTACCTGATGTACGCCGGCGGAATCGCCAAGGGCGACGTCCTGGTCCGGATGTACGGCGACCTCGTCGGCCTGTTCGAGGAGAGCGCCGCGGACGGCACGCCGATCCGCGCGATCGTGGGCGACGACCCGGTCGAGTTCGTCGAGACCTTCGTCGCCAACTACTCCGACGGCTCGTGGATCAACTCCGAGCGCCGTCGGCTGATCGACGCCATCGACCAGGCGGCGAGAGAGCGATGACCGCGGCATCCATCGAGGTCCGGGGGCTGGAGAAGTCCTATCGAGACCTGCACGTGCTGCGCGGGGTGGACTTCGAGGTCGCCCGGGGCAGCATCTTCGCCCTGCTCGGCTCCAACGGAGCGGGCAAGACCACGGTCGTGCGGATCCTGGCCACCCTGCTGCCCGCCGACGCCGGCAGCGCGACGGTCAACGGCTTCGACGTCGCCGACCGGGCCGCGGACGTCCGCGAGTCGATCAGCCTCACCGGACAGTTCGCCGCGGTCGACGAGATCCTGACCGGACGAGAGAACCTGGTCCTGATCGCCCGGCTGCGTCATCTCGCCGATCCCGGGGCGGTCGCGGACGACCTGCTGACGCGCTTCTCCCTCACCGAGGCGGGCGGACGCCGGGCGTCCACCTACTCCGGCGGGATGCGCCGGCGGCTCGACATCGCGATGAGCCTGGTCGGCAACCCGCCGGTGATCTACCTGGACGAACCCACCACCGGGCTCGACCCGCAGGGACGCCTGGAGGTCTGGCAGACCGTCAAGGACCTGGCCGGACAGGGGGTGACCGTCCTGCTCACCACGCAGTACCTGGACGAGGCGGAGCAGCTCGCCGACCGGATCGCGATCCTGCACGAGGGCCGGATCATCGCCAACGGCACCCTCGCCGAGCTCAAGCAGCTCATGCCCCCGGCCACCATCGAGTACGTCGAGAAGCAGCCCAGCCTGGAGGAGATCTTCCTGGCCATCATCGGCCACACCCCGGCGAAGCAGACCCTGAGGAATGACCATGACCAGCCGCGCCCTGAGCGACACCCGCGTCCTCACCGGACGCTCGCTGCGCCATATCCTGCGCAGCCCGGACACCATCATCACCACGGCCGTGATGCCGATCGCCATGCTGCTGCTGTTCGTCTACGTCTTCGGCGGCGCGATCGACACCGGGCCCGGCTCCGGTCCATACGTCAACTACCTGCTGCCCGGCATCCTGCTGATCACCATCGCCTCGGGCATCGCCTACACCGCCTTCCGGCTCTTTCTCGACACCCAGGGCGGCATCGTCGAGCGCTTCCGTTCCATGCCGATCGCCCGGCCGGCGGTGCTGTGGGCACATGTCCTCACCTCCCTGGCAGCCAACCTGATCTCCCTCGCCATCGTGATCGGGGTCGCGCTGATCATGGGCTTCCGCAGCAGTGCCGGAATGCTGGGCTGGCTGGCGGTGACCGGCATCCTGGTGCTGTTCACCCTGGCCCTGACCTGGATCGCAGTGATCCCCGGGCTGACCGCCCATTCGGTGGACGGCGCGAGCGCCTTCTCCTACCCGCTGATCTTCCTGCCGTTCCTGAGCTCGGCCTTCGTCCCCACCGAAACCATGCCGGGTCCGCTGCGCTGGTTCGCCGAGCACCAGCCGGTGAC
Organism: uncultured Propionibacteriaceae bacterium; assembly: GCA_964563205.1. Taxonomy (GTDB): domain Bacteria; phylum Actinomycetota; class Actinomycetes; order Propionibacteriales; family Propionibacteriaceae; genus Propionicimonas. The sequence continues at coordinate 1,545 of CAZLWS010000129.1, read as the reverse complement.
CTCCATCGTCAACACCGTCCGCGCCCTGTTCGCCGGCCAGCCGGTCGGCTCCGACAGCTGGATCGCCCTGGCCTGGTGCGTCGGCATCCTCGTCGTCGCGTACCTGATCGCCACCACGATCTACCGCCGCAAGATCAGCTAGCTCCCGGGGCGCGGCCGACACACCTCGTCCGCTGTCACGACGGGCCCGAGGGATGTCCCCGCCGCTCCTGTCTCAGCTCTCGATAGTGGATACGGTAGGGCGATGAACCAGCCCTCCGAGGTCGCCCTCACGCCGCCGCCCGACCGGTCCGGCCTGCCCCCTGCGCTGCGGACGCTGCTGGGCCTGGCTGCCGCGGTGATCGTGCTGGCCGGCATGTGGCTCGGCCGCGAGCTCATCGGACCGCTCGCGCTCGCGGCAGTCATCGTGCTCATCTGTCACCCCGTCCGCCACCCGCTCGAGCGCCGGGGCTGGCCTCGCGGAGCGGCCACCGCGGCCGTGATCGCGGTGGCGTACGCCGTCCTGGTGGGGATGGCGCTCCTCCTCGGCTATGCCGGGGCGGAGTTCACCCGCATGGTGATCGACTACTCGGGGCAGTTAGGCGAGACGGTGGCCGAGATCACCGCGCTGCTGGGATCGCTCGGCCTGGAATCCCAGTTGGCCGATGCCGCCGGCTCCATCCTCAGCCCGGGGGCCATCATCGGTTTCGTCAGGTCGTTCGCCGGCAGCCTGCTCGGCGTCCTCACGGCGCTCTTCTTCATCTTCGCCTACGTGCTCTTCATGGCAGCCGACGGCGCCCGGTACGCGCGGGCCACCACCGACTTCGGCCCGTCCGCGCAGGTCGCGGTCTCCCGCTTCCAGACCTTCGGCACCGGGGTTCGCCGCTACTACGTGGTCAACGCGATCTTCGGCCTGATCGTCGCCGCGATCGACGGAATCGCGCTGTGGGCGATGAGCATTCCCGGCGCGCTGGTCTGGGCGATTCTCGCCTTCGTCACGAACTTCATCCCGAACATCGGCTTCGTGCTGGGGCTCATCCCGTCGATGCTGCTGGCGCTGGTCATCGGAGGCTGGCCGCTGATGGTCGCGGTGATCGTGATCTACAGCGTCGTCAATGCAACCCTGCAGGTGCTCGTCCAACCGAAGTTCGTCAGCGACGCCGTCGACCTGAGCCTCACCCTGAGCTTCTTCTCGGTGCTCTTCTGGACCTTCGTGATCGGCCCGCTGGGGGCCATCCTGTCGATCCCGCTGACCCTGCTGGTGCGAGCCCTGATCCTGGAGCCCGACCCCGGCAGCACCTGGCTGCGGTGGCTCTCCGGCGACTCCAAGGCAACTCCGCTCGTCGAACCCACCGACTGACACCCCGCCTCAAAGGGTCCCCTGACATCACGAGTGCCGAACGTAGCGATCCTTCGGCCAAAACCGACAGGAAGCCGAAAGATCGCTACGTTCGTCGAGACTAAACGGCCGAGACCGACTGGCCCGATCCGAGCAGATAGCCGAGTTCCATGCGGCTTGCGGCGCCCGTTTCCGCGAGCGCCGCTGCCACCCTCCGCCGGACGCTG
>CAZLWS010000128.1:0-8127 GCA_964563205.1 uncultured Propionibacteriaceae bacterium | reverse complement strand
CCACGCGCCGGGAGCCCCGCTCGTCGGCCACTTCACCCGCGGCGGCTGAGCACGGGACTTCCTGGCCCGAAGCAAGGCTCGCGGTCGCGGATCACGCGAACTAGACTCTGGCGCAGGTGAGCCGGGAAGCCTGGTCGGCACTGGGGTCCGCCGTCCGGCGGACGCCTCGCATCCGCACGGGAGAACTCGCTTGAGCGCAGCACCGCCCACCATGCCGCTGACGGCGCGACTGAGCCGTTTCGTGACCCGCGAGAGCACCGGAGGGATCCTGCTGCTGGCGGCGGCCGCGATCGCGCTGGCGCTGGCCAACTCGCCGCTCCAGGGGTTCTACGCCGACCTGTCGGCGCTGCGGATCGGCCCGGCTGCGCTGCAGCTGGACCTGCCGCTCTCGCTGTGGGCCGCGGACGGCCTGCTGGCGGTGTTCTTCTTCGTGGTGGGTGTCGAACTCAAGCACGAGCTGTTCGCCGGGAGCCTGCGTCAGCCCAAGGAGGCGGCGGTTCCGGTCTTCGCCGCGGTCGGGGGGATGATCGCCCCAGCACTGCTCTTCGTCGGTCTGCTGCTCGCCCTGGGCGATTCCGAGGCACTGCACGGCTGGGCGATCCCGACAGCCACCGACATCGCCTTCGCGCTCGCCGTCCTGGCGATCTTCGGACGCGGTCTGCCGCGGGCGCTGCGGACCTTCCTGCTGACCCTGGCCGTGGTGGACGACCTGCTGGCCATCGTCGTGATCGCCGCGTTCTACACCGCGTCCATCCACCCGCTGTCGCTGTTCGCCTCGCTCGCGGGGGTTGCGGTCTTCGGCTTGCTGGTGCGCACGCGACGGCTGCGGTGGTGGCTGCTGATCCCGGCAGGCCTGGTCGCCTGGGCGTTCATGCACGCCTCGGGCGTGCATGCCACGATCGCCGGGGTCGTGCTGGGGTTCACCGTCCCCGCCTTCGCCATCCATGACGAACCCCACGCGCGCACGCATGCGCTCGACGACGCCGTGAGGCCCTTTTCCGCGGGGTTCGCGCTGCCGGTCTTCGCGTTCTTCGCCGCCGGTGTGACGCTGACCGGCGGGACGGAGAACGTCTTCGCCCAGCCGGTGTTCTTTGCGGCCCTCGTGGGTCTGGTGGCCGGCAAGCTGCTCGGGGTGCTGGGGACGACCGCCCTGGTGACCCGCTTCACGCCCTTCCGACTGCCCGACTCGATCGGCCTGCGTGACCTGCTGCCGATCGGCTTCCTGTGCGGCATCGGCTTCACGGTGTCGCTGCTGATCACCGAACTCTCCTATGAGGACGGCGCCCACTTCCGGGCCGCGAAGGTCGGCATCCTGGCCGGCAGCCTGCTCGCCGCGATCCTCGGCGCCGTCCTGCTGCGCTGGGACGCCCGCACTGCCCGCAGTGAGGACATGAACCGCGACAATCAGCCCGACCATGACGCCGGCGTGATCGGCGACGATCGTCCCATGGAATAGCGGGCAGGACACCGGACGTTGGGGTGTTCGCCTGGCGTCGAACCCTCGGTAGGGTTGGCCAGAACCACTGATCCACGAGGGAACCATGTCTGAAGTGCGCGACGTCATCATCATCGGCTCGGGCCCGTCGGGTTACACCGCCGGCATCTACACCGCCCGGGCGAACCTCAAGCCGCTGCTCTTCGAAGGGGCACTCACTTCCGGCGGCGCACTGATGAACACCACCGAAGTGGAGAACTTCCCCGGCTTCGCCGAGGGCATCATGGGCCCCGACCTGATGATCGCCATGCGCGCCCAGGCCGAGCGGTTCGGCGCCGAGATCATCACCGACGACGTCACCGCGGTCGACCTGACCGGCCCGATCAAGACCGTCACCGACTCCGACGGCGCCGTCCATTCGGCGCGGACGGTGATTCTGGCGATGGGCTCGGGCTACCGCCGGCTCGGCCTGCCCGGCGAAGACCGGCTCTCCGGCCACGGCGTCTCCTGGTGCGCCACCTGCGACGGCTTCTTCTTCCGCGACAAGGACATCGCGGTGGTCGGCGGCGGCGACTCCGCCCTCGAAGAGGCCACCTTCCTCACCCGGTTCGCCCGCTCGGTCACCCTGATCCACCGCCGTGACGAGCTGCGCGCGTCCAAGATCATGATCGCCCGCGCCGAGGCCGACCCGAAGATCAGCTTCGCCTGGAACTCGGTGGTCACCGCGGTCAACGGCGAGAAGTCCGTCGAGTCCCTGACCCTGCAGGACACGCTCACCGGCGAGACCCGTGAACTGGCCGTCCAGGGCCTGTTCGTGGCGATCGGCCACGACCCGCGCTCGGAGCTGGTCCGCGGCCAGGTCGAGCTGGACGCCGCCGGCTACGTGCTGGTGGACGCCCCCGGCACCCGGACGAACCTGCCCGGCGTCTTCGCCGCCGGCGACCTGGTCGACCACATCTACCGTCAGGCGATCACCGCCGCCGGCACCGGCTGCGCCGCCGCCCTGGACGCCGAGCGCTTCCTGGCCGCGCTGGCATCCGAGCCGGTCGCGGTGTCGGTGTGACGCCGTAGGCTGAACCCGGACGATCCCCGAGCCTGACGAAGGGCCGTCCCCAACGAACAAGGAGTACTCATGGCCGCTGTCGCCGATGTCACCGACGCCACCTTCGCCGATCAGGTGCTGAAGTCGTCCAAGCCCGTGCTGGTCGACTACTGGGCGGAGTGGTGCGCGCCCTGCAAGCAGCTCTCGCCGATCATCGAGGAGCTCGCCGGCGAGTACGGCGACAAGATCTCGTTCGTGAAGCTGAACGCCGACGAGAACACCCAGACCACCATCTCCTACGGCATCCTCGGCCTGCCGACCATCCAGGTCTTCGTGGGCGGCGAAGTGGTGAAGCAGTTCCAGGGCGGCAAGACCAAGGCGATGCTGGTGCGCGCCCTGGAGGAGTACCTCTGAACCGGCGGCAGCGGCGGCTGAGCGGACGGCGGGTCGCCCAGGCGCGGCCCCCGGTCGCCCGGACGGCGGTGGAGTTGCGCACGCCCGCCGAGCTGGACGAGATGCGCTCGGCCGGCCAGTTCGTCGCAGGCGTGCTCGCCACCCTCCGCGAAGAGGTCTCCGTCGGGACGAACCTGCTCGAGATCGACGCCCGCGCCCACGAGCTGATCCGCGAGGCGGGCGCGGAGTCGTGCTACATCGACTACCACCCGTCCTTCGGCAGCAGCCCGTTCGGCAAGGTGATCTGCACCTCGGTGAACGACGCGGTGCTGCACGGACTCCCCCACGACTACGCCCTTCGCGACGGCGACCTGGTCTCCCTCGACTTCGCGGTCTCGCTGAACGGCTGGGTCGCCGATTCGGCGGTCTCCTTCGTGGTGGGCACCCCGCGTCCGGCCGATCTGGCGCTGATCGACACCACCGAGCGGGCGCTGGCCGCAGCCATCGAGGCAGCCCGGGTGGGCAACACCATCGGTGACATCTCAGCCGCGATCGGCGGAGTCTGCCGGGGCGACGGCCACCGGATCAACACCCAGTTCGGCGGCCACGGCGTCGGACGGACGATGCACGGCGACCCGCACGTCCCCAACGACGGCCTGCGTGGCGCCGGCCTGCGCCTGGCCGAAGGGCTGGTGATCGCCATCGAGCCGTGGCTGCTCGCCACCACCAACCAGCTCCGCTACGACCCGGACGGCTGGACGCTGCGCTCCGCCGACGGCTCCCGCGGCGCCCACAGCGAGCACACCGTGGCCATCACCGCGGACGGCCCACTGGTGCTGACCGCAGGCTGAGTCAGCGGCCGTAGTGGTAGCGGCAGGCGGCGATGCGGATCTCGTCGCCGGCGAGCTTGTAGACGATCCGGTGCTCGTCGGTGATCCGCCGCGACCAGTAGCCCGCGAAGTCGTGCTTCAGCGCCTCCGGCTTGCCGAGGCCCTCATTGCCGTTGCGTGCGACGTCCTGGATGAGGGCGTTGATGCGCTTGAGCACCCGGCGATCCTGAGCCTGCCACCACAGGTAGTCCTCCCAGACGTTCTCGTCCCAGACCAGCAGCACGGCTACTCGGGGTCGATGAGGTCGTGCTGCGCTCCGTGTCCGGATTCGAGCCGCTCCATGGCGTCGAGCAGCCGCCGGGCGTTCGCCGGCGAGCGCATCAGGTAGGCGGTCTCCTTCAGGGCCTCATAGTCCTCGAGCGAGACGATCACCACCGGGTCGTGCCCCGACCGGGTGATGATCACTTCCTCGCGATCGTCGACGACGGAGTTGAGCACCTCGGCGTAGCGCGCGCGAGACTCGCTGTAGCTCAGCGTCTTCATGACCCACCTCCTCTTGTACAGAAAAGCGTACGTGGAGAACGGGCGGTTTCCAAGCCGCGAATCGCTGCGGCTACTTGCTCTGCTGGCCGAGCCACTCCCATAGGTGGAGGCCGTCGTCGCGGGACGGGTCGTTCCGGGAGGCGGGGATCCAGCTTTCGTGTCCGGTGTAGGTCACGCCGTCCCAGACTACGTCGTCGTAGCTGGTGAGCTCGACGTTGCCGCTGGGCTTCAGCAGGTCGTAGGCCCAGACCGACGACTTCTCGTAGTCGACGACCTGGTCGTTTCGGGCATGAATGAGCCAGGTGGGAAGCTCCTGGATCTTGAGAAGCTCCTGCTCGGTGATCGTGCGGATCCCGCTGCCGGTCAGCCACAGGGCGGGGGCGATCGGGACGACCGCGGCCACCTTCTCGGGGTGTTCGCCGGCGAACCGGATCGACATGAAGCCGCCCGCCGACGTCCCGACCACGTAGATCCGCCGTGGATCGATCGCGCTGTGCGCGGCCAACACCTCGTCCAGCAGGGCGTTCAGGTCGTCGTGGTAGGCCTTGGCCGGGTTGTTGAACCAGCTGTCCGGCACCTGCGGGGCCAGGACGAAGGCCGCGCCGCCCAAGGCCTGCTGGGCCTCGGGGGTGGCGTAGGCGACGGCGCCCCGGTTGCCGCGCAGCTGGGACTCGTTGTTGTACTCCTCGGGGCTGAAGCCGCCCTCTCCGTTGCCGTGCAGCCACATCACCAGCGGCACACTGCCCTGCGGGTCCGGGGGCGAGTAAAGCCGATAGTTCAGCCCAGTGGCGGAGACCGCCGCCGCGAAGGCGTCGACTTCGGGGTTGACCAGCGCGCCCTGAGCGAAGCCGCCGATCATCACCTCGCGGCCGTCCGCGGTGAACGGGCTGTTCTGGGTGACGGTGTAGCGCAGGTTCAGCAGCAGGTTGCGGCCGTCCCCCGCGAGGAATGGGTCGGCGAGCAGGGCATAGCCGAGCGTGGCGCCCCCCGCGACGCCGGGGCCGCTCTCCAACTCGAGGACGATGCGGCCCTCGTCCACCCGCGTGCCCGTGACCTTCCGTTCGCCGTCGAAGATCCCGGAGATCTGGCCTTCCGCGAGTCCTTCGACCGGGGTGGTCGCCGCGACGTGGACGGTGAAGGTGCCGGTGTCGATCGAGGCCGGGTCGATTCCGGAAAGCGCGGCGGCGTCCAGCACGAGGGAGGTCACCTGCTCGCCGCCATCGAGCACCTCGGCGTGCAGCTCGAACGCCATGTCAGCCGAGCCGGACGGAGCGCTGAGACTGGTCGCGGGCGACGCCGGAGCCGTGCCCGCCACTGGTGAGGAACATGACCACAACGTTATCGCCAGCACCGCGCAGACCAGCGCGGCCGCCCGGCCTCCTGGTAGACGGTCGCCCATCGCGGTCTTTCACTCGACTCGGCGGGAGCAGGCCTGCTTGAGCATCTCGACGAAGCGGTCGTGGTCGGCGGCCAGCACCACGCGGGTGTTGGCGGGCTGCTTGAGCACGCCGAGCCGGTCGACGATGGTCATGCCGACGGTGTGGGTGCCGGTGGTCTCCACGCGGACGTAGGCGTCGATCGCCTCAGTCGCGATGGTCGGGTCGATCGCGTAGGCGACGGTGACCGGGTCGGGGAAGTCGATGCCGTCCACCTTGGTGACCTCGCGGCAGAACTCGATCAGCTGCTTCTGGATCGCTGAGCAGAACCAGCCCAGCGGGCCGAGGTCGGCCAGGGCGGAGTTTTCCGCGACGGTCAGGGTGGCGTCCTTGCGGGAGACGTCCCAGCCGACCATCTCCAGCGGCAGGCCCGAGGTGTAGACGATGTCGGCCGCCTCCGGGTCGAACCAGATGTTGAACTCGGCGGTCGGCTTGACGTTGCCGATGTGGTCCCCGGCGCCCGCCATCATGACGACCCGGTCGAAGAGCCCGGCGATCGAGGGATCCTTGCGCAGCGCGAGCGCCAGGTTGGTGAGCGGGCCGAGGGTCACCAGGGTGATCTCCCCCGGGTGCCGATGCGCCAGGTCGATGATGACGTCGACCGCATGGCCGGGCGACGGGACGCGTCCGGTGAGCGGCAGGCCGATGTCGCCCATGCCGTCCTGGCCGTGCACGTCGGTGGCGTAGACCGCCTCGCGCAGCAGCGGACGATCCGCGCCGGCGTACACCGGGGCCGTCGAGCCGCAGAGCTCTGCGGTGTACAGCGCGTTCTGCAGACCGAGTTCCATCGGGACGTTGCCCGACACGACCGTGGTGGCCAGCACCTCGACCCGCGGGTCGGTGTACGCCAGGACGAGCGCGACCGCGTCGTCCGAGCCGGTGTCGGTGTCGATGATGAACTTGGCCATGGTGTTTCTCCTAGTCGTTGACGATGGACGGACGTGCGGCGAGCCGCGGTTCAGGGGCAGGCGCCGCGCGGTGGCTCCCGGCGGCGAGGACGGCGAGCAGGGCCAGGCCGGAGGTCAGCGGGACCGCCCAGAAGGCCGTCCGCAGCCCCATCGCGTCGGCGGCCGCGCCGATCAGCAGCGGGAAGCCGATGATCGCTATCGCCGACCAGACCGTGGCCCGGGCGACGGCGCTGTCGGCCTGCTCGCCGGCGCCGCTCACCACCAGGGCGACGCAGGCCGGGAACAGGTTGGCGACCGCCAGGCCGGCGATCCCAGCGGCCAGAAAGGCCAGGGCGAGGGATTCGGCGAACAGCAGCGCGACCGTGGCCACCGCGGTGAGCAGCAGCGAGGCCGTCAGCATCCGGGCCGGGCCCAGCCGCGGCAGCAGCCGGGTGCCGGCGGCCCGCGCGAGCAGCACCGCCGCCCACAGCACGGCGGTCGCCTGGGCGGCGGTCTCGGCGGGGTGGCCCGCGGCGTCCACCAGGTAGGTCGCCGTCCAGTACAGGAAGGACCATTCCACTGCGGTGCACAGCGCCAGGACGACGAAGGACACCCACGGACGCCGCAGCACCCACGGGCTGGCCGCCCCGCCGGCGGCGGCCGCGTCGAGGTCGGCGGAGGCCCGTCCGGTCTGCCACAGCCACGGCAGGACGAGCGCCAGCAGCACCGCCACCGGGGCTAGCGTCAGGGCGCGCCAGCCGAGCAGGCCCGCTGCCAGCAGCGGCAGGCCGAACATGGCCATCACCGCGCCGAGTGCGTAGGCGAGGTTGTACTCGCCGATCAGGCGGGCGGCGTCAGCCCGGAACCTCGCCACCAGCAGCCCCTGGCCGACAATCAGCGCGAACCCGACCGCAATCCCGATCAGGCAGGAGCCGGCGATCGTCCAGAGCTCGGAGGGTCCGGCGCCGAGCAGGAGGCCGCTGGCCGCGCCCACCACGGCCGTCACCATCAGGGCTGCCGGACGGCCGAGCCGGCGGCGCAGCCGATCGCCGAACAACCCTGCCAGCAGGCCACCGCAGGCGACCGCGGTGATGTGCACGCTCAACTGGGTGTGCGAAAGCCCGAACTCGGCCTGGAAGTAGGGCAGCAGGCCGCCGACCCCGGCCTGCAGCACCGCCAGCACCAGGATCAGGGAGTAGATCGCCCAGACCTGGGCGTCCCGGCGCAGGGGCTCCACGACCGTCCTCTCGTCAACGAACAGCTGATTCTAAGCCCGGATCCACCGATGGCCGCCGTCGCGAGCGGCACCAGACGGGTGCAATGGCAAGACGATCCGCGCGAAGACAGACCGGGTCGTCTTTCGAGCGTGGTCGGCGCAGCCAGACCCGATTGAGGCGAGCGCCGGACAGCTTGCTGTCAGGCCGAGCCGATTGAGGGTCTTGACGAGCGAAGCGAGGAACAGTGCGCCCGTATGGGGCCGCGCAGCAGGCGGAAATCGGTGGATCCGGGCTCAGGCGTGGGCGAGGAGATCCCCGCCTTCGCGGGGATGACGGAAGGGGCT
>CAZLWS010000127.1:3489-8189 GCA_964563205.1 uncultured Propionibacteriaceae bacterium | reverse complement strand
TCCATGCCGGCGGCCTGCGCGGCCTGGACGTCGACCAGCGCGTCGCCGATGTAGACGGCCGGCTGCCCCGCCATGCCGAGCAGGTCGCGGGCCAGCCACAGCGGCTCGGGGTTCGGCTTGTGCCGGTCGGTCTCGGACGCGGTGACGGTGGCGGGCAGGTCGATCCCGGCGTAGCGGATGGTCCGGTCGGCGACCTCCCGGCCCTTCGCGGTGGCGATGCCGGTGGCGATCCCGGCGGCACGCAGATCAGCCAGCAGCTCCGGGACGCCCGGGTAGGCGGTCACCATCGTGGGAGTGTGGAGGCGGTTCCAGGCCCGATAGGCCTCCGCCAGCTCCTCGGCGTGGTCGGGCCAAGACTCGGCGAAGGTCGCGGTCAGCGTCCGTCCGATCCAGGTGCGGGCCACCACCGGATCCGCCCGCAGCCCGAGGACGCTGTTCAGCGCATGGTCGTAGCAGGCGATAATGAGGTCGATCGTGTCGGCGAGAGTGCCGTCCAAGTCGAAAATGACACAGGGCCAGCGAGGGGTTTCCACCCTGGCACGATACCGAGGAACACCTGGGAGGGTTGAAGTGGCACAGAACGCGAAACCGCGCGGCAGAAGACCGGGACGCTCCGGCACCAAAGCCGCGATCATGCAGGCCGCGCTCACCCTCTTCTCCCGCGACGGCTACGACAAGGTGTCGCTGCGCGCGGTCGCCCGCGAGGCGGACGTCGACCCGGCGCTCGTCCACCACTACTTCGACTCCAAGGCCGAGCTGTTCAGCCGGTCGGTGCTGGACACCGAGCTGCGCCCCGAGGCGATCCTGGAGCGGATCTCCTCCGGCCCCGCCGAAGAGATCGGACGCCAGTCCGTCCGCGAATTCATCGCCGCCTGGCAGACCCCCGGGGCGAGCGACCGGTTCACCGCGATGTTCCGTGCGGCGGTCAACGACGAGGGCGCGCGGCGTCCGCTGGTCGAATTCCTCAATCGCGAGATCTTCGTGAAGCTCGCCCAATCCCAGGGCCACGCCAACGCGACGATCCGGGCCAACCTGGCGGTCTCCGCGCTGCTGGGCTTCGTGATGGCTCGCGACATCCTCGAGATTCCGGCGATGACGAACCTGCCCGAGGACGCCCTGATCGACGGGCTGGGCGCCGCCCTGCAGCAGCACCTCGTCGAGCAGTGGTGACGGCGGACCAAGACCCGCGGAGAAAGTTGCCGGTGCGCGGCGCTTCCTGGATCGGGCGCCTGCCTGCGTTGTCGGCCACTCCCGCGTAGCGCTGCTACGCGGTCGGGCCTCCGCCTTGGCATGCATCCCGCCCAGAAACCGCCACCTGCACCGGCAATTTCTCCGCTGGCCCTAATCTGGACGCAATGTCCGAGACCCAGGTTCACCAGGCGCCGCCTCCCCCGCCGCCGGAGGGCGACGGCCTGCTGCCCGGAATCGCCACCTGGGCGCCTCCGGACGCCAGCGCCGGCAAGGCCGTGCCGATCAGCCGCCGCACCGGCGAGCCCGTCCGGGTCTGGACGATCTGGATCGCCTCGGTCGCGAGCTACCTGGCCGTCGCCGTGCTCGCCGTCGCCCTCGTCATGGTCTACTGGCAGGCCGCCGTCATCGGCTCGCTGACCTTCGACGAGGGGACCGGCGAATGGCGGTACCAGTTCGACTCCAGCAAGTTCAAGACCGCCTCCTGGCTGATGGCCCAGTTCGAGACCGAGCCCGGATCGCTGGGACGGGTGCTGCTCGCCGTCGCGGTGACCGTGATCGCGCTGCTGATCGCCGTCGCCTGCGCGCTCACCGGCTACTACGCCTACGACGGACGCCGCTGGACGCGCTGGTCGGGGCTGATCGCGCTGGCCCTGTCAGCCATGGCGCTCATGCTGAACCCGGTCGCCGCCGCCGCGATCGGGCTGGCCGCCCTCGCCGCCGGCGCGCTGTGGCTGCCAGCATCCAAACGCTACTTCGAAGCCTGGCGGGCCCACCGCCACCACGAGCCGATCTTCTCCGAACCGCCCGACCACATCGAGTACGGACCGCTGCCCCGCTACCGCTGACCCCGCTACGGTGTGCGGGTGGCAACCCTGAATGACCTGCTGAGGTCGGTCGTCGACGCGCTGCGCGATCGGCAGCGGACGAAGCCCGCGCCCAAGCCCGGCCCGCCGAAGTCGCGTCCCGCCGGACGACCGGCGCCGCAGCCCCCGCCGCCGCGGGAGGAGTCGGGCTACCCCGGCGACTTCACCGGCCTCCCGCAGCTCAGCTACGAACCCGAGGACGACCGCGACGCGGACCCCGGCGAGGTCGTCTGGACCTGGGTTCCCTACGAGGAGGACCACAGCCAGGGCAAGGACCGTCCGGTCCTGGTCGTCGGACGGGACGGAAACTGGCTGCTGGCGCTGCCGATGACCTCCCAGGATCACGACCGCGACGCCCGCCAGGAAGCCAGGGAAGGCCGCTACTGGTGCGACATCGGCACCGGCCCTTGGGACCGCGAAGGCCGCCCCAGCGAGGTGCGGGTGAACCGCATCCTGCGCGTCGACCCCGACGGCATCCGCCGCATCGCCGCCCGCCTGAGCGAGGACCGCTTCGTCGAGGTAGCCCGCGAGGTCCTGCGCCACTACCGCTGACCGATCCTCATCCGCCCTCCGCCTGCCACTGGCGTGCGTTGCGCTGCAGGATTGTCGTTCTGCCAGCGGAGACGGGATCGAGCTTACTGGTTCGCTGCACGCTGGTCGTTCTCAGGTGGGGAGGACCAGCCCATGGCGACCATCCTGCAGCGCAGCGCAAAGACAGGTGCGCCAACCCCGTCCAAAACCACCATCGTGCAGCGCAGCGGGCCGATTCCGCTCTCAATCCGTCATCCCCGCGAAGGCGGGGATCTCCGAGTCCGGGCGCGCGCAGGTCTACTTCACCGTCCGCCACCCCCGCGAAGGCGAGGATCTCGGGCCCGTCAGATCGTGCGGGCCTCAAGGTGCGTGAACGCCCCTCCGGCCGCCCGAAGCTGGCCGGCGGAGCCCTGCTCGACCAGGCGGCCGGCGTCCAGGACGACGACGAAGGCGTCGTCGGGGATGAGGTCGGCGCGGTGGGTGATCTCGATGGTCGTCAGCCCGGCGCGATGCACGCCGAGGTTGCGGCGGACGGCGGCCGCGGTGGCGGCGTCCAGCTGACTGAGGGCTTCGTCGAGCACCAGGATCTCGGGGGCGGCGAGCAGCGTCCGCACCAGCGCCAGGCGCTGCAGCTGACCGCCGGAGACGTTCAGGCCCCGCTCGCTGACAGCAGTCTGCAGGCCGTCGGCGAGGCCGGCCAGCCAGTCCTCCAGACCCGCGACGGCCAGCGCCGCGCGCACCTCGTCCTCGCTCGCGCCCGGGGCGGCGAGGCGCAGGTTCTCCAGCAGGGTCCCGGTGAGCAGGGTGGGGTGCTGCGGCGCCAGGCCGACCCGGCGGCGGACGTGGCCCAGCCGCAGGTCGCGCAGGTCGGCGCCGTGCAGCCGGACGGCGCCCGCGTCCGGATCCCAGCCGCGCAGCAGCAGCCCGGCCAGGGTGGATTTCCCGCTGCCTGAGGCCCCGGCGACGAAGCTGTGGCCGCCGGTGAGGAAGCCAACGCTCACTTGGTCGAGGGCGAGGGCCGGGCTGCCGGGGTAGCGCAGGCTGACGTGGTCGAGGGCCATCGCGACCGGGTCGTCGTGGGGCGCGGTGGCCGGTTCCTCCGGTTCGGTCACCGCGGGGACTCCCTCGGTGACCTCGTGGACGCGCGCCGCCGCGGCGAAGGCGGCGTCCAGGCCGGCGACGAAGTCGTCGATGCCGCGGGCGGGAGCCCACAGGCCGATCGCCACGGCTATCCCCACCAGGGTCTGTGCGAGCGTGAGCTGCTGAGCCGTCCCTGCCGCCAGCACCACGATCAGCCCGGACGCCTCGATCAGGATCAGGGCTGCGGCCCGCAGACCGTGGCTGCGTCCGGCGGCCGAGCGGGCGGCGCCGAGCCGGCGGTCGGCGGCGTCCAGACCGGCCAGGCGCTGGCCGGAGATGCCGAAGCCGAGCACCTCGCGGACGCCCTGGATGTCATCGCCCAGATGGGCGGCGATCTCACCGCGCCGGGCGGCGACCGTCCGTGCGCCGTGCCAGGCGGCGCGTCCCCACAGCAGCGGGATCACCATGACTGCCACGGTGAACGGCAGCACGGCCAGGGCCAGCCGGGAGTCGACCGCGGCCGCCAGCCAACTCAGCACCACGGCCGGGACGATCAGCGCCGACACCGCCGGCGCGAAGGTGTGGGCGAAGAAGACCTCGACGCGGTCGATGTCGCGGGTGGCGCGCTCGGTGAGCTCGGCGCCGGCCCGTCCCTGGGTGGCGGCCGGGGCTTGTGGCGCCAGCCGGGCGAAGAAGAGCTCGCGCAGCCGGGCCAGCGCGGTGAACGCGACCCAGTGCCCCGCGTAGTGCTCGAGGTAGCGCAGCGCCGCCTTGACCAGGGCGACCAACACCAGCCCGCCGGCCAGCGTCCAGCCGTCGATCGGACGTCCGGACGCCGCCCGCCCCAGACCGTCGGCGACCATCACCAGCAGCGCCACCGCCAAGGTCTGGTTGACCACGCGCGCCACCGCCGAAAGCCCCAGCGCCGGCACGAGTTCGCCGGTGTGGCGGGCCAGCCAGCGGGTGAGCTGCCAGCGGGTTGGGGTGGCGAGTGCGGTGCTGCTCACTGGATGTCCTCAGCAGGCGGGTTGAGAG
>CAZLWS010000127.1:1599-3389 GCA_964563205.1 uncultured Propionibacteriaceae bacterium | reverse complement strand
GGGGATGACGGAGGGACGGGGTCTGGGGATGAGGGAGGGATGAGATCCTGGGAGGACGTTGGACTGAGGTCCCGGGATGACATTGGGCTGAGGTCTTGCGTGCGTGGGTTGAGCTCGACGACGCGGTCGGCGGCGAGGATGGCGCCGGGGCGGTGGGCTATGAGCAGCACCGTGCGACCCTTCGCGAGGCGGTCCAGGGCGGCCAGGATCGCGGCTTCGCCGGCGAGATCCACCTGGGAGGTGGGCTCGTCCAGAATCAGGATCGGAGCGTCCCGCAACGCGGCCCGGGCGATCGACAGCCGCTGCGCCTGGCCGCCGGACAGCAGCCGGCCGTGCTCGCCGACCTGCGTCGCCAGGCCGTCCGGCATCGCCTCGACCTCCGCGCGCAGGCCGGCCAGTTCCAGCGCCTCCCAGAGGCGGGCGTCGGCGGCGTCCGGGAGTGCGACGCGCAGGTTGTCGGCGATGCTGCCGAGGAAGAGGAAGGTGCGCTGCTCGACCACGGCGATCCGCTCGCGGGCGCCCGCCGGATCGGCCACCACGTCGTGCCCGTCCAGCCACACTGAGCCCACGCGAGGCGCCAGCTGACCCTGCAGCACCGTCGACAGCGTCGACTTGCCGACCCCGCTCGGCCCGACCAGGGCCACCCGCTCCCCCGGTTCGACCCGCAGCGAGACGCCGTCCAGCACGTCCGGACCGTCCGGCCAGCCGGCGGTCACTTCATGCAGGATGATCGTCCCCGCCCTCGGCGTGGGGTGGGAGCCGGGTGCCGCGTGAGTGGGGTCGTCGGGCCGGGTGGGGTCGTCGACCAGGTCGGCGAGTTCGCGCTGGGAGGCGCGGCCGGCGATGCCGATGTAGAAGAACTGGCCGATCACGTCCACCGGGCCGATCACCAGGGTCGTCATCAGCAGGATCGCCAGGCCCTGGCCGAGGCTCAGGGTGCCGGACGAGATGCGGCCGGCCGCGAGCAGCCCGGCCGCCACCACGACAGTCAGCGAGAAGGCGGCGTCCACCACGAAGATCAGCACCTGGTTGCCGGCGAGCAGCCGCATCACCCCGCGGCGATGGGCCTCGCCGCGCTCGGCGAGCCGGGCTCCGGCGCGTCCGGCCGCGCGGGCGTAGACCAGGGTGTCGATCGCCTGGACCGCTTCCAGGAAGGCCCGGCTCAGCGCCAGCTGGGTGCGCCGGTAGGCCGCGCCGATCGGGCTCACCAGCCGCTGGAACCCGCCCAGCAGCACCGGGACGAGCAGCACCAGCAGCGCCAGCCAGCCAGCGATGGGCGCGTCCACCGTCGCGGCCATCACCGCCAGCACCACGAAGGGCGTGGTCAGTGCGCCGACGATGGGCCCGAGGAAGCCGGCGCGATAGGTGGCGGTCTTCTCCACCCCGACGGTGGCCGCCGAGAGCAGCTCGCCCGTCCGGTTGTGGGCGCCGACCACTCCCAGCTCGAAGACCCGGCTCACCACCAGCCGCCGCAGCGCCCGCTCGGCCTCCGCGGGCGCCCACTGCGCGAACCAGACCCCGGCGCCGGCGAACCCCGCCGCGGCCACCGCCAGCCCGACCATCGCCACGATCTCAGCCGAGTCGAGCCTCCCGTCCAGCACCACCCCCAGCCGCCAGAACAGCAGCGCGGTAGCGACCGCCGCCGCCCACGCCATCGCGATCGAGCACCACAGCCTCCACCTCGGGGTGGCCCCCTTGACGGCGCTCGCGCTCACACTCACCTCCCGGTTCGCCGGCTCCCCGACCCTACCGCCGTCGCTGCCCCTTCATCTCCCGCCGAAAGTCGCTGC
>CAZLWS010000127.1:0-1499 GCA_964563205.1 uncultured Propionibacteriaceae bacterium | reverse complement strand
GCGACACCGGGGGTTCGACCGGACCAGCTGCGGGGCTACGCTGAGGCCCATGTCGCCGGTCGCCATCACCTTCGCCGTTCTGGCGTTGGCCGTGATCGCGTTCATCAGCAACCGGGTGCCGCTGGGCGTGGTGGCGCTCGGCGTGACGGTGTCACTGTGGGCGACCGGGGTGATCAGCCTTGATCAGGCGGTGGCCGGCTTCGGCGATCCGACAGTGATCTTCATCGCGTCCCTGTTCGTGGTGAGCCACTCGCTGGAGGCCACCGGGGTCACGGCCTGGGCCGGCCAGCAGGTGGTGGCCCGAGGTCTGCGCAAGCGCGCCCCCCTGATCGTCGTGATCAGCCTGCTGGTGGCGGTGCTGTCGGCGCTGATCAGCATCAACGGCGCGGTCGCCGCGCTCATCCCGGTGGTCGTGGTGGTCGCCGTGCGGGCGGGGCTGCCGCCCAGCCAGCTGCTCATGCCGCTGGCCTTCGCCGCCCACGGCGGATCGATGCTGGCGCTCACCGGCACCCCGGTCAACATCATCATGAGCGAGGCGGCTGCCGACGCCACCGGCCGTCCGTTCGGGTTCTTCGAGTTCGCGCTCACCGGCGGACCGCTCGTCCTCGGCACCATCGTGATCGTCGCCTGCTTCGGCGGACGGCTGCTGCCCACCCGCGAGATCACCGCGCTGCCGCCCGACCTCGACGCCTACGCCCAGGTGCTGCGCGAACAGTACGACCTGCCCCAGAGCACCGAGCTGATGAGCGTCCGCAACGGAGTGGTCGAGGTGGTGGTCGCGCCTCGCTCGACGCTGATCGGGCTGCACCTGTTCCGCGGCCAAGTCACCCCCAGCGGGGATCTGGTGGTGATGGGGCTGCAGCGTGCCGGCGAGGATCTGACCGGCCCCGAGATCCGGCTGCAGGCCGGCGACACCATGCTGCTGCGCGGCGCCTGGGACCACCTCGAGCAGCACACCGCCGGCCCCGACCTGCTGGTGGTGGACAGCCCGAAGCGGCTGCGCCGCGCCGTTCCGCTCGGACGCGGCGCCAAGCGCGCCCTGATCGTGCTGGGCGGCATGGTCGGCCTGCTGGCCTTCTCGCCCGCGCCGCCTGCCATGATCGGGGTCAGCGCGGCCCTCGTGCTGGTGGCCACCGGCGTCCTCACCCCGTCCCAGGCCTACCGGGCGGTCTCGTGGACGACCGTGCTGCTGATCGCCGGCATGATGCCGCTCTCGACGGCCTTCCGGACCACCGGCGCGGCCGATCTGATCGCCGACCTGGTGATGCGACTGGGCGGTCACGCCTCGGCCCACTTCGCGCTCGCCGTGCTCTGCGTGATGACGGTGGTGCTCGGCCAGCTGATCTCGAACGTCGCCACCGTCCTGATCATGCTGCCGATCGCCGTCTCGCTGGCCGCCGACCTGCAGGTCTCGGTGCTGCCCTTCCTGATGGCGCTCGCGGTGGCCGGCGCCGCCGCCTTCCTGACCCCGGTGGCCACCCCGGCGAACACCATGGTGA
>CAZLWS010000126.1:0-8196 GCA_964563205.1 uncultured Propionibacteriaceae bacterium | reverse complement strand
CGGCAGCACGGGCACGCTGACCCGACGCAGCCGGAAAGCCTGGTTCTCGATCAGCACCCCGTAGGCGACGCAGGCTGCGCCGGTCAGGGCCAGGCCGCCGAGCACGCGGCCGACGCTCACCGGCGTCCGCCGCCTTGACCGCGTCCATTGCCGCCGTTGTTGCCGGCAGGCACGCAGATGCCAGGGGGCGGATCAGGCATCAGCACCTCGTCGTCGGCGCACTCCGGCGGCGGCAGGTACTTGGCGCATTCCGGAAGCGACTCGTTGCCGCTCAGCGCGCACCAGGCCTTCGAGCCCTTCTTGGGCCCCTTCGAGATCTGGATCGCGACGCCCGACCCCTTGGAGGCCTTGCCGCTGGGCTGGGTGCCCACCAGGGTGCCCTTGGCGGCGTCCGACTTCACGTTGGAGGTGTAGGCGGTGAACCCGGCCTTCTCGAGCTTCCGCTTGCATTCCTTCACGCTCGATCCCGAGCAGCTGGGAACCGTCACCTGCTCGCCGCGCAGGATGGACGACGGCGGCTCCTTGAACCGGGTGCCCTCGAAGCCGTCGATGTTCTTGATCGCGTAGCTGAAGGCGGGCCGCAGCAGTTGGCCGCCGGCGTCCGCGCCCGAGCGCGCCTGCAGATAGCGCTTGGAGTGCTTCATGTAGGCGCCCTGCATGTACCGCGACCGGTGCTTCTTCCAGAACGAGCTCCACGTCGGGTCGCTGTCGTAGGAGATCACGGCCCCGCCGACCAGTTCCGGCGTGTAGCCGATCGTCCACACCGCGCGGTTGTCGGAGACGGTGCCGGTCTTGCCGGCCATCTGCACGCCGGGGACCTTCGCCGGACGGGCGGTGCCAGCGTTCATCGGGCCCTGGAAGATCTTGTTGATGCCGTCGGCGACGTCCTTGGAGATCACCCGCTTGCACTCGGTCTTGGGCGGCTCCACCACCTTGCCGGAGCGGGTCTTGATCTCGGCGATGATGTTCGGGTCGCAGTGCACGCCGCGGTTGGCGAAAGTGCCGTAGGCCGAGACCAGCGACAGCGGGCTCACCTCGACCGCTCCCAGGGTGAAGGACGGCCTGGTGTCGTAGGACATGATGTCGGGGCTCTCGGCGGTGGGCTGGCCCATCTCCAGGCCGAGCTTGGTCGCCATCGTCACCGCCTCGCAGCCGCCGACCGCCTGGATCAGCTGCGCGAAGTAGGTGTTCACCGAACGAGTGACGCCGGTGAACATGTCGATCGCGGCGCCGCCGGCGCCACCGACCGGACGCCACTTGCCGACCAGGGTGAACGGGCCGTCACAGGACTTGAAGGTCTCGCCGGTCAGGTCGAGGGCGCCGGGGGCCTTGTACTTGCCGTAGGCGCCCATGCCGGCCTCCAGCGCCGCGGCGGCGACGAAGGCCTTGAAGGTCGAACCGCCCTGGAAGCCCTCTTTGCCGCCCATCGCGTGGCTCACCGCGTAGTTGTAGGAGGTCTGGCCCTTCTTCAGGTCCTTCCCCCAGGTCGGACGGCTCTGCGCCATCGCGATGATGTTGCCGGTCGACGGCTCGAGCATGGTGATCACCGACACCGCCGGGTCGCGCGCGTCGAGGTAGTTGGCGATCGTCTTCTCCGACTGCTTCTGGATCTTCGGATCGATGGTGAGCTTGATCGTCAGGCCGCCGCGGTACAGGTAGTCCTTGCGCTCGTTGTAGTTGGCGCCCAGCCCGCTGGACTCGTTCAGCAGCACCCGCTTGGCGTAGTCGCACACGAAGGGGTACTTCGAGTTGGCGCAGTCGAGCCGGTTCTCGACCACCTTGCTGGCGTCGAAGGGCTCGGCCTTCGCGGCGGCGGCTTCTTCGGCGGTGATCACGCCGTACATGGTCGACTCGGGATCCTCGGCGAGCTGCAGCATCCGGTCGATCACGTCGTTGCGGCGCTCGATCGCCATCCGCGGGTACTTCACCGGGTTGGTGGTCACCGGGTTGCGGACGAGGCCCGCCAGCATCGCCGCCTGGGCGAGGGTCAGCTTCGCCGCCGAGACGTTGAAGTAGTGCCGGGCGGCGGCGCTGACGCCGTAGGCGCCGTCCCCGTAATAGCTGATGTTGAGATAGCCCTCCAGGATCTGGTCCTTGGTGAGCTTCTTCTCCAGCGCCATCGCGAACCGCATCTCGCGGATCTTGCGCGACATGGTGTTCTCGGTGGCGGCGTTCCGGGCGGCCGGGTCGTTGTCGGCGTCCGCCTTCTGCAGCTGCAGCATCCGGACGTACTGCTGGGTGATGGACGAGCCGCCCTGCGTGACGCCCTGCGAGGTGCTCACCAGCGCGCGCAGGGTGCCGGTCATGTCGATGGCGCCGTGCTCGTAGAACCGGTGGTCCTCGATGGCCACCTGCGCCTGGCGCATGATCGGCGCGATGTCCTCCAGCTTCGCGTTGACCCGGTTCTCCTCGTAGAAGTAGGTGAGGAAGGTGCCGTCGGCCAGTTCGACGCGGGTCCGCTCCGCTGAGGCGGAGGTCTCGAACTCGGCCGGAAGGTTGTCGAGGCTCGCCGCGGCGTCCCGTCCGGTCGTGGTGGCCATGCTGACCGCGGGGATCACGAGCCCCGCTACGAGGGCGCCACCGAGTATCGAGACGCCGAGGAAGATCAACAGCGAATACAGTCGCTTACCCAGACGCATGGCATCCAGAGTACGCGACGTCTCGAAACCCCGGTTTCCGGCCCCGTCGGCGGGTCCTTTGAATCGTTACCTGAGGCGGGATCTCGGGAAAGTCTCACAATGCGAGCGAAAACGTCTCGCCGCCGGTATCTTGCCTAGCCACAGCGTTGCTAAATGGCCTAACCTTTAAGCAAGCGAGGCCCAAATGGCTCCCAGATGACACGCGAGAGGTGTAGTGAAGTGGCGCTGACGAATACAGAGGACTGGACGCTGCTGGCGCGTTGTCGCGGCATGCAGGACGACCTCTTCCCGGAAGGCGCCGACCAGAAGCGCGTGCGAGCGGTCTGCTCGACCTGCCCCGTCCACAACGAATGCCTGGCCGAAGCCCTCGACAACCGGATCGAGTGGGGCGTCTGGGGCGGCATGACTGAACGCGAACGCCGCCAGCTGCTGCGGCAGCGCACCGACATCACCTCGTGGACGTCCATCCTGTGCCCGAATCGCGGCCGCTGACCCTCTGACTGGACGCGGGGTGGGGACGCCCGCGCCACATCATTACTGTGTACCCATGACGAAATGGGAATACGCGACCGTCCCGGTCCTGATCCACGCGACCAAGCAGATCCTCGACAACTGGGGCGTGGACGGCTGGGAGCTCGTGCAGATGATGCCCGGCCCGAACCCGCAGAACCTGGTGGCCTACTTCAAGCGTCCGCTGGAGCAGTGATGCAGGCCGGCATCGAGGCCTCCGCGTCGCAGCGGCTCCTCGAACTCGGCATCGACCTGCCACCGGTGGCGGCGCCGGTCGCCGCCTACATCCCCGCTGTGGCCTCCGGTTCGCAGGTCTTCACAGCCGGCCAGCTGCCCTTCGTGGACGGCGTGCTGCCGGCCACCGGCAAGGTCGGCGCCGCAGTGTCACCGGAGCAGGCCGCCGATCTGGCGCGGATCGCCGCCCTGAACGGGGTGGCGGCCGCGGCGAGCGTGGCCGGCGGGGTCGACCGCATCGTCCGGGTGGTGAAGGTGACCGTGTTCGTGGCCAGCGATCCGTCCTTCACCGGGCAGCCGGCGGTCGCCAACGGCGCCTCCCAGCTGCTGCAGTCGATCTTCGGCGCCCGCGGGCTGCACGTCCGCAGCGCGGTGGGGGTGAGCGTGCTGCCGCTGGATTCCCCGGTCGAGGTGGAGCTCGTTGTCGAAACCCGCTGAAGCCGTCGCGGAAGCGGGCGAGACCCCGCTCGCGCTGGTCCGCCGCGCCCGGGCGATCAACCGGATTCTGGGGGAGACCTACCCCGACGCCCATTGCGAGCTCGACTTCACCACGCCGCTGCAACTGCTGGTGGCCACCATCCTGTCTGCCCAGTCCACTGACCGGCGGGTCAACACCGTCACCCCCGAGCTCTTCCGCCGCTACCCGGACGCCGCGGCGCTGGCCGAGGCCGACCGCGCCGACTTGGAGGAGTTGATCAAGCCGACCGGCTTCTTCCGGGCCAAGACCGACTCGCTGATCAAGCTCGGCGTCGCGTTGGAGCGGGATCACGGCGGCCAGGTTCCCGGCGCCCTCGATCAGCTGGTGAAGCTGCCCGGAGTCGGACGCAAGACCGCCAACGTGGTGCTCGGCGACGCCTTCGGCGTGCCCGGCATCACCACCGACACCCACTTCATCCGGCTCTCGCAGCGGTTCGGCTGGACTGCTTCGACCAAGCCGGAGGTGATCGAGCGCGAGGTCGGTTTGCTCTTTCCAAAACGTGACTGGGTGATGCTGAACCACCGGGTGATCTGGCATGGACGGCGTCGCTGCCACGCGCTGCGTCCGGCCTGCGGGGTGTGCCCGGTGGCCCGGCTCTGCCCCTCCTTCGGCCTCGGGCCGACCGACCCGAAGGTCGCCGCCAAGCTCGTCCGGGAGCCGCGCGGATGATCCGCGGGCTGCTCTGCGTCGCGCTGGCCGGGGTGCTGGCGGGGTGCAGTGCGGTCGTCCCGGCTCCTTCGCCGTCGCCGACGGTGGACCTGGTGGCCGCCCGGCGGGCGGCGGGCATCGCGGACTGTCCGCAGCCGACGGGGGAGCCGGTGGCCGAGGGGCTGCCAGACCTCACCCTGGACTGCCTGGGCGGTGATGTGACGGTGTCGCTGGGGGCGCTGCGCGGCCCGGCGGTGGTCAACCTGTGGGCGCAGTGGTGCCAGCCGTGCCGGCAGGAGGCGCCGGTGCTGGCGGCCTTCGACGCGGCGCGCGACGACGTGGGCGTGCTGGGCGTCAACTACGACGACCCCGAGCCGGACTGGGCGATCGAGTTCGCCCGGCTCTCCGGGTGGACGTGGCCGCAGCTCGCCGACCCCGACAAGACCATTCAGGCGCCGCTGGGAATCCCCGGGCTGCCGACCAGCCTGCTGCTGGACGCCGACGGACGCATCGCCGCCCGCCACTACGGCGCCTTCGACGATCTGGACGAGCTCACCGCCTGGGTGGACGAGGGCCTGGCATGAGCACCCCACGGAGTTCTTCTCCTCCGCTGCGCTCCCCCGAACAATGTTGCGGGGGCGTGGCATGAACGTCCCGGAGGAACTGCGCGACCAGGTCGGACGCTGGGACGCCGCCGGCGCGCTGGAACGCATCCCGGGCGCCCGTCCGCCGGGGAACGGCCGTCCGGCGGCCGTCCTCATCCTGCTGTCGCAACCGGCGGGTGACTACGAGATCGTCTTCGTCGAGAAGAACGCCGACCTGCGTCACCACGCCGGCCAGATCGCCTTCCCCGGCGGCACCATGGAGCCGGACGAGCATGACCCGGTGGCCGCCGCGCTCCGCGAAGCCGAGGAGGAGGCCGGCATCGATCCGTCCAGCGTCGAGGTGCTGGGGGCGCTGCCGAAGGCGCACATCCGGCGCAGCGGGTTCGACGTCACCTCGGTGATCGGCTGGTGGCGCGAGCCGCGTCCGCTCGTCCCGGCGGATCCGTTCGAGATCCAGGCCGTGCACCGGATCGCCGTCCCGACCCTGCTCGACTCTGCCAACCGGCTCACCTGGGTGCTGCCGAACGGCTATCGCGGCCCCGCCTTCGTGGTGGGCGACCTGTTCATCTGGGGGTTCACCGCCTACCTGCTGGACGGCATGTTCGACCTGCTCGGCTGGACGCAGCCCTGGGACGAGGCGCTGACCGCGCCGATCCCGCCCCGCTTCTTCAGCGAGCGGTTGTAGCCGGCTACTCCAGTTCGGGGCGCTTGGGGCTGCCGGTCAGGGAGAGCGAGTTGGCGTCGGCGAGGGCGCTCTTGACAGCGTCGCCGAGCACGGCGCCGGTCTGCTCGGCCTGGCTGATCGCACGCTCAGGCTTGGTGAACACCATCCGCTGGCGGGCGATCAGGGCGAGCAGCCCGGCAGTCAGCATCAGCAGCAGGGCGGTCAGGCCGAACCCCCAGGCGGCGGCGCCGAAGATGGGCAGCTGGAACCAGGTCATGAACCCCAGGGACAGCAGGAAGGCCAGTGTCACGAAGAGCAGCGTGGCGGCGGTGATCCCGAGGTAGGCGGCGGCGCCGAGCAGGCCCGCGCCGATGCCGGCGGTCTTCGCCTGGGGGATCAACTCGGCTTTGACCAGGTCGATCTCGCCCTTCACGATGGCGCGGACGTTGGTCTGGATGTCCTTGATGATGCCGGCGAGATCCTGCTCTGCCATCTGCGGCCCCCTCGTGGTGTGGTGGCACCACCCTACTGAGTCAGGCCGCCGTGCGCGCCCCCTCGCGGTCACAACCGGATGCGCAGCCCGGCTCCGTCGGATTCCAGCGGAGCGGTCAGCTCGGTGTGGTCGACCGCGCCCTGCCAGCAGGTGACCGTGTACGGCAGCAGCAGCGGATCCGGGACGCGGGCGACCTGGTCGTACAGGGCGCCGACTTCGGCCAGCAGCAACTCGACGAGGTCGGGCTCGGTCGCCTGCACCCCGTCCAGCCGGCCGACCATCGCGAGCAGGTCGCCCCGGGTCGCGGGCACCCAGCGCCGGAACTCCCGCCGCTGCAGCATCGGGAAGTACGGGTTGTCGTGCAGCGCGCCGACCGTGGCCGTCATGGCGCCGCCCGACATCGCCTGCGGATCGAGCTGCCGGACGATTCCAGCCAGCCGGCGCACCCACGGCACCGAGTCGTCCCGTTCGGTGTGGACGACGGCCAGCCCGCCGGCGGGCCGCAGCACCCGGGCGAACTCGGCCAGCGCCAGACGAGGCGGCAGGCCGTGCAGGGTGTCGACCACGACCACCCGGTCGAAGCTGCAGGGCACGAAGGGAAGCGCGTCCGGGGCCGCTGCGACGGCGATCGTGGCCGGGGTGCGGCGGGCGGCGGCCAGGCGGGCCGGATCGCGGGAGACCAGGGTGAGCCGGTGCAGCCGCGGGCTGAGCCGGGCGGCCAAGCCGAAGGAGGGGGCGCCCACGGCCAGCACCGAGCCGGCGTCCGCGGTCAGCCAGTCGACCGCGGCGGGCGGAAAGGCGCTGGAGGTGGCCATGACGGCATGGTACGCGGCGGTTTGGCCCGTGCCGGGCAGGCGCGGCCTGTGGATAACCGAAGTTATCCACAGCTGAGCAGATTGCTTGGCACATTTGGTTCGCGGCTGACAAGAGTGTGCGACGTGGATGCAGCTGAGGTGGATGTTCTGGTGGTGGCCGGCGCCGGGGAGACCCAGGAGGCCGTGCTGGCCGCGGCGGCCGCGCAGGATCTGGTGGCTCGGACGGTGACGAGCACCGCCGAGTTGGCCGCCGGCTGGCGGTCGGCTGGGTCGGTGTTCGTCGCGGACGACTTCGCGGCGGCGGTGGCTGGGCACGCGTTGCCGCCGCGGGAACGGGTGTTCCTGGTCGGCGGCGACGAGGCCGCGCTCACCCGCTGGTCGGCGCCGCTGGGGGCGCGCGTGATCGGCCTGCCCGCCGGGCGCGCCTGGCTGGGCGTGGTGCTGGACGGCGGCGGCCCGGCCGCTGCGACCCCGGTGGTGGCGGTGCTGGGCGGGGCCGGCGGGGCGGGCGCGTCCACACTGGCCGGGGCGCTGGCCTGCCTGGCCGCGCGAGGCGACGGGTCTTCTGCGTTGGTCGATGCGGACCTGGTGGGCGGCGGCATCGACCTGCTGCTGGGCGCGGAACGGACGCAGGGTTGGCGGTGGCCGCGGCTAAGCGGCGCTGAGGGTCACGTGGGCGACCTGCGTCCGTATCTGCCGGTGGTGGACGGGGTGTCGCTGGTGTCGATGGCCCGCGGGCCGACGGTCGACCTGGCGCGGGATCCGCTGGCGGCCATCCTCGGTTCGCTGCGCCGCAGCCACGACCTGGTCATTCTCGACCCCGGTCGCTCACTGGCGACCGCCTCGCGGGAAGCGATCCGGCTGGCGAGCCGGGTGCTGCTGGTCGTCCCCGCCGGGGTGCGGGCGGTGGCGGCCGCCCGCGAACTCGTCCGCGCGCTGGCTCTCGACGAAGCGGAGGTGGTCTTGCGGCGCGGCGTCCAGGGGCTGTCGGCGGGGGCCGTCGCCGACGCCCTGGAGCTGCCGGTGGTCGCTGAGCTGCCGCACGACCGGCGGCTCCCGGTGGCCGCCGAGCGCGGGTTGTCGCCGCTGCGGGCGGGACGTCGCTACCGT
>CAZLWS010000125.1:6502-8464 GCA_964563205.1 uncultured Propionibacteriaceae bacterium | reverse complement strand
CGAGCTCGGGGCCGATCTCGGCGACGAACTTCCCCAGCGCGTCGAAGTTGACCGCGCCCGAATCCAGAAATCGGCGCGAGATCTCGTCGTGCGACAGTGTCTTAGGCATGTGTGCCCCTTCCGTCGATGCCGGTGCTTCCGGCGTTTGCCAGCGGCGGTCGCCAGCTAGGAAGAAGGAGCGTCGGCCCGATCTGCGTGATACATGGGCTGGCTCCCCGCAGGGCGGCTCAGCCGGCAGCCGACCGAGGGTCGGGTGGGACGAAGGTGTCCGCGAGCTGTGGATCGTCCTCACCCCAAGGGATGATCGCGAGCCGCCGGACTTCCTCCGCCGGGGCGCCGTGCCGGCGCTCGTAGTCGGCGAGCGACTCCGGGGTGTCGTGGGTGACCCGCAGGTGCTTGCCGGACCAGTTGTCGAGTTCGCCCCGATGGATGGCGAGGACGAGTTGCGCGGTCCGCTCGACGGGGGTGAACTCGGTGCGTCCGGCGTGCAGCTCCATCGAGGTGCTCATCGCCGTCCGCACCGTGCCTGGCGACACCGCGAAACTGCGCAGCCCGAGCGCGAAACCGGCCTCATGCAGGTGCCCGACGTCGCGGATCATCGCCGCCTTGCTGGCCGTGTAGGCGGAGGCCTTCGCCCAATCCCGAGCGCCCGCGCCGGAGACGATCTCGACCACGCGGCCTCCGCCGGCGGCGAGCATCAGCGGAATCACCGCCCGCGACACGTTGAAGGAGCCGATCAGATTGGTCTCGATCACCGCGCGCCACTGATCGACGTCCGCCTCCCAGAGCGGGACCTCGCGATCTATCCGGCCGGCGTTGTTCACCAGCAGCCCGATCGGAGCGTCCAACTCGGAAGCCAGCTCTCGCACTGCCTCCTGGACCGCTGCGGCATCGGTCACGTCGGCGGACCGGAACGCCACCTTGCCGCCTTCCGCCCGGATGGCGTCGGCCACGGCCTGAAGCCGCTCGGCGTCCCGGGCGATCAGCCCGACCGGCGCACCACCCGCGGCGAGGGCGGCCGCCAGTGCCTCGCCAATTCCTCGGGAGGCCCCCGTGACGATCGCAGCCTTGAGCTTGTCCATGCGACAAGTGTCACGCACCCCTTCGTCCGCTGGAAACCGATCTCCTCCGGCTTCACTCGTACTTTGTCTACCGACTTTGGCAGGGAAACTACGAGCCAAGGCCGTGCGGTCAGGGGTTTCTGGGGACGATCTGGCGGTGGGTGGGGTCGAGGCGGCGGGTCCAGCCGCGGGCGTCGAGGTGTTCGAGCAGGGGGATGATCACGCGGCGGGTGGTGTCGAGCGCCTGGCGGGCCTCGCTGGTGGTGAACGGTTGCTCGAGCGCGGCGAGCAGGCGCATCGCCCGGGCGAGGGCGTCCGGCAGCAGCACCAACTGGTCGGCGAGTCGGAGCAGCCGGCCGGCTCGCTCGGCGGCGGCCAGTTCGCGGATGCCCAGGTGGAGGGACGCGAGATCGTCCGCCTCGGGGGCCAGGAACGGACGCTCGCGCAGCCGTCTTTCGAGCTCGGCAACGCCGGGCTCGGCGGCGCCCAGGTCGGTGGCGTGACCGGGCGGACGGATCGTCCCACCCCGGGCCTCCAGGCCAGCACGGTTCACCACCAGGCCGAGCAGCGTGGCGTCCGGCAGCGGTGGCGTCTGGCGTTTGAGCAGGTCGAGCGCGGCACCCTGCGGCAGGCCGGGGGCGAGTGGTTCGGCAGCCAGCTTGGCGGTGACCGCGCGCTGCAGAGCCTCGGCCCAGCGGTCGAGTGCGGGTGGATGCAGCCACCAGCCATCGCCCGGGCCAACGGCAGTCAGTCCCGCGGGCACCTGGTCGAGATTGGTCAGCCCGAAGGCTCGCAGCCGCTCGACCCGGATCGCGCCGCGTCGTTCAACCTCGGCTGCGGGGTCGCCGCCGTCCGGACGTGTGGCAAGCGCAGCCGCCCGGCGGGCGCCGTCGCCGCGGCG
>CAZLWS010000125.1:1373-6402 GCA_964563205.1 uncultured Propionibacteriaceae bacterium | reverse complement strand
TCACCGTGCGGGTCGTTTCGCCGACGAGGGTCAGGTGGTCGCCGGTGCGAAGGGTGCCCGCGGTGAGGCTGCCGGTCACGACTGTTCCCGCGCCCTTGATGGTGAACGAGCGGTCCACCCAGAGCCGCACGCGGGCCGCCGGATCGGGGGCGGGAGCGGTGGCGAGCACCTCGTCCAGTCTGCGCACGAGGTCAGACAGGCCGGTGCCCTCGGTGGCGGAGACCACGACGACCGGGGCGGACGCGAGCGAGGTGCCGGCGAGGGCGGCCCGGGTCTCGGCGATGGTGATGGGGACCTGCTCGGGGGCGCGGTCAGCGCGGGTGACGACGACCAGTCCGTGCCGGATGCCGAGCGCGGTGATCGCGTCCCGGTGGTCGGAGGATTGCGCCTGCCAGCCTTTGTCGGCGGCCACCACCAAGCAGGCGACCGGGGCCGGTCCGACCCCGGCGAGCATGTTGGCCAAGAAGCGCTCGTGGCCCGGGACATCCACGAAGGCGACCTCGCGGCCCGAGGGCAGGGTCGTCCAGGCGAAGCCGAGGTCGATGGTGAGGCCGCGGCGCTGCTCCTCGGCGAGCCGGTCGGGTTCCATGCCGGTGAGCGCCCGCACCAGGGTCGACTTGCCGTGATCGACGTGACCGGCGGTGGCGACGACGTACATCTAGCGTTCCGCGGCTGCGATCAGAGCCGCGAGCAGGGTCTCGTCGGCATCTTCCGGGATGCAGCGCAGATCGACCAGGCAGCGTCCGTCGTGGACGCGGGCCAGCACGGCCGGTTCGCCCAGGCGCAGGCGTTCGGCGTAGTCCGCGGGCAGTTCGATGGCCCAGCCCGGCAGCGGGTGGCCCGGGGCCCCACCGCCTCCGACTCGTCCGTCGTGCGGGACGACCGGGGCGTCGATGCGGGTAGCGAGAGCGAGGGTGCGCTCGTGCAGCCGGGCCGGGTCGGCGTGCAGGGCGTCCATCACTGGGGTGCCGGGGCCGCGCAGGGTGGCCTCGAGCGCGGCGAGGGCGAGTTTGTCGGCGCGGACGGCACGCGCCAGCGGGTGCCTGGCGAGGCGTTCGATCGCCTCGCGGCGTCCGAGGATGAGGCCGGCCTGCGGTCCGCCGAGCAGCTTGTCGCCGCTGGCGATCACCACGTCGGCGCCGGCCCGCAGGGCGCCGCTGAGGTCGGGCTCATCGGGCAGGGTCGGGTCTGGGTGGAGCAGTCCGCTGCCGAGATCGACGACGAGCGGGATGTGCCCGGCGTGCTCGTCCAGCAGCTGCCGGAGCGTGGCGACGTCCACCCCCGAGGTGAAGCCGGAGATCGTGAAGTTGCTCGGGTGGACCTTCAGGACGCAGCCAGTCGCGTCGCCGAGCACCCGCGCGTAGTCGGCCGGATGGGTACGGTTGGTGGCGCCCACCTCGCGCAGCCGGGAGCCGAAGACCTCCATCAGTTCGGGCAGTCGGAAGCCGGCGCCGATCTCGATCAGCTCGCCGCGGCTCACCACGATCTCGCTGGTTCCGCTGAGAGCCGTGACGGCGAGCAG
Organism: uncultured Propionibacteriaceae bacterium; assembly: GCA_964563205.1. GTDB lineage: Bacteria > Actinomycetota > Actinomycetes > Propionibacteriales > Propionibacteriaceae > Propionicimonas. Next base: position 4,880 of record CAZLWS010000125.1, on the reverse strand, counting down.
CAACGCCGCCGCTCCGTTGTTCACCACCAGCGCCGCCTCGGCCGCCGGACACGCCTCGAGCAGTGCGTCGACGGTTCCGCGGCCGCGGGAGCCGCGCTTCCCGCTGCGCAGGTCGAGTTCGAGGTCGGAGTACCGGGCCGCCTGCTCGATCGCCGCGATCGCAGTGGCCGAGAGCGGAGCCCGTCCCAGGTTCGTGTGGACGATCACCCCGGTCGCGTTCAGCACCGGCCGGATCGTGCTGGGCTGCGTGGCCGCCAGCTCGCGCTCGATGGCCGCCTCGATGTCGTAGGCGGCCAGCCGTCCCTCCCGCACAGCCTGCTGCTGTCGCGTCACGACGACCCGGATGGCCGCCTCGTTCAGCCGGCTCCGGGCGTCCACCACGCCTGGCAGCGCCAACAGCCGATCGGTACGCGGCACGCCGCGACGCGGGTCGTCCATCACCGCCTCCTCGCCGATCGCCGCTGTGGCGGAGGCGGACGGGAATCGAACCCGCCAGACCGAGATCCTCGGCCTCACCGGTTTTGAAGACCGGGACGCCCACCAGGACGCAGACGCCTCCGCCCCAGACCCTACCCAGTCGGAGCCCCGTGCATTAACTGCCAAATACGCGTCGCGCGCGACGTACTTGTCGCGCAGAGCACCTATATGGCAGAAAGTGGCGGAGCCCCTGCGATCAGCCCCGGGCTTAGGGCACGCGGGCGTAGGGTCTGGGCATGGAACTGCCTGAGATCGGACGGCTGACCGGGTATGCCCGTGGCGGGGGCTGTGCGTGCAAGATCCCGCCGGGGGAGCTGGAGGACGCGGTCCGCGGCCTGGTCGGGCAGACCTCGCCCAGCGTGCTGGTCGGCCTGGACGACGGGGACGACGCCGCGGCCATCCTGGTGCGCGACGACCTCGCCGTCCTGTCGACGGCCGACTTCTTCACGCCGATGGTCGACGACCCGTACGACTGGGGGCGGATCGCCGCGGCGAACGCGCTCTCCGACATCTACGCGATGGGCGGCACCCCGATCACCGCCATCAACCTGGTCGGCTGGCCCCGCGAAAAGCTGCCCATGGAGATGCTCACCGAGGTGCTGCGCGGCGGCCTGGACGTCGCGGCCGAGGCCCAATGCCCGGTCACCGGCGGCCACTCCATTGACGACCCCGAGCCTAAGTACGGCATGGCCGTCACCGGTGTCGCCGACCCGGCGAAGCTGATGCGCAACGACGCCGCCCAGCCCGGGCTACCGCTCACGCTCACCAAACCGATCGGTGTCGGCGTCCTGAACAACCGCCACAAGCGCACCGGCGAGGTCTTCCCGCAGGCCGTCGCGCAGATGGTCGAACTCAACCGGGACGCCGCCCAGGCCGCCGTCGCCGCCGGAGTGCGGGCGGCCACCGACGTGACCGGCTTCGGCCTGCTCGGCCACCTGTTCAAGCTCTGCCGCGCCTCCGGCGTGGGCGCGGTGATGGACTCCGCCGCCGTCCCGGTCACCGAGGGCGCCCGCGAGTCGCTCGAACAGGGCTTCATCCCCGGCGGTTCCCGCCGCAACCTCAGCTGGGTGCTCCCCCACCTGGACGCCGACGGAATCCCCGAGGAAGAACTGATCCTGCTCGCCGACGCCCAGACCTCCGGCGGCCTGCTGATCGTCGGAGAGATCCCGGGCTACCCGGTGATCGGTGAGACAGCGGTCGGCTCAGGCATCCGCCTCCGCTGAAAGCTGCGTCAGGCGAGTCCGTGCCGTACACGCGCCCGATCCACGAGGCCTTCGGCATCGATCTTGCCTGCGATGTAGTCAGCAGCGTCAGCCGCTGACTCGGCCGGCAGCGCCAAGCCCTCCATTTCGAGGCTGTGGGTGGCAGACTCAACCGCCCGCTTGCGCTCCGCGCGCTCGGCCGGGGTGAGGGTCGTCAGCGACATGAGCCAGTCTCCTGCACGTTCGACGGTAGGCCGCCATCTTACCGCGGCGGCCCGAGCAGCTGAGCCTCAGGCACCTGCGTCCGCTCGCCGGTTCGCGTGCTGGAGCTTGAGTTGGTTGATCTCGGCCAGGTTCTTGGTGAGTTCGAAGTTCACCCAGGATGCGATGAACCAGAGCGGACGAGGCTGGGGCATCAGGCCCGTGACTGGGGCGTCCAGATCGTGGCTGGTCAGGATGTTCAGCCAGCGTTGGTGGGCGGCGACCAGCCCGTCCGTCGACCCGGACCATCGGGCCTGTCCGAGTGTCTGCGCAGCGCGGCCCTCGACGGCGTTGGCTGCGTTGTTCCACCACCATTCGATGTGCCAGAGCAGCCATCCGATCGTCGGGTCGGGCAGCGGCGGACGCTCCTCGTCCGGCCAGTCCGCCACCCAGCCAGCGGCGGTCTGACGAACGCTCACAACGTTGCCGGACGGCTCCCACAACGCCAGCGGGACGTCCACCTGTCCCACGACGAACCGGGTGCCGAACCCCCACACGACATCAAGCTGACTCAACAGAAGCTCTCGCACCGTCCCAGGCTTCCATCCGTCGAGCGACCGCGCAAAGGGATGCGGATTCGCTAGCCGGCGGTGGTGATGGAGTCGTCGGTGATGCCGGCCTCCTGGCGCTTGCGGAGACGGTTTCGTTGCGGGACGACCACGTAGCGGGGGTTCTTCGCGGCCTCCAGGCCGGCGTGGAGGATGCCGAAACGGGTGAGCGCTGAGGCGGTGAGCAGCGAGACGCCGGAGAGGGCGGCGATCGTCCGGTTGCGGCCGCCGAGCAGGGCGCCGAGGCCGCCGGCCAGGGCCAGGCGCTTGCTCCACTTCAGCAGTTCTCCGGGGGTGCCGTGGTGCAGGGGTTCGGCGGCGACCGGGTCCATCGTGCGTTCCATCAGTTCGGACGCGGTGAGTTCACAGGCCGAACCAAGAACGGCCAGCGCGCGGGCCGGGCCGGCGTCCGCCACCGGGGTGGTGATCATGCCGAGCCCGCCGGCGGCCAGGCTGGCGGAACTGACGAAGACGAAGGGCAGGTACTCGCGAGCGTCGTTCCAGGTGGGGTTGGCGGTGTCGGAGAGCAGGACGGCGGTGTAGGCGGCCAGCGGCGGCCCGAACAGGCCCGCGGCCACCCCGGCCGGCCGCTCGACGAAGGTCAGCAGGGAACGCAGCGGGCCGAGCGGCAGCCGGCGCTGCGTCATCCGGTCGACCTCGGCCACGGCCGCGACCCCTGCGAAGGCCGAGAACCCGCTGAGGATCCAGGAGCCGACGCTCATCGGGGAGCTGAGCTTGATGGTCCGCAGCATGTTGAGGAAGCGCTCGGGACGTCCGAGGTCGATCACCAGCGCGACCGCGCCCAGGCCGACTGCGCCCAGTGCCGACAGCCGGCTGTTCCGGCGCAGGACCTCGTTCCCGGTCAGTTCCGCGCCGGCGGCCAGCATCGCGGACGCCCCAGCGAGACCGCCCAGGAAGAGATACGCCCCGATCGGGTTCTCCCAGGGCGGCGGCTTGACGATCGGACGGTCGTAGTAGGACGCGAACTCGGCGTCGGGCACCATCGGCTGCTCGCGGGC
>CAZLWS010000125.1:0-1273 GCA_964563205.1 uncultured Propionibacteriaceae bacterium | reverse complement strand
CCCGCGATCATGCCCACCGCGGCCAGCGAGGCGCGGTCGAACATGCGGGGCAGGTCGGCGGTCGGCACGCGGGGGTCGGGCGGCAGGCCGTAGACCTCGGGCTCGTCCAGCAGCAGGAAGATCGAGCCGGTGCCGCCCACCCCGTCGTTGGGGTTCGCGCCGTAGAGCCGGGCCTCGGTGAGGCCCTGCGCGTGCAGTTCCCGCACCCGCGCCCGGGCCAGCTCCGCCAAGTCCGAGTGGTCGCCGAACTTGATGGACGTGGTGGGACAAGTCTTCGCACAGGCCGGCGTCTCGTCGTCCAGCAGCCGGTCGTAGCAGAGCGTGCACTTCTGGGCGACGCCCACGTGCGGAGTCGGGGCCTGCTCGCCGGCGGTGAAGTCGCGGTTCGTCTTGGGGGCGACCAGGCCGTCCTTGCGGCGCTCGATCACCCCGAACGGGCAGCCGGCCACGCACGTCCCGCAGCCGTTGCAGACGTCCGCCTGCACCACCACCGTCCCGAACTCGCTGCGGAAGAGCGCCCCGGTCGGGCAGACGTCCAGGCAGCCCGCGTTGGTGCAGTGCTTGCAGACATCGGACGACATCAGCCAGCGGAAGTCCGGGGTGTCCGGGGGTGTCACGTCGACCCCCGCGAGATCGCCGGGTTGCCGCGAAGAACCGTCCCCGACATGCGAGTTTCGAACGGTAGGAACCGTCCTCGAACCGCCCTCAGCCGGTGAAGAACCGTCCCCCGCGTGCGGGTTTCGAACGCCCGGAACCGTCCCCGAACCATCGGGAACCGTCCCCGAACCATCGGGAACCGTCCCCGAATCGGCGGGGACCGCGCGGGTGGGCATGCCGAGGTTGACCAGGCGGCGTCCGCTCTCGCGCGCCTGTTCGATCTTTTCCTTGCCCTGCTCGATGAAGGCGACGTGCCGCCAGGTGTCCGCGCCGAGGTGCCCGGTGTTGTCGTAGGACGAGTCCGAGAGCTCCCAGTTCGAATCGGCGGGGTTGCGATTCCACTCCTTGCAGGCGACCTCGCACGCCTTGCAGCCGATGCAGATCGAGGTGTCGGTGAAGAAGCCCTTGCGCCCGGGGTGGGCCGGCTCGGTGATCTGGATCATCGCCGTCCTCCCTCGTGCCTATCGTCGTCCGACTCGGTCCCCGCCAACTCTGCCGAGGACGTCGCGCGTCGTCCATCCCCGCCCGGCTCGCCCGTGGTGGACGCGGCTCCCTCGTGCCACGGCTCCTCGGCCTCGACCCGCGCGACCTCGTCGCGGTCGTGCTCGATCTCGGC
>CAZLWS010000124.1:0-8563 GCA_964563205.1 uncultured Propionibacteriaceae bacterium | reverse complement strand
TGCGCTGCGGGGGATCTCGCTGGAGGTGGCGGCCGGCGAACTGGTCGCGGTGATGGGGCCGTCCGGCTCGGGGAAGTCGACCCTGCTCAACCTGGCTGGAGCGCTCGACCGTCCGACCAGCGGGGACGTGGAGATCGCCGGCCAGTCGCTGGCCAACCTGAAGCCGGCCGAACTCGCCCAGCTGCGCCGCCGCCGGATCGGGGTGGTGTTCCAGGACTACAACCTGATTCCCTCGCTGACCGCCGCGGAGAACATCGCGCTACCGCTGGAGCTGGACGGCGAGCCTGCGCTGACTGCTCGTCAGGAAGCCCGTGCCACCCTCAAGGATCTCGGCCTGACCGGCCTGGCCGACCGCTTCCCCGACCAGCTTTCCGGCGGCCAGCAGCAGCGGGTGGCGATCGCCCGGGCGCTGATCGGCCAGCGGCGCCTGGTGCTGGCCGACGAGCCCACCGGCGCCCTCGACTCGGTCACCGGTGAGGAGGTGCTGGCCGTGCTGCGTGCCCGCTGTGACGCCGGAGCCGCCGGCCTGCTGGTGACCCACGAGGCCCGGCACGCCGCCTGGGCCGACCGGGTGGTCTACCTGCGCGACGGCGTGGTGGTGGACGGCACGACAGCGCGCGAGCCCGCTCGCGCGATCCGATGAGCGCCGCACGCCGGGCCGAAGCCCGTCCGAGCCGGCTCCGCGGCTGGCGCAACGGCTGGGGGATGGCGCTGCGGATGGCCCGCCGCGAGATCCGGCGCGACCGGCTGCGGACCGGGTTCATCTGGCTGATGATCGCGCTGCCCGTGGCGACCATCTGCGGGGTGCACATCGTCCTGGCATCCAGCGACCTGTCGAGCGGCGAGCGGCTGCAACTGCGGCTCGGCGGCAACCAGGCCTCGCTCGGCTTCCTCGGCTACGGCTTCGAGCCGGGGTACAGCACCGACGGCACCGTCTCGGCTGGCGACGCCGACGGCGAGAACACCTGGCCGGCGGCTCCGCTGCCGGGGTGGGGCGATTCGATTGCCGAGCAGGAGCAGGCCGTGGCCCGGATGGCCGGACGCCCCGCGCTCGCCGTCACGGTCTCGGACGTCACCCAGCCGACCGGGTTGCCGATGATCCGGCTCGGGATCGACACCGCCCGTCCGGAGTCGGCGCGCATCGTCCGGCTGACCGAGGGACGGCTGCCCGCGGCGCCCCACGAGGCGCTGGTCACCCCGGCCGGGCTCGCGCGAGGGCTGCCCGCGAGCGGCTCCGTCCCGGTGTGGGACGAGTCGGACGCCCCGCTGGAGTTCGTGATCGTCGGCGTCGCATCGGTCACCTTCGACGAGGTCGCCGACCTCGTGACCGCTCCCGACCCGCACCGCGGCGCGGTCCGCAGCTTCCTGCTGGGCGGGGATCGGCCGGTGACCTGGGAGGACGCGGTCCAGTTCGCCGACCGCGGCTTCCTGACCGGCAGCCGCCACCTGCTGGACCATCCGCCGGCGTGGGTGGGCGAGGTGGACGACGGGGCGCTGGCGCGGTTCGTCCTGCAGTCGCTCTTCGGCGCGGCCGCACTGCTGGAGGTGGCCCTCGTCACCGGCCCGGCCTTCGCGATCGGAGCCGCCCGGCAACGGCGCAGCCTCGCACTCGCCGCGGCGAACGGCGCCCCGGCGACCCAGCTGAGGCGGACGGCGCTGGGGCAGTCGATCCTGCTCGGCGCCTCCGCGGCGGTGGTCGGCGCGCTGCTGGGCTCCGCCGGCGGGATCGCCCTCTGGCCACTGCTCAGCGCCAACCCGCTCGATCTGCACGGCCCGCTGGAGGTGCCGGTCGCCCAGTTGGCGATGGCCCTCGGGCTCGGGGTGGTGGCGGCGGTCGCTGCCGCGCTGGTGGCCTCGCGCGGGCTGGGCAAGCTCGACCTGGTCGCGGCGCTGCGTGGTGGTCTCCGCTCGGGGAGGGCTCGCCGGGGAGCCCCCGTGGCGGGTGGGGTCCTGACCGTCGCCGGGATGGCGCTGGTGTGGTCGGTCGGCACCGTGCTGAAGGCCAACGAGGCCTGGGTCTTCGTGCTGTGGCTGGTCGGCGCGGTGGCGGTGCTCGTCGGGGCGCTGCTGCTGGTGCCCGCCTTGATGGGAGGGGTCGGACGGCTGGCCGGCAGCGCCCCGATCTCGATCCGGATGGCGCTGCGCGAGACCTCACGGCAGCGGGGACGGGCGACCTCGACGGTCGCGGCGATTATGGCGGGCGGGATCGTCCTGGGCGTGATGTGGACGATCATCGCCACCTCCGACCTCGACTCCCAGCGCGGCTACCGCGCGACCGCACCCTACGGTCAGGCGATCGTGGCCTTCCGGGACTTCGATCGCTCCGGGTCGGAGTTCGGCGGGGCGATCGCGGCCATCGCCGGAGTCGATCCGCAGCTGCAGACGATTCCGACCGCGCTGGTGATCGGTGCGGGGCTGGTGGGCCCGGAGAATGACCCGATGGTGATGGCGGCGATCAACCCGGGCTGCGATCCGGCGGAGGTGTTGTTCCTCCGCACCCAGCCGCCGTTGGAATGCGAGGCGCTGCGCAGCTGGGGAGGCCCGCGGCAGTCCATACTGGCCGGCTCCGCCGAGGAGCTGACCAGGCTCTTCGCGCTGGACGAGCGCCAGCAGGCCGCCGTCCACGAGGGCCTGATGCTGCTCGACACCAGCCCGGCTCCGCAACGCGGCACCAATTTCCCCTACGCGACCACGCAGGTGGTCGCGGGCGAGATCACCGTCGCCCGCGGCGACTGGACGGACGAATCTGTCACGACCGAGCAGGTGCCGGTGCACCCGATCACCACCGCGGTGCTCGAGCGTGGGGCTTCGCTCGAGCGGGTCGGCGCGCTGATCTCGCTGGACGCCGCGCGGGAGCGCGACTGGACGCTCGGCGTCTGGGAACTCCGGGTGAGTTCACCTGAGGGCCCGATCACCCCCGAACTCGAAGCCGCGCTGCGGCAGGCTCTGGAGCCCACCGGCTTCCTCATCGAAGTCGAGCGGGGGTGGCAGCCGCGCGACGAACCGCTGGTATGGGGTGTGGCCGGAACCCTCGGGTCGCTGGCGGTGGTCGCGGCGTCCATGGCCACGGTGCTCGGCGTGGCCGAACTGCGTCCCTTCCTCGGAACCCTGGCGGCGGTCGGCGCCGACCCCCGGCTGAGCCGGCGGCTGGCGTCCGTCCAGGCGTGGGTGCTCGGCCTGCTCGGCACCGCACTCGGCACTGGCATCGGGCTGGCGATCGGTGCGCCGATCGCCATGGCGCCGACCACTCACGACGACACGGTCCCACCGGTGCTCGGGCTGCCGTGGCCGATGGCAGCGGCGTTGGTGCTGATCGTCCCACTGGTGGCCGCCTTGGTTGCCGCGATCTGCGTCCCGGCAAGGCCGGTGCTGGTCCGCCGCACCGCGTGACTAGGCTGTCTCCGACTCTTCGGAAGGGACGACGATGCCGGCTCGCCAGTTCTCGCTTCGGCTTGATGAACCGCCTGCGCTGCGAGAGGGGCTGCGGCGGCTGCGCTCCAGCCTGGGGATTCCGGGGAAGTACCCGGCGGAGGCGCTGGCCGAGGCCGAGGCGGCGGCTTCCGAACAGACCTTCCTCCAGATCGGCGGATCGGGGTCGGCCGGCGCCCAAACCGGCCAACTGGAGGGAGAGCTGTCAGGCGATCCGGGATCGCCGGCCGTTCGCGATCTGACCGACGTCCCGTTCGTCACCCTCGACCCGCCTGGGTCGACCGACCTGGATCAGGCCTTCCACCTGGCGCGGCGCGGCGGCGGGTACCTGCTGCGGTACGCGATCGCGGACGTGGCGGCGTTCGTTCGTCCCGGCGGGGCACTGGATGCCGAGACCCACGCCCGCGGGCAGACCTTCTACGCGCCGACCCACCGGGTCGGGCTGCATCCGCCGGTGCTGGCCGAGGGGGCGGCGAGCCTGCTGCCGGGGCAGCTTCGGCCCGCGCTGGTGTGGGAGATCGAGTTCGACGCCGCTGGTGCGACCACCACGGCGCGTGTGGAGCGCGCGCTGGTGCGCAGCCGCGCGCAACTGGACTACCCGAGCGCGCAGGCGGCCCTCGATTCCGGGACGGACGACGAGCAGCTGCTCCTGCTGCGCGAGGTCGGGCAGCTGCGGATGCAGCAGGAGGCGGCCCGCGGCGGGGTGAGCCTGCCAGTGCCTGAGCAAGAGGTCGTCACCACCGGCTCCGGTTGGCGCCTCGCCTACCGCGCCCTGCTGCCCATCGAGACCTGGAACGCCCAGCTCTCGCTGGCCACCGGGATGGCGGCCGCCCGGATCATGCTGGACGGCGGGGTCGGCATCCTGCGCACCCTGCCGCCGGCCCGGGATTCCGGCCTTGGCAAGCTGCGACGCACTGCCGCGGCGCTCGGCATCCGCTGGCCGCACAGCATGGGCTACCCGAATTTCGTCCGCAGTCTCGACCCTTCCCAGCCCCGGCACGCGGCGATGCTGAACGCGTGCACCCTGCTTTTCCGAGGGGCCGGGTATGCCGTCTTCGACGGGACGCCGCCCGAGCAAGCCGAGCACGCCGCGATCGCCGCCCCGTACGCCCACTGCACGGCGCCGCTGCGCCGGCTGGTGGATCGGTACGCCGGCGAGATCTGCCTTGCGCTGTGCGCCGGGGCTCCGGTGCCGGGCTGGGTGACCGAGGCGCTGCCGTCGCTGCCCGGCGAGATGGACGACAGCAACCGCCGGGCCAACAAGTTCGAGCGGGGGATCGTCGACCTGGTCGAGGCCATGGTGCTCGCGCCTCGGCTGGGGGAGACCTTCACCGGCGCCGTCCTGGAAGCCGACCTCGACGGCGATGCCGGCGTCCTGCAGCTCGCCGACCCGGCCGTCGAAGCGGTCATCAAGGGCGCGGGTCTCGTTCTCGGCGAGCAGGTGCAGGCGACTCTGGTCGCCGCCGACCTGCTGACCGGAAAGGTCAGTTTCGCCACGCTGCCGGTGTAGCCGTGTCTTGGTCGCGGAGCCGCTGGACGCTCTGGGCAACGCAGGCATGGTCAACTTTCGTCATCTAGCGGGCCTGGCGACATCTATGTCGGCCAACGGCCTGTGGTGACGGAAGTTGCACAGGACTGGCGGCTGTGGCGCCTCGCGGGCTGAGTCAGTGCCTGTCGTAGACTGGGCGGGACGAGTGGGCCGGGTGATCGCAGCGTCAGCTGAGGAAGGTCCGGACTCCGCAGAGCAGGGTGGTGGGTAACGCCCACCCGGGGTGACCCGCGGGAAAGTGCCACAGAGAACAGACCGCCCCGGCGCGAGCCGGGGCAAGGGTGAAACGGCGGTGTAAGAGACCACCAGCGTCCCAGGTGACTGGGACGGCTCGGCAAACCCCACCCGGAGCAAGACCAAGAAGGGTCCGATCCTCGGATCAGGCCCGCGGATGCCACTTGAGTGCGGCTCGCACGAGGCATCCGGGTAGGTCGCACGCCGAAGGGCGAAGGCGGTTGGCAACAACCGTCGCAGATGGATGATCACCGGTTCCCCGGAACCACAGAATCCGGCCTACAGGCCCACTCGTCCTCCGTTCTTGTCGTTGTGAGGTGGCTGGGTGGCGGCGGTCGCGTTCGCTTTGAGGCGCGGCAGGGCGCCGACAACCACAACAACGGCGGTTCGGCATCAGCCCTGGGCGTCGTCGTCGCTGTGTAGCCTGTCGGTATGCGCGCGCTCGGGGGAGTGATCGGTGCGGCAGTGATCGCCGTGCTGGCTTCGGGGTGCCAGCTGGCCTGGATCTTCGAGGAGCCGGTGCCTCCGGTGCCCGACGTGACCCTCGGTCCGACGGAGACGCCCACCCCGACGCCGACCCCGCCTCCGGAGCCGGACCCGGACGCCTACCGCGGGAAGGTCGCCAAGGGGGCGAAGTGCCTCACCCTGAAGGCCGAGCAGATCGCGTGGCTGCAGGAGGTCGGCTCGGTCGGCGGGGCGATCACCTACGCGCGCGGGTCGATGGTCGAATCCAACGACGGCTGGTCGGCGGTCGCGGTGATGACCGAGGTGCATCCGAACCCGGACGGCCACACCCGCGAGTCCGTCCCGGAGCACCACTTCTTCGTCACTCGGGCCACCACGTTGAAGGAGTGGGCCTACGCGACCAGCAGCTATCGGCTCCCCGACGACGCGGACGACCCCGCCGTCCGGAAGGCCGCCGGTTGCGCGAGCAAGCTGCCCGTGCCCAAGCCCAAGCTCGACCCGTCCGACCCCAAGACCTACACCGGCAAGCTCGCCAAGGGCGCCGCCTGCAAGGCGGCGAGCGACGCCATGCTCGCCCACCTGCAGCAGGTCGGCCAGGTGGGCGGCGCGGTCACCTTCCCGCGCGGCCAGTTCGTCCGCGCCAACGGCAAGTGGTGGACGGTGGCCGTCGCCACCCAGGTCAACGCCAACGGCAGCGGCATCAAGCCGGGCGACGTCCCGGCGGTCGAGTACTTCGTCACCAACGCCCCGTCGTACAAGAAGTCGTCGAAGGCGAGGATCGTCTACTTCCCGCTCAACCCCGGCAAGAAAGACACCGCCGCGGCGAAGGCGCGAGGCTGCCTGGACGCCGACTAGGCCGCTACTCGGGGACGCGGTTGCGGCCGTTGTCGGTGACGGTGATGCTCGTGGTGACCCACTTGTGGTCGGAGAGGTCGCCCGGGTCGTGCAGCTTCGAACTGGCGCCTGAGACCGAGCCCTTGGTGTAGGCGGCGTCGACGTGCTGTTCGCCGGCGATGTTCATGGTGTTGATGTCCAGCGACGCCCGCTTCCAGCCGGCGGGCAGGTGTCGCTCGGCGTTCAGCGAGAAGTCCCCGGCGAGCACCGCCGGCCAGGTGCCGGCCAAGGCCGCCGACTTCTTCACGTCCGCCTTCTTGTCGGCGAGGGTGGCCACTGCCTTGGGACGGACGTGAACCGCGATCACGTCCACTCCCAGCCGCGAGGCGCGGTGGATCAGCGGCACCGCCACGGCGCCGTGCCCGTAGCTCGTGCCGAACTCCACGCTGCGGGGCAGCCGGTAGTCGAAGACCGACGAGTCGAACATGACGCAGACCGGTCCGGACTCACGCGTCCACAGCTTCCAGGCAGGCCCGAGCACCGTGCAGATGTCCTTGCGCATCCGCTGGTTGGTCTCCGAGAGGGCGTAGACCGAGGCCGGCATCACGTCCCGCAGGAACTCGCCGCGGTCGGCGAAGGCGCTGGAGCCGCCGAACCGCGGATCCTGCATGTTGGCTATGCCCAGGTCGAACCAGGCGGTGTCGGCCTCCTCCAGCACCAGCGGCCCGATTTCCTCCTGCGGCTGCCCGAACGGACTGCCGCCGGGCGACGCCGGCAGGTCGAGGATGCGGCGCACCGCGTCCATCAGGGCGGCGATGTCGAGGCTCGGGTCGCCGTGCTTGTTCTGCGGGACGTGCAGGTGGCCGAGGATGCCCTGGAAGTCGTCCCACTCCCGCTCGGTCATCCGGGCGGGGGAGTTGATGCCGAAGCTGGCCGGGTGCATCGGCCACGGCTTGGTGGTGAGCTTGGCCGGGGTGCCCCACTCCCGGCAGAACCAGGCGACCACACCGGCCACGAACTCGATCTCGGCGCGGCCCAGGTCGCGCAGGAAGGAGCCAAACTTCTTGCCGTCCACCGGGTCGCTGTAGCCGATGATCTCGATCTGGGCGACGTTGTCGCGGTTGCCGGCGAAGCCGTTGTTGTCGAGCAGCGCCTTGGCGGAGACGGCGACCGAGCGGAAGTGCTGGTACACCTTGCGGTTCCATGGGTCGACGGTGAGGGTCGGCGCGGACTTGCCGTCGTTGTAGCGCGGGACGCCGCCCGCCGCGGTCTCGGTGGAGTGGAGGACCAGTTTGGTGAGGGCGGGCTGGACGATGCCCCCGCCGCGCGGCCAGTGGCGCGTGGTGAGGTCGGCGCCTGGATAGGTCGTCGGCCCGGTGGATGCAGGCATGGTTGTGACCTTTCGCGTTGTCGTTCACGCTAGTCACAGCCGCCTGCCGCGGCCAGAGGCGGACGCCCGAATCACGAAGAATGCCACCCTCGGCAGGGCTCCACAGCACCTGCCTGCGCGGCTTAGCGTGGGATCGGCGCCAGTGAGGGGACGACGATGGCAGCAGGTGACGTGTTCATCAGCTACCGCCGCGCGGACACCCGCTGGCCGGCCGCAGCGCTCTACGACCGTCTGGCTGCCCGGCTGGGCGGCGACCGGGTGTTCAAGGACATCGACGACATCGAGCCGGGCGAGGACTTCGTGGCCACCCTCGACGAAGCTGTCTCGAGATCCGCCGTGGTGCTGGTGCTGATGGGCGACCGCTGGCTGGACGCCGCCGACGAGCACGGCAACCGCCGGCTCGACGACCCCGCCGACTTCGTCCGCATCGAGATCGCCACCGCGCTGCGGCGGGGGATCCGGGTGATCCCGGTGCTGGTGGACGCCGCCGAGATGCCGCGCGGCTCGGACCTGCCGCCGGATCTCGCGCCGCTGGCCCGGATGCAGGCCGTCCAGATCAGCGCCGAGCGGATGGACGTCTCCCGGCTGCTGCGGGTGATCGAGCCGATCCTGGAGCGCGCCGAACTGACCGCTCCGCCGGTGGTGGTGTGGGACACCGAGTT
>CAZLWS010000123.1:0-8652 GCA_964563205.1 uncultured Propionibacteriaceae bacterium | reverse complement strand
CCGCGCGGTACGGCGAACGGGCGTCAGTGTGCATCCGCCGGACGATGCTGCTGCCTGTGTAGCCCGCGCCGAACACCAGGGCGGGCTCACGGTCAGGATCGTGTGCCACCGCTTCTCGAACCAGCCGGGCGACGTAACGAATCGCGAACATCAGCAGCAAGGCCATGGGCAGCGCCAAGAGCACCGTGCTTCGCGGCACCCGCAGGACGCCGAAGAGCGTGGTCACGAAGAGCACGACCGCGCTGATGGCCGTGGCCAGCGTCACGGCGCGAACCTCTTCGAAAGCGCCGTAGTTGTAGCGCCCTTGGTAAAGGCGCTGAGCAATCCCAATGCTCAACTGCAGGATCGCGGCAAGAGCCACCAAGGCGAGAGTGGAGCGCCAGCTGATCTGGCCGACATTGAACTCATAGCGCAGAATCTGGGCAACCCACAGTGCCATCGCCCAAGCAACGACATCCAGCAGGTACTGGGTGATAGAGCGGCCAATGTGCCAGTCGGTCAGCTTCTTCAGAGGTCCGCGCACAAGCTCGGTACCCGCAGGTGTAGACACGCCCTACACACCGCCTTCCAGGGAGGGTGCCGCCACGACCCTCCCTAAGGATCCGGTTTCCCCACCGAGCGGCACTCAAAGCACCGCCAACGATACCGGTGCTAAGCCGCGCTTTGCACCTCCTGACGAAGTGCGGACGCAGTCCGCACTCGCTTCCGACTCTGAACTTCCGTGCGAGCTCTGCCGGAGGGGCGAGAGTTCAGCCGGGAACGGAGACAAGCCGAACGACCCGCACTATCTGGTCCACTGCCGGAACGAGTTGGCTCGCGGACAGCTCGTAGGTCTGCCAGGACCGGCGGTAGGGGTCCACCACGTCGTCGGACTCGGGGCTGGCGGGCGGGTCGGCCATGCCACGACGAGACGCGATCCTCGCTGCGGCTGCGCGGAGCCGGGCGGACGCGTCCGAACCGGCCTGGTCGGCCGCCGCGCGGATCTCCGCATCAGTTGCTCCGACTGCCAGGCGGGCAAGTTCTCGGATGGTGAAGGTTCTGCGCATCCGAGCTGGCGCCAATTCTAGGACCTGGCGTCGGTGCTCCCTGGTCATCACCAGGATGAGATCTGGGCTCTGCAGCTGCAGCTCCGTCAGCGCGGTCGACCGGTGCGCGGACGCAGCCTCCGGGCTTACCCCGTTCAGCACAGCCAGCCTCTGTGCTTCCGCCGTCATCGGGCTCGCGCCGAGGTCGTAGGTTCCAGCGCTGTGAATGAGACCCGGAAGGCCTTCCAGACGCTGCCTCAGCAGCAGTTCCGCCAGTGGAGAACGGCAGATGTTGCCGGTGCACACAGTCAGGATTTCGAACACGCGTCCTCCGATCGGGGCTTCGTTCGATGGTAATGGGTGCCGCTGCGCTGCGCGCACGCCCGCGCAAGGAAGAGTGCAGCCGCGCCGCGGGCAAACGAGCGCCTTGCCTGTCGAATCGATTGCGTCGTTTTTGGAACCGATGGTGCATCGACGCGCGAAGGGTGCTAGCATCCACAGCAACAGCCCCCAAAGCGCCGCCCGGCGTCCCGGGCGCTGCCCACGAAGTCGCCTTGGGGGGCGGCACAGCAATCAATTTGTGAAAGGTGCCATTCAGATGGACGAAATTCAGCAGGACGCCCCGCAGCAGGGACTGTCGCGCCGGACCGTGGTTGCCGGGGCCGCGTGGGCCGTGCCGGTGATCGCAGTGGCCAGCGCCGCACCGATGGCTGCGGCCGCGAGTGACCCGGTTCCCACCGGTGCCGAGATCTCCGCTGCAAACTTCTCAGGGGGCCTGCGTGGTGCCCGGATTAACCTCGTTGATGAGAATCTCAACGGAGTTCCTTACCCTTCTACTGGAGCAACGATCACCCTGACGGTAACGGGGTCGGGCACACTGGCGGGCCTCTCGAATATCACCGGCGGCTCCTTCAGCCCGCCGATCACCGACCTCACTGCCGGCACCTACACGATCATCGCGACCCCCGGTGCCAACAACTTCAACTTCCGTGGGACGCTGTCGGGGAGCCTCACGCTCCAGGCCAGCATCGCGTTTGTCGACAGCAACAACGTTCCTCAGGAACTGGAGTCCTCGTCGACCATCATCAGCGCGTAAGGCTGACTCTTCGGGAATTCAGGATGGCTCGACACGCTTGTGGTCGAGCCATCCTGAATCTCTGCGTTAGGGATCAGTTTCCACAGTGCACCAAACGCCTCACAGCCTGAACATCGCGTTGGCGAACCTAGAACTGACTTATCCGAGCATGATGAGGCGATGCCATGTGATGGGCATCGTTTGACGATGCCGGTGGTATCCCGTCGTGGACCACTCGGCGAACATGAAGGTGGGCAGTACTGGTGGCCGTAAGGACGTCGTCAGGCTTACTAGGCCGGTTGGTTGGACCGCAGCAAGGCCGCGCTCACGCGACACAGGGATAGGAAATGGAACTTCGCGACTACCTGCGCATAGGGCGCGCTCACTGGATTGGGTTGGTTGCCAGTGTCATCCTGGGCATCGGCGTCGCCTTCGGCTGGACTGCCTTCCAGCCCCGCGTCTATACCGCCGACGCCAACGGAATCGTCGTTGCGGTCCTCGACTCTACCGACAGCAACTCTGGTTCGATCGGCAACAGCCTGGCCCTTTCGAGGGTGAAGTCCTACACCGAAATTGGCTCCCTGCGGTCCGTGGCTGACCACGCTATCGCTGACCTGGGGCTTCAAGACTCACCCGAGGACCTTGTGCGGCGGGTGACGGTGACGAACCCGCTCAACACGGTCATCATCCGAGTCAGCGCGACCGGCCCCTCCCCAGAGCACGCGCGTGACCTTGCCAGCGCTTGGGTGCGCGGCATGCAGGCCGAGATCGAGCGGATTGAGACTCCGGACGACGGCGGCCGGGCACGGATGCGCCTCGAAGCCGCGGACTCGGCACGACTGCCCACCGAACCCACCTCCCCCAACACCAGACTGGCGCTCGCCCTTGGCGCGCTGCTGGGAGCCGCGGCTGGCGTCGCCTACGCCTACCTGCGCTACACCCTTGATCGCCGGGTGCGGTCGCCCCAGGTTGTGGAGGCGGAGACCGGGCTGACGGTCATCGGCACCATTCCGGACGAGAAGTCGTTCTCCGCGGAAAGCCGCCTCATCCCGTTCAGCGGCACCGGACGAAGCCCCGCCAAGGGCGGCAGCGACCTCCACGCCGTCGCCGAAGCGATGCGCGAACTGCGCACCAACATCCAGTTCCTCGATGTGGACAATCCGCCGCGATCCATCGTGATCACCAGCGCCCTGCCGGGCGAGGGCAAGTCGACCACGGCGGCCAACCTGGCGATCACGCTGGCGGCGAGCGGACAGCAGGTCGTGCTGATCGACGGCGATCTGCGGCGGCCGATGGTGGCTACTGTGTTCGGCCTGCCGGGCGAGGTCGGGCTCACCGACGTGCTCGCCGGCCGTGCCGAGATCGATGACGTGACGCAGCAGGTCGGGCCCCACGGGAAGTTGGTCGTCATCCCGGCGGGGAAGATCCCGCCCAATCCGAGCGAGGTGCTCGGCTCCCGGCGAATGCACGATCTGGTGGCGGGCCTCTCCCGGAATGCCTTCGTGATCTTGGACGCTCCCCCACTGATCCCGGTGACGGATGCCGCGGTGCTCAGCCACAACACCGACGGAGCTATCCTGGTCACCACCGTGGGCAAGACCACGATCGACGCGCTTCAGAAGGCCCAGGGCAACTTGGAGCGCGCGGCCGGACGAGGGCTGGGAGTGGTGCTCAACCGCGTGCCGCGCCGCGGCTCAGGCTCGGCCTATTACGGCTACCAGTACACCGGCGACTACTACCGCTCATCAAAGGAGCAGGCGGAGCTGCCCGAGGAGGCCCTGGTTCCCGACATTCCTGCCGGCGGTGAAGCCGCCCAGGCACGCCGCGCCGCTGGTGAGTGAGCCCGAACCCCGTAGTCGTCGGAGTAGGCGGGCGCTGACACGTCCGCTTCTGCACCTGGCTGCGGCAATGCTGGTGCTCGCGCTCGTCCAGGGATTTCTCGTCAAGGTCTACCAGGTCCCCAGCGGGTCGATGGAGCAGACCCTCAGCCCCGGCGACCGATTGCTGGTCAACCGGCTCGCCTACTCCGGATCCACCCCGCAGACGGGCGACATCGTCGTTTTCGAGCGACCGGAGCAATGGGGTGGCAAACCAGAACGCGGCCTGCTGCGCACCATGGCAGGCTGGTTCGGCGACATCTTCGGCTTCGGACCCTCGAACAGTGACGCACTGGTCAAGCGGATCATCGCCGGCCCCGGCCAGACGGTCTCCTGCTGCGACAGCGCCGGACGCCTCACCCGCGACGGCGAATCCCTCGACGAGCCGTACCTGGGCAGCAACCCGCCGTTCCAGGCAGGCCAGCTGGATTGCGAGTCCGTGCCGGCCTCGCTGCGGTGCTTCCCCGCGCTGACCGTGCCCGCAGACCACTATCTGATGCTCGGCGACAATCGGGCCAACTCCAACGACGGCATCACACCCTGCCGGGGCACCGACCTGGAGGACGGTCTGACGTGCGCCCGCCTCGTCCCACGGCAGAACATCGTGGGCGAGGTCTTCTTCATCGTCCTGCCTTTCTCCCACTGGGGCGCCCCTCCGACCCCCTGAGCGGACCCCGGAACTGTGGGCTGTGGCAGAATCGCCGCATGCCGAGCACCCCTGGCCGCGGATGACCACCCCCGCAGCGCCCACTGCCGAACCCGCCGCGGCGCACCGCTATCACTGGCTAGACCTCGCCCGAGGTCTCGCCGTGGTGTCGATGATCATCGCCCACACCAGCCCGTGGGGCGGCGTGCTCAACGTGACCGAGTTTCTGTCAGCGCCCTGGTTCGCCTTCATCCTGGGAGCCTCGCTCTGGCTGGCCTCACGCCAGGTGACAACCGGGCGCGGGCGATTTGTCTTGGTCCTGCTGCTGCGTGGCGCGGTCCTGGTCGTGCTGGGCGTGGCACTGCAGGCCATCTACAGCCAGATCGATGTGGTGCTGCAGACCTTGGGACTGCTCATGATCGTGCTCGCGCCGCTGGCGCGACTGCTCGATCGTTGGTGGATCGCGGCAGGCATTGCGGGAATCATGGCCGTGGTCAGTCCCCTGCTGAAGGACGCCACACGTGGCTGGCTGGCCGGCGGCGGCTCCGGTTCGGAACTCATCGACCAGACCGTGCGACTGCTCGCCGCCGGCACTCACTACCGAGTGACCAGCATGATCGTGTTCGCCGCGGCAGGCATGGCCGCCGCTCACTTCCTGGTGCGGTTCAGCGCCGGCATCGCTCGACCCTCTGCTGACCGAAGCGCGTTGGCTACGGGACGCGTCCGCGCCTTCGCCAAGCCGTCCGTTCGGGCACTGACCTGGGCGATCGTCTTCGTCCTCAGCGCGGGCGTCGTCTATCTGCTCGGGCGGCTCACCCCAGCCGGGGCCAGCCCCTACTCGGGGACGACCGCCGAACTGGTCGGCGCAACCTTGTTGAGCCTCTCGGCCACCTGGTGCTGCATCTGGCTGGAAATCGTCCTCCGCCCACGATTCACGGCCTGGTTCACCCCGTTCGAGGCAACCGGACGGATGGCGCTGACCGCCTACGCCCTGCAGATCGTGGCGCTTGCGGTCATCACCCGCACCCTGATTCCCGGCCAACGCGACGACCACTGGTGGGTCATGCTGGGCGTCATCGCGCTGTGCGTCGGGTTCTCGGCGGTCTACCTGACTCGCTTCCGTCAGGGTCCGCTCGAGCGACTGGCCCGCTTGCCCGACGCCCTGATGGGCCGCGGTTAGGCCTGCTCGCTGGCGAGCACGCCTTGCTGCGTCAGGTCGGTGACGGCTGCGGTGACCGTTGCGGCGAGGTCGACACCTACCGGTTCCCCATAGGCGGACACCGCCGCTGACTCAAGTTCGCTGATCGTGGCCCCGTTCGCCGCACGCCACAGCGCCGGTCCGATCCCGGTGATCAGGCGGAAGTTCACACCGGCGACGGGTTCGGAGTGAAGCAGCGCGACCCGATCGGGGTTCTCGAAGGTCAGCGCATCGAGACAGGGCACCCGCCGGATTCCTGCGGCGCCGGCCGCCAGAGGCAGCTTGATGGCGGGGTCAGGCGGTTGAGTCGCACTCGGATCCTTGAACAGGGTCGCCAGCACCGGCTTCAGCGACGAGGCCTCCCGGTAGACGATGCGGCGGATCCCGCCGATCGCCGCCGCGTGCGCAGCCATCGTCCGCAACGGAGCCGTCAGGTCGCCGACGTAGCTCGTCTGCGGAAGGAGCTCAGCCAGTGCGTCGCCGAGATCGCAGTCCTGCAGCAGCGCCTCGTCCGGGCCGTCCTTGTGGCGGTCGAGCAGCACGATCGCGGCGAGCTTGAGCGGCTGGTCGGGCAAGGCCCGCAAGCCGAGCTCGCTCGGCGAACGCTGGGCTTTGACCGATCCCTTCTTCTCGATAACCGACAGCGGCTTGCGGTAGGAGACCACTCCGCCATCGGAGGCGATGCCCACCGTCTCGTCAGAGAGGTAGCCCCAGTCGGCGGCGAGCTTGCGGGAGGCCGTCGTCTTGCCCTTCCCTGAGGGTCCGACCAGCACGACGACCCGGCCCTGGTCGTCGGCCAGACCGGCCGCGTGCAGCATCCAAAGCTTGCCGCGTCGCGCTTCGATGGCCGCGAGGGTGACCACCTGCGAGAGCCGGGAGAGCTCCACGTCGAGCGGCACTCCCCCACCGGCAACCACCGTGAGGTGATCCTCCGGCAGCGGGAAACCGTCCGGGACGGCCGCGTCGGCCCAGACCCGGCGCACCTCGGCCGCGTCCGGATCGGAAAGCCGGGAGACGTCGATGCGGACGACGCATCCCAGGGCGCTGACGATCGGGTCTGCTGGCACGCCCGCAGTCTATCGGCGGGCCTGGACGCTGTGGCCGGCGCCGTCAATCACCGTCCGCGGTCACCACGGCGGGCTGGTCGGAGTCGGCGCGTTCGAGCAGCAAGGCGAGCGCACCGGCCAGCAGAGTTCCGGCCAGCGTTGCGACGGCGCGTTCGGCGGCGTACAGGCCGACCCCGCCGGCCGGGGCGAGCAGGACGACCGCGGGGGTGAGGAAGACGACCTGCTTGAGGTAGTCGCCCAGCAAGGCATAGGAGGTCATCAGCGCGAGGCAGACCGCGAGCGCCAGCACCACTCCCCAGGTTGGGAGCAGCCAGGCCAGCAGCAGTGCGAGCACCACCCCTGCGATGGTGCCGATGATGCGCTGGCGGGCCTTCGTGCGGGTGAGGTCGTGCAGTGGACGCAGCACCACCGTCAGCGTCACCGCGACCCAGTAGCCGTGCGGCACCTCGTACAGCTGAACCACGTACACCACGAGCCCGACCGAAGCCGCCATCACGGTCGCGTGCCGCCAGGCCCGGTGCGGGGGCGTCCCGGGGACCGCTGCCCTGGGGAACTTCGCGGCCACCGCGATCGCCACCGACAGCAGGCCGCCGCCGACCATCCAGAAGGCAGTCGTCGCCGGAGCGAAGGCTCCGGGCACGGCCACCAGCACCGCCGCGGCGGTGGGCAGCCCGGCGAGCAGCCCTTCCTGGCGCATCTCGGCGGGGGCGATCATCACGCAGCACAGCGCTACGAAGCAGGCGGCCGCGAAGGGGTCCCCGCGCAGCCCGACCGCCGCCGCGCCCGCGAGCGCCGTCGGCAGCGTGATGGCCATCGCCGACCGCGGCGGCAACGCCAGCGCCGGACGGGCTCCGGCCAGCAGGCCCATCCCCAGTCCCAGCGCCGCGGCGAGACCAGCCAGCCACAGCACCAGCACGAACGCCCCGACGATCGCCAGCGTCACGGCCGCGCTCAGCAGCACGACCGGTCGGGGAATCGCCCACCCGCGCAGCTTGGCCTCCACACCCAGCACCCTAGAGACTCAGTCGCCAGGTAGCGAGACCATGGTGCAACTGGCGGGCGGTTGCTCACCCCGGTGACCCCTGCCCGGGCGCTCCGTGCACCGCCAAGCCACCGCTTCCGCGTTTTCCTGCCGCTTATGGCAACTCGTTGCTGCACCTGCAGCGAGATCCGCGCATCGGCACCGCCTACCGGCCCCCCGGGAGTCGTCGTATCAGGTGCCGATGCGCGGTTGCGAACGCCGAAGCCTGGCTGGTGGGCCATAGGCGGCACTGGTGCGCGCATCATGCTCCCGGTGACCGGGCACCCGGGGAAAGCCGCCGGGGCACCAGGGAGGGGTGGAAGCGACCGGGGCGCCAGGGTAGAAAAGGACCATGCTCTTCTCCGAGGTGGTGCGGGCGTCGCAACAGGTCGCGGCGACCAGTGCGCGCAACGGCAAGGTGGCCGGGCTGGCCGAACTGCTAGCAGCGGCGGAACCGGGCGAGGTCGACCTGCTCGCGCATCTGCTCGCCGGCCGCCTACGGCAGCGACGGACGGGGATCGGCTGGCGGTCCCTCACCGGCTTCGCGGCCGCCGCGTCGCCCACCCTCACGATTGCCGAGGTGGACGAGACGCTGGAACAGCTGGGTGGCCTGTCAGGGCCGGGTTCACAGCTGGCAAGGCAGGCGGGGCTGGCCGAGCTGATGGAACGCGCGACCGCCGACGAGCAGCGGTTCCTCGGCGGGTTGATCGTGGGCGAGACCCGGCAGGGCGCCTTGGAAGGGG
>CAZLWS010000122.1:0-8930 GCA_964563205.1 uncultured Propionibacteriaceae bacterium | reverse complement strand
AGCATGTTCTCGAACTCGCGGATCGCGATCATGTCGTGCAGCATCGCGGTGAGGCCGTCCGCCCCGTGGCGGGCCTTCTCGGCCTCGAAGTCGCGGACGTAGGCGTTGACCGGGATCGGCGGGACGGTGATCGTCCGCGGCTTGCGCACCTCGACCGGATCGACGGTGAGTGACTTGGGCATTTCTTCCTTCTTCTGGTTGGTGGTCAGGCCTTGACGGCCCAGGCGGCCTCGCGGATGCCTTCGGAGACGGTGGGGTGCGGGAAGACGACCTGGCGCAGGTCGTCCAGGGTGTACTCGGATTCCAGGACGGCGGCCGCGCCCCAGACGGTCTCCGGGGAGTAGGGGCCGACCATGTGGACGCCGCGGACGACCCGGCTGGCCTTCTCGACGATGATCTTCACCGCGCCGGGGGCCTTCAGTCCGTTCTCGGCGACGAACCGGCCGGAGAGGACGAGCGGGACGGTGGCGGTGACCACCTCGATGCCGCGGGCCTTGGCCTGGGTCTCGGTGAGGCCGACGCCGGCCGCCTCGGGGATCGAGTAGACCGCCCACGGGATGGTGTCGACCCGCAGGGTCTGGCCGGTGCGGCGGGCCTGCTCGGGGTCGAGGATGTGGGCGACCACGATCTCGGCCATCCGGTAGGCGGCGTGGGCGAGCAGGGAGCGTCCGGTGACGTCGCCGACCGCCCAGACGTTCGGCAGGTTGGTGCGCAGGGTGTCGTCGACCGCGACGCCCTTGGGGGTGTATTCCAGGCCGGCCTCCTTGGCGCCCCAGCCTTCGACGAGCGGCTTGCGTCCGACGGCCATGAGGATGACGTCGGCCTCGGTGCGGACCTGATTGCCCTTGTCATCTTCGTAAATGACGGTACGATCCTCGATCGCTGTGACCTTGCAGCCGAGGTGGAAGTCGACCCCGTCTATGCCCTTGCGCAGCTTGGCCGCCAGGTCGGCGTCCGCGAACGGGACGATCTCGGTGAGCAGTTCGATCACCTCGACCTGCGCTCCGAAGGCCGCGAAGAGGGACGCGAACTCGACGCCGATCACGCCGCCGCCGATCACCACGAGCTTGGACGGGAACCGCTCCAGCGCCAGCAGGCCGGTGGAGTCGACCACCGCCGGGTTGTCCTTGGCGCCCGGGATGGGCGGCATGACGGGGACGGAGCCGGTGGCCAGGATGACATGATCAGCGGTCTTGACCTGTCCGTTCACCTCGACCTTGCCGGGACCGATCAGGGTGCCGTGGGCGTCCGCCACCTCGACGCCGTTGCGCTTCTCGGCCATCGCCACTCCCCCGACCAGAGTGGTGACGACCTCGTCCTTCCAGGCCTGGACCTTCGCCCAGTCGAAGCTCACGTTCTCGGCGGTCACGCCGAACTGCGCGGAGTGCTTGGCGTGCAGGTAGAGCTTGGCGGAGTTCAGCAGGCTCTTGGTGGGGATGCAGCCCACGTTGAGGCAGGTGCCGCCGAGGTACTGCTGTTCGACCAGCAGCACCTTCTTCTTGGCGGGCCCCAGCCGCTCGGCGGCCAGGTAGCCGCCGGGGCCGCCGCCCAGGATGATCACGTCATAATCAGCCATTGGTTTCCTCAGCCCAGGACGGTCAGGTCGATGTCGGCGATCGCGGCGCACAGGTCGCGCAGGTAGCGGGCGGCGTCCGCGCCGTCGATCACCTGGTGGTCGGCGGTGAGCGAGAACCCGATCCGCTGTTCGGCGGCCACGCTTCCGTCGACATTGATCACGGCCCGCGGGACGATCGCCCCCACCCCGAGGATCGCCACCTGCGGGACGTTCAGCAGCGGAGTGAAGGTCTCGGTCCCGAAGGAGCCGAGGTTCGACACAGTGAAGCTGGCGCCGCTGAGCAGGTCGGGGTTGACCGACCCGCCGATGGCGTCGTTCGCGAGCTGCTTGGAGAGCACCGAGAACTGCCGCAGGGTGAGGGTGTCGGCGAACCGCAGGGTCGGCACCAGCAGGCCGCGCGGGGTGTCGACCGCCATGCCCAGGTGGACGTGGGCGAAGCTCCGCAGCACGCCGCCGGAGAGGTGGGCGTTGATCACCGGGTGCTTGGCCAGGGACTTGACTGTCGCGTAGCCGACCAGGTCGCCGATGGTGACGGCCGCGAGCTCGGGGTCGGCCGCGCCCTTCAACCGCTTGCGCAGCGCCAGCAGCCCGGCCGCCGGAGCCGTCGCGGTGTAGGTGAGCTGGGCCGAGGTGGCCAGCGAGTTCATCATGCGCTCGGCGATCACCTTGCGAATGCCCTTCAGCGGGGTGTCGGTGACCTCGCCGGGGTACTCGGCGGACGCCGACGTTGCGGCGGGAGCGGGGGTCGGCGCAGGCACGCTGTCGCCGGCCAGGTCGGCGCGGGTCACGCGTCCGCCGATCCCGGTGCCGATCGCGCCCGGGACGAACCCGGACGCCTCGGCGCGGGCGCCGGCGGTGAGCGCCGGGCCGGCGGCGATGGCTGCCTCGACGTCGCGCGCGATCACGCGTCCGCCGGGGCCGGTGCCGGCCAGGCGGTCGGCGGCGATGCCCTGGTCGGCGGCGAGACCGCGAGCGCGGGGCGAGACAGGTGCGAGCGAGGCACCCGACTCACCCGACGCCGGTCGCTCCGTGTGCTCGCCCTCCGTCGGAAGATCCCCGCCTTCGCGGGGATGACTGAGGTCCTGGGGAGCGCCCGCCGAAGCCCCGGTCGCCGCGGGAGAGGACCCTTCGCCGGGGCCCGTTTCTCGTCCCGCTGGGGCGGCCGGAGCGAGCTCGTCCGGCAGCGCCTCGCCTGGCTCGCCGACTACGGCGATGGCCTGCTTCACGGGCACCTCGTCGCCTTCGGCGGCGAGCAGGGCGAGCACCGTCCCGGAGGCTCCGGAGGGCACCTCCATGGCCGACTTGTCGGTCTCGATCTCGCACAGCAGGGTGTTCGCGTCCACCACATCGCCGACGGCTACCAGCCACGACGTGATCAGACACGACTCGACCGTGTTGCCCAACTGCGGCATCACCACAACCTGAGCCATTTCACTCCTTCACTAGACGATGCGCACCGTGGGCGCGATCTGCTTCAAGACATCTGCCGACCCGGCGGCGAGGCCGGCGTCGGTGATGATTCCGTTCAACTGCTCCAGTTCCAGCACGCTGACGAAGCCGGCGCGGCCGTACTTGCTGGAGTCGGCCACCAGCCAGGTCTCCTCGGAGCGGGCGTTCATGGCCTCGATCACCTCGGCGCCCTCGGCGAACTGCGTTGTCATGCCGCGGTCGGAGGTGAAGCCGTCCGTCCCCACGAAGGCGACGCGGGCGTTGAACCGGCGGATCGCGGCGAGCGCTACCGGGCCGACCAGGGATTCGCTCTCGCGGTGGTACTGCCCGCCGGTCAGGATGACTTCCAGACCGGGGTTGAGCCGGGCGTAGTTGAAGACCAGGGTCGAGTTGGTGACGATCTGGATGCCGGTTCGTCCGGCCAGGTGACGGACGATCATCGCGGTGGTGGTGCCGGCCTCGATCATGATCCGGTCGCCGTCGCGGACCAGCTCGGCAGCCGCCTGCGCGATGCGCTCCTTCTCGTCGGTGTGGTCGCGGACCCGCTCCAGCACGTCGGTGAGGGTGCTCGCCTTCGCGCCGCCCCAGGTGCGGGCGAGCAAGCCGCGCTCCTCCATGGATTTCAGGCTGGCGCGGATCGTGACCTCGGAAACCCCGAGATCCTTCGACAGCGCGGCGACCGACAGCGAGCCGTCCTTGGCGAGCAGCTCGAGGATGTACCCCTCGCGCTCGCCCCGCTCGACCGTCATCGCTGAACACCTTTCAAGATATTTCGATTCTAGAGCAACTCGTAAGCACTCGCAATGCCCTTGGGTCGTCCATTCGTCGGCGGTGACGACTAGGTGAACGGATCTACCTCTACTTGCCGGATTCTCGCGTCGAGTTGGGGCCTGATGCCGATCTGGAGGTAGGTCTGTTCACCTGGGGTCGGCGGTGGCGAGCAGCGCGGCCTCAGCGGACTTCGTCCAGCGGCCGTCGTCCATCGCTGCGGCGACCTCGGGGAGCTTCTCGGCCAACTCGTAGAGGCGGACGAAGCCCAGGTCATGCAGGCCCGGGTAGACCATGATCTTGCCGCCGGAGGTGCGGTTGTTCACGGCGTCGATGGCGTCCGAGAAGCCGGCCATGCCGCAGACCGCGTCCAGCGAGATCGAGGTGTCCAGGGCGCCGGTCTCCAGCTTGGTCAGCAGGGTGCGCATGTCGGTCATCTCGGAGCCGGAGGTGCCGATGAGGAAGACGTGGCGCTCGATGATCCCCTGCAGATCCAGCTCCGCGAGGGTGCCGGCGGCGAAGCCGGCGAAGGCGTTCACGATCGCTCCCTCACCGGCCAGGTCGACCGCCTGCGACAGCAGCGCGGGGACGGGCACCAGGCAGGTGACGTAGCCGTAGCCCGGTTCGAGCGGGGTCACGGTGGAGTTGACCACCCGGAACGGGGCCCCGCGCTCGGCGGCGGTGGGCTCCACCACGGCGGCCAGGTGGGCCAGTCGCTCGTCATTGACGTCGGCGGCGTCCACCGTCACTCCGGGCAGGCCGAGCGACACCGTGCGGACGGTGTGCATCAGGCCCATCGGTCCGGCGGCGCCGATGATCGCCACGCTGTCCCCCGCGCGGATCTCGCCCTTCGCCGGGATGTGGGCGTACGCCTCGGCGGGGTCGCTGCCGGTCGTCCCGATGTAGCGCGTGAAGTCGTAGTGGACGCGGCCCACATCCAGGTTGACCAGGCGATCGAGGGTGGCCCCGCCGAGCACCACGCACAGCAGGCTGCGGGCGCCCAACAGGGCACTCAGCCGCTCGACGGTGGCGGCGTCCGAACCGAAGTAGAGGATGTCGCCCAGACCGGGCTCGACCTGGTGGAGGCCGATCGCGACCGCCTGCGGGTCGACCGCTGCGGGGTCGGCGCCCGCCACCTCGATCGAGCCGGGACGAGCGGCCGCCAACAGCGGCTCCAGCCCGGACGGGGTCACGCCGGCGTCCGCGACCACCAGCAGCCGGCCCCCGGCCGCCAGGGTGTTGCGCTCGGCGCGGGAGTAGGAGGCCTCGACCGTCGACCACGGCTCGACCAGCGCCACCTGGGCGGCGGTCGGGGCGTCGGAGACCCGCAGCATGAACTCCTCGCCCTCGTGGACGACGATGCGCTCGTCGACCACCACGTACTCCTGCAGGGCGCCCTCGAAGTTGTAGCCGAAGGCGCCGTTGGAGGCCGCGGTCGGCAGGTGTCGCCAGTCGGCCTGCACCAGCACCCGCTCCCCCACCTGGTAGTGGGTCACCTGGTCGCCGACCGCGACCACCCGCGCCACCGGCTCATGCCCCGGGACCGTCGGCTCGGCGCCCGGACGATAGCTCGGCACCTGCGCCAACTCGTCCGCCGAGAGGCCGGAGACCACCGCCGACTTGCGCGGGTGGTCGGCGAAGGCGTGCAGCAGCTTGGTGTCGGAAAAGCAGATGCCGCAGGCCTCCACCTGCAGCAGGATCTGGGTCGGGCCGATGGCGTCCACCGGCTTGGCGGTGTTGAGGAAGACCTCGTCCTTGCCGGTGAACTGGATCGCGTACTGAGTCGCGGGGAGATCGGGCATCTTCATCCTTCGGTAGCGGTCTTGCGGTGAGATCCCGGGTCAAGCCCGGGATGGCGGAGAGTGGGGAGCGGGATCCGACGGTGGTGGGATCCGACGGTGGTGGGATCGGGACGGTGGCGGGAGACCGGGAGGGGGATGTCGATGGTCGGGCACCCACCCTTTCCGTCATCCCCGCGCAGGCGGGGATCTCCAGCGGCTAGTTCAACATGTTCTGACCACCGGTGACGGGGACGGCCTGGCCGGTTTCGTAGGACTGGTCGACGATGTAGTAGATCGCCTTGGCGAGGTCGGCGGGGAAGCAGCCGCGTCCCATCGGGACCTGCTTCTCGTAGTGGGCGCGGACTTCTTCGAGGGTTGTGGCGCCGGGCACCTTGCCGGCCCGCAGGTACTGGACGAAGAGCCCGCGCTCCGGGTCGGACCACAGCGGGCCGTCGAGGAAGTTGCCGGGGCAGATCGCGTTCACCTTCACCCCGGAGCTCACCAGCTCCAGCGCGAACGACTGGGTGAGGCCGATGCCGCCGAACTTCGAGCCGGCGTAGGCGAAGTTGGCCTTCGAGCCGACCAGCCCCGATTTGGAGTTGATCTCGATGATGTCGAACCACGCCTGGGGACGAGCCGCGTGCTGGGCGGCCAGCACCGGCGCCACTGCCCGCACCCCGAGGAAGTAGCCGCGGTAGTTCACGTTGGTGACCAGGTCGAAGTCGGCTACCGGCTGGGTGAAGACCGACTCGGCGCGCAGCACCCCGGCGTTGGAGATGAAGACGTCCAGGCCGCCGAAGATCCCGACCGTCTCGGCGACCGCGTCCAGGCAGGACTGCTCGTCGGAGACGTCGATCCGGACGGCGACCGCCCGGCCCGGGCCGTACTGCTCGCACATGGCCGCTGCGTGGTGGGCGGCGCCGTCCACGTTCAGGTCGGCCAGCACCAGGGAGGTGCCCTGGGTGATCAGCTCCTGGGCGATCCCGAGGCCGAAGCCCTGGGCGGCGCCGGTGATCATCACCACCTTGCCGGCCAGCCGGCCGGCGGAGGTCTGGGCCGCCACCGACTGGCGGTAGGCCTCGGCCTCCCAGTTCTCGATGAAGCCGCGCTCGGCGGCGTCCATCACCTGAACCCGCCCGATCCGGCCGGCGTCGCGGGCCACCCGCAGCGCGTCGGTGAAGGTGGCCAGGGCGTTCCGCGCGGCGGCCAGATCCCGTCCGGCGCCGAAGGCCGCCACCCCGGGCACCACCACGATCACCGGGTCCTTGCCGTGAGTTGTGCGGAAGGCCTCGACCGCCTCGGTGGTTGCCGTCACCGGGTCGCCCTCCCCCAACTCGACCACGGCGGGCAGCGAGCCGGCGTACACGATCTGATCGGGGATGAGCGGGCCGCCGGTCAGGATCGCCTCCCCGGCCGGGGTCGTGGTGACGGACCGGACGAGGTCGCCGGCGTCCGACGCGACCACGGCCAGCGCGTCTCCGCCCAGCAGCCCGCGCAGGGTCGGCGCGATGGCATTGCGAACGCGGGCGAGAGCCGCGTCCGGCTCCGGCGCGGACGGCAGCGGCGCCGCGGCGATCGCGGTCTGGATCACGTCGGTGAGCCAGTCGGTGCGCTCACGGAGCTCGGCGGCCGAGTCTCCGGAGACGATGATGCCGTGGTTGCGCAGCAGGGTGATTCCGGGGGCGGGGCGGCCAGTTCGGGCGGCGTAGGCCTCGCGAGCAAGGGCCACGCCGCGGGCCAGCGGCACCCCGGGGTCGATGTAGGGCACCAGCACGGCCTCGTCGCCGAGCAGTTCCGCGGCCAGTCGTTCGGCCTCGGCGTTGCAGGTGAGTGCGTTGGCGATCAGAGGATGCAGGTGCAGCACCAGGGCGTCCGGGATCAAGGCATGGAAGAGGATCTCGACGCTCGGACGGCGTCCGGTGTCCCGCACCAGCGCCCGGGCGGCGGCGGCCCGCACCGGATCGCCCTCGACCGGCTCATCGGAGGCGAGAGCGTCCAGGAGCACGTCGAGCCGCAGCGGCACCAGATCGTCGGCGGCGAGGGTTGCCAGCGGGACACCGCTGGGCTTGATGTGCAGCACCCCGTCCCGCTTGACGCTGGCGTTGCCGCCGCCGGCCCGGCAGTACTCCTCGTCGCCGCCGTAGTGGTTGGCGACTTCGATCAGCTGCTGCGTGAGATCCACGTTCGCTCCTGGTTCAGTGGGTGGTGGCGCTGATCAGCTCGGCGCCCAGCGCGACGAGTTCGGCGGTGCGGGTGGCGTCCCCGGCCAGGGCGCCGGTGGCGTCCACGTAGCCGGGTTCGCCGCGGGCTACCAGGTGCTGGTGGGCGGCGACCACGCAGGTGGCCTCCCAGAAGGCGGTGCGGGCGGCGTCCGGCAGCGGACCGTCGGCGCAGGCGGGCAGGTAGGGGATGCGGTCGGCGGTGTTGTGCTCGGTGCCGCCCATCACCATGAGACCGGCGGAGGTCAGCTCACGGACGTACTCCGCTGCCAGCGCGGAGCGGTTGCGGCCCGGGATGAGCTCGGCCGCGAACACCCCGCGCTCCCGCAGCCGCTGTGCCAGGTACGCCGCCGGGTACTCGAAGGGGCTGAGCTCCTTGGCTCCGTCGGCGAGGATCGGGTAGGTGGGGATGCCGCCCATCGCGAGCACGTAGGCGTAGGCGTCGGCGAAGCTGAGCGGCACCTCGGGGACGTAGCCGGGGGTTCCCACCTTCAGCAGCCGGGAGCGCAGCTCGCCCTGCACGGCCACCGGGTCGTTGAGGTCGACGCCCGAGGGCGAGCCGTAGGTGGCTGTCAGAACCTCAGACCGTTCGGACGGCGGCAGGGCGGTCAGCGCCGCCTCGAAGGCCTGGGCGATGTGACGCTCCTGCAGCGAGACCCACTCGACCGGAACGTCGGCGTGGGCGGCGACTTCAGCGGCGACCGAGGCCGCGGTCAGCCCGGCGTCGAGCCCGTGGGCGGCGAAGTGGGCGGCGAGTTGCGCGACCATCGCCTCGGCCCGGGCGTCGTTGGCGGCGCGGATCGCGGCGGCGGTGGCCGCGGCCCCGTCCGGGCGGGGACGGAACGGGCTGACGCCCTTGCCGCAGAAGTAGACCCGGCCGGGGTTGGCGGGATCGTTGACCAGCGTGCCGGCGGCCTCAAGCTCGGGATCGAGGGTGATGAACTCCAGCCCGAAGAGCGCCACGATGCCGGCCGCCTCCGACTGCTCGGCGAACCGGGCGTAGACCTGCTGGTCGAAGAAGTTGGAGATGCCGATCGCGGCCGCACCCTCGGCGACAGCCGTCTCGACGGCGTCGGTCACGGTGTGGAAGGCGGAGAAGTTCGGCGGGAAGTGGACGTGGGTGTTCACCACCGGGAG
>CAZLWS010000121.1:7378-8950 GCA_964563205.1 uncultured Propionibacteriaceae bacterium | reverse complement strand
AAGTCCGCACGCGGGGCGTTTCGCTGTGCCAGGGTTGATCCATGAGCACTGACAGCCTCTTCATCTGCATCGACCATGTCGGCTACGCCGTCCACAACCTCGACGACGCGATCAAGTTCCACACCGAGGTGCTGGGCTGGCGGGTGCTGCACCGCGAGACCAACGAAGAGCAGGGCGTCGAGGAGGCCATGATCGGCACCGGCGACCAGCTGGCCGAGAACGCGCAGGTGCAGCTGCTCGCGCCGCTGAACGAGAACAGCACGATCGCCAAGTGGATCGAGCGCAACGGCGGCAAGGGCGGCATCCAGCAGGTGGCGTACCGGGTCGCCGATCTGGACGCGGTCTGCGCGACCCTGCGGGAGCGCGGCGTCCGGCTGCTCTACGACGCGCCGAAGATCGGGACCGGTGGCTCGCGGATCAACTTCGCCCACCCGAAGGATGTCGGCGGCATCCTGCTCGAACTCGTGGAGCCGGCGTCTTCCCACCACTGAGGACCGGTCACTGGAACGTCCGGGGCGAGCGGTAGGCTCGGAGTCGCAGCCCTTCCCCAGGCAAGAAAGGACCGATTCCAGTGTCATCCTTCGATGAGCGAGGTCTCGACCTGTTCGACGAGACCGCCACCGCGGCCGGCAACTTCCCCCAAGCCCTGCGTGGCTACGAGCGCGGAGCCGTGGACGCGTACATCCGGGAACTGGAGTCGAAGCTCGCCCGGAAGGCGTCCGAGGCGCGCGAGGCGCGCCACCAGCTTGAACTGACACAGGCCTCGGCCGGCACCACCGACTTCGGCCGGCTGGGCGGACACGCTCGCGGCATGCTGACGGCGGCCGAGGCTCAGGCGGCCGAGATCGTCGCCGCGGCCAACGCTGAAGCGGCGACGATCCGCTCCCAGGCTGGCTCTGACAGCACCCAGCTGGCCAA
Organism: uncultured Propionibacteriaceae bacterium; assembly: GCA_964563205.1. GTDB lineage: Bacteria > Actinomycetota > Actinomycetes > Propionibacteriales > Propionibacteriaceae > Propionicimonas. Next base: position 8,032 of record CAZLWS010000121.1, on the reverse strand, counting down.
CGAGACCCAGCGATTGCTCGACGAGAGCCGGGAGGCGACCGCCGCCGACCTCGAACGGCTGCGCACCCTGCTCGGCGAGCAGACCGCGGCCGAACTGGAGTCGGCCCGAGCCGACGCCGCGGCCCTGCTGGAGACCACTGAGCGGCAGCGGGAGTGGCTGGTGCGCGAGGCCGAGACTCAGGCTCGGACGATCGTGGACGCCGCGCTCGCCGAGGCTGAGCAGCGCCGCGCCGAGACCGAGCGGCTGGCCGCCGAGCAGGTCGCCGAGCTCGCGCGGGCCAAGGAGGCGGCGCTGGCAGAGATCGCCGCCGGACGGCAGGCGGCCGCCGACCAGATCGCCGAGCTGCTGACCAGCAGCAAGCAGCAGGCCGACGATCAGCACGCCCGGCTGGAAGCCGACCTGGTGACCGCCGACCAGCGCCGGGAGACCGCCCGGGCCGAGGCCGCCGAGATCGCCCGCGGCGCCGCCGAGCAGGCCCAGACCACCGTCGAGAACGCCCAGCATGAAGCCGCCCGGATTCTCAGCGAGGCCAACCAGGCCGCCGTCGAGCACGCCGCGCAGCTGCGGCAGGAAGTCGACGCCCTCGATCTGCGCAAGCAGGCCATCGTGGCTCAGCTGGCCCAGCTCTCCTCCTTCGCGATCGACACCGTCGA
>CAZLWS010000121.1:0-7278 GCA_964563205.1 uncultured Propionibacteriaceae bacterium | reverse complement strand
CAGCCGTCCGAGGCTGTCCCCGACGGGCCGTCCGAGAACGAGACCGTCAAGATCACGACCGCGAGAACCGGCAAGAGCAGGACCAGGAGCGGCAAGAGCTCATGACCTCAGCGGCGGAAGACCGTCCCACCCCGCCGCAGCCGACGCCGCCGCGTCCGGCTGCCGCGGGTGCGCCGGCTTCCGCCCGCACGCCCAACGCCCCGGCCACCCGCAACTGGCTGCTGCGCTGGCGCCGCACCACCCAGCCGACGCCGCCGGACTACTTCGAGGGCGCCGAGAGCCGCACCGAGCGGCTGTCCCTGCTGTACCGCAACCCGTTCTACATCGGCTTCTTCATCGCGGCCGGCGGCATCACCGCCTACGCGCTGCTGACCTCGCTGGGCCAGCTGAAGGACATCCTGGTGCTGGTCGTGCTCAGCTTCGCGCTGGCACTGGGCCTGAACCCGGTGGTGGAGTGGTTCCACAACCGCGGCATCCGGCGCGGGCTGGCTGTGCTGCTGGTCGCCCTGGCGCTGGTCTCATTCCTGGTGCTGGCCGGCTGGGCGATCGTCCCGGTCGTGACCGAGCAGGTGCAGCGGCTCAATCAGATGGCGCCGATCTACCTGGACAACCTGTCGCTGAACCCGCAGATCGCGGCGCTGGACGAGCAGTTCCAGGTCATCAGCGCGCTGCAGGAGTTCCTGAAGTCGGGAGAGCTGATCAGCACCCTGTTCGGCGGCCTGCTCGGCGCCGGGCAGGCGGTGGCCAATGTCATCTTCTCGGTGACGATCTCCGTGGTGCTGACCCTCTACTTCCTGACCTCGCTGCCGTCGATCAAGGAGGTCATCTACCAGCTCGCCCCCGGCTCGCGTCGCGCCCGCACCCGCTACCTGGCCAACGAGGCGTTCAAGCGGGTCGGCGGCTTCGTGTCGGGCATCTTCATCGTCGCCATGCTCTGGACGGTCTTCTCCTTCATCCTGCTGACCGCCGTCGGGCTGTCGCAGTACGCGGTGGCGCTGGCGGTGGTGGTCGGCCTGCTGGCGTTCATCCCGCTGGTCGGCACCTCGATCGCGATCATCATCGTCGGCATCGTCGCCTTCTCCCTGGGCCAGACACCCGGGCTGATCACCGTCCTCGTCATGCTGGCCTACCAGCAGTTCGACGCCTACGTCATCCAGGCCCGGGTCTTCTCCCGCTCGGTGCAGGTGCCCGGCGTCCTGGTGATCCTGGCCGCGGTCTCCGGCGGCCTGCTGCTGGGCCTGGTGGGCGCCATCCTGGCCATCCCGACCATGGCCGCGCTCCTGCTGCTCTACCGCGAGGTGCTGATCCCCCACCTCGACCGCACCTGACGCGAGAAAGTCACGCCCGAGGGTCTGGTGTCTGATGGGCAAGAGTCCGTCTGATGTCCTTCAGCAGCAGCACCAAGTGCAACTCGTCGGTCGGACTCTGCTCGAACTCCGGGATGAGATGGAGGTAGAAATCCCGCGCGGCCCGCGACTCGGAGTGCACCAGCAGGCCACGACAGCCGATCTCGGTTGAGAGCGCAGACACTCGGGCGATGACGTCGGTCAACAGCCCCGCACCCAGCCCCCGTCCTTCATGCTCACGATCGACACCGAGCCGGGCCAACAGGGCGACTGGCTGCGGGTAGCGTCCCGCTCCCTTGCGCAGTCGCTCTGGCGCGTCGCCGACTGCGAGTTGAGCCATGCACCAGGCGTAGTAGGCCACCACTCGATCGGAGTCGGTCTCGGTGACCACGAACACTCTGGTCGTGCCAGTCGACGCGGACTGCCGGGCGAGTCGCCGCAACCAATCGGTCTGCTCCGCCGAAGCGCATGCGAACTCATCCAGCCGATGCGTCGGCCCCAGTGGGCGGGGCGCCCGATAGCTCACTCCTCGAACGGAGACGGTCGACGGAACAGCGCTGCCAGACCAGGCAGATCCCGCGCGGGACGGGAGTTCAGCTCTTCCCAAGCCTCCAGCGCGGCCGGGTCGAGATCGAAAGACTGCCGGTCCGCGAGTACCCGTCGGGCAGCCTCCGAGGCGTGAGTGACGACAAAATCGGTGAGGTCAGTGCCGGACACGCTCACCGCACGATCGATCAGCGCGCGCTCCTCGTCGGTCGTCCTCAGCTCCAGACGCCGACTGCGGCGACGGGTGACGGTCTGAGTCATGGTTCCTCCTGTACGTCCACTGTACGGCCACTGGCCGTCGGATGCAACCAGCGAGAGCGGATTTGGGGATCAGAAGAGTCGGTCGTCGGCGTTGTCGAGGCCGCGGAGGGCGTCGTAGTCGACCAGCAGGCAGTCGATGCCGCGGGTGCCGGCCAGCACTTTTGCCTGGGGCTTGATCAGCTGGGCGGCGAAGACCCCGCGCACCGGGCTCATCAGGGGGTCGGCGTTCATCAGCTCCAGGTAGCGGGCAAGCTGCTCGACGCCGTCGATCTCGCCGCGGCGCTTCACCTCGACGGCCACGTACGCCCCCAGGGCGTCCCGGTAGAGCAGGTCCACCGGGCCGATCGGGGTCTGGTACTCGCGCTGCACCAGCGTCCAGCCGTCGCCGAAAGCAGCGGGGTTCTCGGCCAGGAGGGCCTGCAGGTGGGCCTCCACGCCGTCCTTCTGCAGGCCGGGGTCGACGCCCAGCTCGTGGCTGCTGTCGTGCAGCACCTCGGCGATCGCGATCTGCAGGGTGTCACCGGTGGTGTTGCGCACCTCCCAGACCTCGGTGAGGCCGGCCTCCTGGTCGGCGGTGACCGCCTCGAGATCGGCCGGCGGCTCGCTGACGGAGATGGTGCAAGGCGCGCTCATCCAGTTCAGCGGCTTGTAGGCGCGGTCGTCGGCGTGGATCGACACCGACCCGTCCGACTTCACCATGATCAGCCGGGTGCCCATTGGGAGATGCGCCGACAGCCTTCCGGCGTAGTCGACCTGGCAACGGGCAATCAGCAGACGCACGTCGGACAAGCTACCCCATCTGGCCCCGTACCCTTGACCCATGGCCAGACGTCCCTCCAAGCACCTGCGACCAGCCCGGCCGCTCAGCCAGGGCGGCTTCGCCCAGCTGGTGTCCAAGGCCGACGGCCAGTGGATGGTGCAGACCATGCCCGGCGGCAGCGCCGCCAAGGCCTACCTGTGCCCCGGGTGCAGCCGCGAGATCCCGGTCGGCGCCGCGCAGGTGGTCGCCTGGCCGCGGCAGGCGAGCATCGGCTCGGTCTCGGCGGTGGCCGAGCGGCGGCACTGGCACACTTCCTGCTGGCAGCGGAGGCGTTGATGAGCGGGCTGCACACCACCCTGGTCGGCGCCGGGCGTCCGCGGTTCGTCTTCCTGCACGGCCTGTTCGGACGCGGCCGCAACTGGTCCGGCATCGCGGGAGCGCTGGCCGAGCAGGGCCACGCCAGCGTCCTGTTCGACCTGCCCAACCACGGCGCCAGCGCCTGGACCGACGAGTTCAGCTACGAGGCGATGGCGGACGCGGTCGCCGACGAGCTCGTCCACCGGCTCGGCTCGGCAGCCCGGGTGATCCTGGTCGGCCACTCCATGGGCGGCAAGGCCGCCATGCTGGTCGCGCTGCGGCGTCCGGAACTGGTGGCGGGGCTGGTCGCCATCGACATCGCCCCCGCCCACTCCGCCGGGGTGGACGGCTTCCCCCGGCTGGTGGCCGCCATGGCGGCGGTCGAGCTCGACAAGGTCAAGTCCCGCGGCGACGCCGAGGCGGTGATGGCCGAGCGCATCGCCGAGCCCGGCATCCGGCAGTTCCTGCTGCAGAACCTGCGCGCCCGTCCCCGGTGGCACTGGCAGCCCAACCTGCGCGTGCTCAGCGCCAACCTGCCCGCCATCGCCAGCTGGCCCGACCCGGGGCCGGCCAGCTACCCCGGCCCGGTGCTGTGGCTCCGCGGCGAGCACTCCGACTATGTCCGGCCGGAGTACGAGCCCGCGATGCACGCCCTCTTTCCCGCGGTCGAGTTGCGGACGATCGCGGACGCCGGCCACTGGGTGCAGGCCGACCAGCCGCAGGCCGTCATCGACGCGCTGCTCGGTTTCGCCCGGGATCACTAGCATGGGAGATTCCCGCCTTCGCGGGAATGACGGAGTTGGGCGGGCGGGGGATGCCGGAGTTGGGCTCCCCTTTCCGTCATCCCCGCGCAGGCGGGGATCTCGCTAGGCCGCAGCGATGCTCGTGATCTTGGCGGGCAGGTTCGGTACGCCGCCGCCGGCGCTGCCGAAGGAGCCGTCGTTGCCGCCCGCCGCGATCTCTGCGACCTGAGCCACGCCCGCGGCGTCCATCGTTCCGAACACGGTGTACTGCGGCGGCAGCGGAGTGTCGGCGTAGACGATGAAGAACTGCGAGCCGCCTGAGGCCGGCGCGCCGGTGTTCGCCATCGCCAGCACGCCGGCCGGGTAGCCGGTGATCTTCTCGAACTCGTCGGGGATTGTGTAGCCCGGGCCGCCTCGTCCGCTGCCGGTGGGGTCGCCGCACTGCAGCACGAAGATGCCCTGATCGGTGACCCGGTGGCAGGCCGTGTCGTCGAAGTAGCCCTGGTCGGCCAGCGAGGTGAACGAGTTCACCGTGCAGGGCGCCAGCTCACGGTCAAGGGTGAGGGTGATCGGCGAGCCGTTGAGGGTCATCACGTAGTCGACCTGGCCGGTGGCGGGGACGTTGTTGGCCAATGGGGGCGACACCTTCCTGGCGGCTTCACCGCCGGCCGCGTACTCGCACACGACGGTGCCCGGCGCACCGGAGTGGCTGGGCTCAGGCGCGGCGGACACCGGCGCGGTGCAGCCGGCCAGGACGAGCAGTGCGGCGGGCAGGAACAGCAACTTCTTCACGGCACCACCCTGCCAGAGGCGTTCAAGCGCGCGGAGCGCGGCCGGTGCGGCGAGATCCCCGCCTGCGCGGGGATGACGCATGGGGCGCCGGCCTGACGGAGAGGACGCGGTTTGACACCCGTTCTCCGGTGAGATTGATTGGCTCCCATGGTCAACCTCACCAGGATCTACACCCGCACCGGGGACGCCGGGACGACCCGGCTCTCCGACCTGTCGGAGGCGCGCAAGACCGACCTTCGGGTCGAGGCCTACGGCGCGGTCGACGAGGCCAACTCGATCCTGGGCATGGTCGTCACCCAGCCGGACCTGCCCGAGGAGGTCCGGACGGCGCTGCGGCACATCCAGAACGAGCTGTTCGACGCCGGGGCGGACCTCTCATTCCCCCTGACCTCCAACCCTCCGTACGAGCCGCTGCGCATCGTCCAGCCGTCGATCGACCGGCTGGAGGCCTGGTGCGACGCCTTCGGCGACCCGCTGCCGGCGCTGCGGTCGTTCATCCTGCCCGGCGGCAGCTTCGCCGCCGCCCTGCTGCACCAGGCGCGTTCGGTGGTGCGACGGGCGGAGCGGGAGGCCTGGCGGGCAGCTGAGCAGTACGGGACGGAGCCGAGCGCCGCGGACCGGCCCGGCGGAGTGAACCCGCTGGCGATCACCTATCTGAACCGGCTCTCGGATCTGCTGTTCATCCTCGCCCGGGTGGTCGGTCAGGAGGCCGGGGACGTGTTGTGGGTGCCCGGCGCGGATCGCACTCCGTCCGATCCCAAGGGGGTCAGGCAGCGTGCGCGGCTGGTCAGGAGACCGGACGCCGCTGGTGACCCTGGCCCGGCGGAGCAGCCTCCAGCCAGCTGAGCAGTGCGGTGATGGCCTCCGGCGTCATGGAGGCCTCCCAGCTGCGGCCGTCGTCGCGTCGCAGCTGGATCACCCGCTGATCCTCCAGCAGCAACAACGCCTCGATCTCGTCCGGGGTCCGCTGCGGGCCGACCGTGGTGTCGTCCCGCGGGAACACCAGCTTCGGCCACAGCGAGAGCGAGAAGGAGCGGAACCACTCCATCCGTCCCTGCCGGTAACGTGCGACTCCGAGCACCCAGCCGGTGCCCGGAGTCGTCGTCTTCAGACGGACGCAACAGTCGAACAGGGCTCCGCCGCGGGAGAGCCAGCGACGGCGCGCGACCAGCCAGGCCAACGGCAGCAGGATGACGGCAGCGATGACCAGCGCGATGATCTCCGTCACCGCCAGCCAGTCCATCGTGCCTCCGCGTTCTCAGGCGTGTTCGCGAGCCAGGCGTGCGGCCTTCACCTGCGCGCTGGCGCGCCGGAAGTGCTGCTGGGTCTCCTCGTCGGTTTCGCCCTCGTTCAAACGCTTCTCCGCAGCCGCCAACTCATGCTCGGCGGCGTCGAGATCGATCTCCTTGGCAATCCGGGCGAACTCGCTGAGCAGCGAGACCCGGTTGTCGGCCACGGAGATCAAGCCACCGTTCAGAGCCAGGATCTCGCGACGGCCGTCGACCGTCAGCACCTCTGCGGCACACGGTACCAGGCCGGCCAGAAAAGGCTCATGGTCGGGCAGGATGCCGATGTCTCCCTCGGTGGTGCGGGCGATCACGCTCAACGCCGTGCCCTCCCAGGCGATGCCGTTGGGCGAGACCACCTCGACGGTCAGCGGACCGGCCATCTCAGCCTTCCTTCTGGATCTTCGCCCAGTTCTCCATGACCATGTCCATGCCGCCGACGTTGAAGAAGGCCTGCTCGGCGACGTGGTCGACCTCGCCGTCGCAGATCATCTTGAAGCTCTCGATGGTGTCGGCCAGCGGCACCGTCGAACCCGGCACGTTGGTGAACTTCTCGGCCATGTACGTGTTCTGGGAGAGGAACTGCTGGATCCGCCGCGCGCGGGCGACCATCACCTTGTCCTCTTCCGGGAGCTCGTCGATGCCCAGGATGGCGATGATGTCCTGCAGCTCCTTGTTGCGCTGCAGGATCTGCTTGACCCGGACCGCGGTGTCGTAGTGCTCCTGCCCGATGAACTGCGGGTCGAGGATGCGGCTGGTCGAGGAGAGCGGATCCACCGCCGGGTACAGGCCGCGCGAGGCGATGTCGCGGGAGAGCTCGGTGGTGGCGTCCAAGTGGGCGAAGGTGGTCGCCGGCGCCGGGTCGGTGTAGTCGTCGGCCGGGACGTAGATCGCCTGCATCGAGGTGATCGAGTGGCCCCGGGTCGAGGTGATCCGCTCCTGCAGCTGGCCCATCTCGTCGGCCAGGTTCGGCTGGTAGCCCACCGCGGAGGGCATCCGGCCCAGCAGGGTGGAGACCTCCGAACCCGCCTGGGTGAACCGGAAGATGTTGTCGATGAAGAGCAGCACGTCCTGGTTCTGCACGTCGCGGAAGTACTCCGCCATGGTCAGCGCCGACAATGCGACCCGGAGACGGGTGCCCGGCGGCTCGTCCATCTGGCCGAAGACCAGGGCGGTGTCCTTCATGA
>CAZLWS010000120.1:0-9069 GCA_964563205.1 uncultured Propionibacteriaceae bacterium | reverse complement strand
CCATTGGTGTGCGGCAGGGTCGAGGCGCTGCCCAGAAAGCTCGTCGGATCGTCGGCGAACTCCGTCCGCACAACGGATTCGCCGCGCAACGGCGAGGGCCACAGCGGATGGACGACGACCGCCGTCCCCGCCGGAACCAGCTCGTCCCCGAGCCGGGTGGGCTCGGTCAGGGTTGCGCAGATCTCGTGGCCGAGCACCATGGGGTGGCGCACCACGAAGGCGCCGTTGGCGCCCTTGGTCGCGTAGCTGACGTCCGATCCGCACAGGCCGACGAACAATGGTGCGACCACGATTTGGCCCGGCGCGGGACCGGGAGGACCGATTTCCGTTACGCTCACGCGACAATCGGGGTGAAGGACGGCTGCACGCACCCCAGGCCTCCTTGCTTGGCGCGACCCGGCGCGGGGGGTCGGCTACAGATAGTCTACTGTCAACAATCTACCAGGAGCCCCATATGACCAGCCCTATCGGACTCATCCAACAGGTCGCGCTGGGAGACCAGGTCGCCGACGCCCTGCGCCGCCTGATCGTCAGCGGCGAGCTCGCCGCCGGCACCCGCCTGGTGGAGATACCGCTGGCGGAGCAGTTCGGCGTGAGCCGAGGGCCGATCCGCGAGGCTTTCGTCCGCCTTGAGTCGGAGGGCCTGCTGACCACCGGCCGGCGCGGCGCCTTCGTCGTGGGCATGACGGACGACGACATCAACGAGCTCTACTCGCTGCGCGAGACGATCGAGCAATTCGCGGTCGGCCTGATCGTGGCCAAACGCGACCAGCTGGACTGGCCCCGGCTGGAGGCCGCCGTGGCCCGCATGCGGGAGGCCGCGGAGGCGGGGGACCACCAGGGGTTCAGCCGCGCCGACATCGGCTTCCACTCCGCCATCTACGAACTGGCCGGCCATCGGCGGCTGCTGGACGTGTGGCGCAGCTACGAGAAGACCTTCGAGGTGGTGCTGGACCAGTCCGGCCGCCGCGGCCTGGATCTGCTTGTGGGCGCGGACGATCACGCGCAGCTGCTGGAGCAGCTGCGGCATGCCCCGGAGGCCGAGGTCCACCAGGCTGTCGCGACCCATCTGGAGAACGCGCACCGTCGCATGATCGGCCGGTTCGGGCCGGCACGCATCCCGGACTGAAAACTGTTAACAAAAAACCATTGACTGTCAACAATCACTGTGCCAGGCTGAACGCATCCTTACGACGATGCGAGGCGCGATCACATGGACACCAGGGTTGGTGCAGGCAAGACGGTCATGATCGGAGCAGTCCGCTGGAGCGCCCTGTGCGCCAACGGACGCCAGATCCTCCTTGACCACGGTTTCACCCTCCGTGAGAACCTCAGCGGCCACCCCTACACCTCCGAGGACATGCACCGCGAGGTCGCGAACGCGGATGCGACGGTCTGCGGCGTCGAAGTGTGGGATTCCGAGGTCCTCGATCGAGCCTCCCAGCTGAAAGTCATCGCCCGGCTCGGAGTGGGCCTGGACAATGTCGATCTGGTCGAAGCGCGGCGTCGTGGGGTGGACGTGGTCAACGTCCCGGGCGGCAACGCGATCGCGGTCGGCGAGCTCGCCCTGGCGCTCATCCTCTCGGTGCTGCGCAAGGTGCCCACCATCAACTCCCGGGTCCGCACCGGCGCCTGGGACCGCTACGTCGGCGAGGAACTCACCGGCAAGCGAGTCGGCCTGATCGGCTTCGGGGCCACCGCCCAAGCCCTGGCCAGGCTGCTCGCCGGCTTCGGCTGCCGGCTGCGCGCCTTCGACCCCTACGTCAGCCCGGCGGCCGCCGAAGCGCTGGGAGTCGAGCTCGCCCCGTTGGCGGAAGTCCTCGACTCCGACGTGGTCAGCGTCCACGCGCCCCACACTCCCCAGACCCACCACATCATCAACGCCGAGACCCTGGCGCTGATGCCGGCCGGCTCCGTGCTCGTCAATGTGGGCCGCGGCCCGCTGGTCGACGAGGCGGCGCTGGTGGACGCCCTGGCGAGCGGCCACCTGGCCGGCGCCGGACTGGACGTCTTCGAACTCGAACCGGTGGCCGCGGACAACCCGCTGCTGGCGTTCGACTCGGTGGTCGCCACCACCCATGCCGGCGCCGACACGGCGCAGGCATACGACCGGATCGGGATCTCGACGGCGCAGGCCATCGTCGACGTCTTCGCCGGCAGACGGCCGGCCCACCTGGCCAACTGAAACTCGGTCCGGGCGCCGACGCCACGGACCGGAACACCACCAAAGAAAGGAATCGCATGTCAACACTCAAGCCCCGAGGGCGCGTGCTTGCGGCGAGCGCCCTGGCTGCCGCGATGATGTTCACCGCGGCCTGCTCAGGCGGGTCGGGCGAACCGGGCGGCGAGGTCACCGAGCTCACCCTGATCGCCGCCAACAGCACCTTCACCGAAGCGCTGCCGGCCCTGGCCGAGAAGTACAAGGCCGAGACCGGGATCACCGTCCACATCGAGACCTACGGCAACGAGCAGCTCAACGACACCCTGAAGGTCAAGCTCAACGCCCAATCCGACGAGTTCGACATCTTCGGCTACCAGGTGCAGGACGTCATGCGAGAGTTCGTCCGCAACGGCTGGCTCACCGACATCACCAGCTACGTCGACGGCGCCGGCGACTGGGACTGGAACGACTTCCAGGAGTCCGCGCGCGACGCCGTCCAGCTCGACGGCAAGGTGTACGGCGTCCCGGTCGCGACCGAGCGCCACATCATGTACTACCGCAAGGACCTGCTGGACGCCGCGGGCATCGCGGTGCCGGCGACAATCGATGATCTCGAGGCTGCTGCCAAGGCGCTCAACGACCCCGGCAAGGGCTTCTACGGCATCGCCATGCGCGGCGCCCGGGTGCCGCTGGTGACCCAGTACTCGTCCTTCCTGTACAGCTACGGCGGCGACTTCCAGGACGAGGCCGGCAACGCCTCGCTCAACACCCCGGCCGCACTGCAGGCCTACGCCACCTACGGCCGCCTGCTCCACAATTACGGTCCTCCCGGCGCCACCAACATGGGCTGGGTTGAAGCCTCGGCGATCTTCGCCCAGGGCAATGCGGCCTTCTACCTGGACGCCGACAGCCAGGCCTACACCTTCCTCGATCCCGAGAAGAGCGCCGTCGTCGAGAATGTCGGCTACGGCCGCTTCCCGGCCGGTCCGGTGGGTTCGCATCCCTACAACATCGTCTTCCAGACGCTGGGCATCAACAGCTTCTCCACCAAGAAGGACGCTGCCATGGACTTCATCAAGTGGTCGCTCAACAAGGAGAACGCCGTCATGCTGCTCGGTGAGCACACCCTGCCGGTCGCCCGCTCGTCCGCCTGGCAGGACGCCACCGCCACCGCCAAGTTCCCGGCCGGCCTGGTCGAGATCGTCAAGAACACCGACGCCGACTACGTCGGCCATGATCGTCCGCAGCTGGAGGCTGTCGCCCGGGCTCGCGAGTACGTGGGCGGCCCGGCGGTGACCGCCATCGAGGGCGGCGATGAAGCTGCCGTGAAGGCGGCTGCCGACACCGCGCAGAACGACTTCCAGGCTCTCCTGGACACCGAGAAGCGGTAATCGAATCAGCGGGTGGGGCTCGTCGATGAGCCCCACCCCGTCCCCGCCGGAAAGGAGCCAGATGAGCACCGTCACCCAGGCTGCGAAGCCTGCAGCCAGCCCACCCCGTCGCCGAGGTCTCGCCGACTGGGTGGACCACCACCTCAAGCAGGTCCTGACCTTCCCCGCAGTCGCCTTCGTCGGTCTGCTGATCGCCTTCCCGGTCGGCTACACCGTCTTCCTGTCCATCACCAACGCCCAGGGCGCGGTCACCCGTCCGTTCGACATCGTCGGGCTGGGCAACTACATCTACTGGCTGACCCAGTCGGACCGGTTCTGGCCGGCAGTCGGCCGCACGGCCTACTTCACGATCGTCGCACTGGTGCTCGAGCTCGTGATCGGCCTGGCCATCGCGCTGTTGCTGCGCAAGCCCTTCAAGGGCCAGGGCGCCATCCGCGTCCTGCTGCTGCTGCCGCTGGTGGCGACGCCGGTGGCGGTCGGCATGATGTGGCTGCTGATCTTCGAACCCTCGATCGGCTTCGCCAATGTCTTCATGAAGGGCCTTGGGTTGCCGCCACAGGGCTGGCTCTCCGATCCCGGCCAAGCGCTCAACACGGTGATCTTCATCGATGTCTGGCAATGGACGCCCATGGTGACCCTGATCTGCCTGGCAGGCCTCTCCACCCTCCCCGAGGAGCCGGACGAAGCTGCCCGGGTGGATGGCGCCAACGTGTGGCAGCGGTTCCGCCACATCACGCTCCCGTTGCTGTACCCGACGCTGGGCGCCGCGGCGATCCTGCGGGCCATCGACGCGCTGAAAACCTTCGACATCATCTACGCCACGAAGGGACGCGGCGGCGGTTCGCAGCATGAGGCCGAGACGCTCAACATCCTGGCCTACAGCGAGAGCTTCGAGTATTCGCAGTACGGCAGCGCCTCGGCCCTGCTGATGCTGTTCTTCATCTTCATCGTCGTGGTGCTGCTGGCCTTGGCGATCCTCCGGAAGAAGGGGAATCTGACATGACCGCCGCCACCACCGACGCCTACGTCATCCACTATCGCAAGCCGCCGGCCAGGGCTCGGGTGGCATCGGCCGCCCGGATCCTCGGGATCATCCTGGTCACGCTGACCTTCGTCTTCCCGCTGCTGTGGATGCTCTCCGCCGCCTTCAAGTCGAGCCTGCAGATCATCGACCCGAGCTACACCTTCCAGTTCGCGCCGACCTTGGCCAACTTCGAAACCGTGTTCCGGGCCCAGAGCTTCGGGCAGTACATCCTCAACAGCTTCATCGTGGGTGTCGGTTCGACCGCGATCGCCCTGCTGCTGGGAGTCCCGGCCGCCTACGGCATCGCCCGCTACAAGATCAAGCAGGCCACCACCTTCGTCCTGATGGCGCGGGTCATCCCCGGCATCAGCCTGCTGGTGCCGTGGTACTTCCTCTTCTCGCAGCTGAAGATGGTCGGCAGCTACGGGGTGCTGATCCTGACGCACATCTTCGTCACGATGCCCCTGGTGATCGCCATCATGTCGGGCTTCTTCGAAGGTCTGCCGGAGGAACTGGAGGAGTCGGCGATGATCGACGGCTGCAACCGGCTCACCGCCTTCCTGAAGATCACGCTGCCGCTGTCGGTCCCGGGCATCGCCACCTCGACGATCCTGGCCTTCATCTTCAGCTGGAACAACTTCCTCTTCGCGCTCGTGCTGTCCAATCGCGGCAGCCGAACGCTCCCGGTGGCGATCGCCAACTTCACCAGCTACGCCGCCGTCGACTGGGGTGGCCTGATGGCCGCCGCCGTCGTCATCACCGTCCCGGTGATGATCATCGCCCTCTTCGCTCAACGCTATGTCGTGGCCGGCCTCACCTCCGGCGCGACGAAAGGATGAAATTCCCCATGGAGACCCGCAACGCCCGCGGCCGCCGGCTGCTGGTTGCACTTCCTACGATGTTCCACTCCAACGGGGACCTCGACCTCGACGCCACGGCGCAGGTCGGGGCCCTCGTGGCCCGGTCGAGCGCCGACGGCGCCTTCGTCGCCGGCACCACGGGGGAGTTCCTCGCCCTGGAGCCGGACGAGCGCCAGGCCGTCTTCGAGACCCAGCGCGCGGCGCTGGGCGACAAGCGGCTGATCGCTCACATCGGCGCCGGCTCCACCCGGCAGGCGATCGCTTTGATGGAGGCCGCGCTGGCGGCCGGCGTCACCGAGTTCGCCGCGCTCACCCCGTACTACCTGCCGGGGACGCCGCAGGCCACCTACGAGCACTTCAAGGCGATCTCGGAGGCGGCCGCCGGCCGGGCGCGGATCTACGTCTACCTCTTCCTCGCCCGCACCACCACCGTGGTGACGGGGGAGGAGTTGGCCCGGATCGCCGAGCTCCCCGGCATCGTCGGGACGAAGATCAGCGGCTTCGACCTGCCGCCCGTTCTGGAGTATCGCCAGGCGACCCTGCCTGAGTTCGAGGTGTTCACCGGCAACGACGCCGACTTCCCGGTGGCGCAGGCCAACGGGATCGACGGCGTGGTGTCCGGGGTGGCTTCCTGCTTCCCGGCCACCTTCGACCGGATGATCGCCGCGCTGGAATCCGGCGACGCCGAGACGGTCGCCGCGTCCCAGGCCGAGGTGCTCGAGGTGGTCGGCCTGATCGCCGGCGACATCGCCCGGATCAAGGCAGCCCTGGCAGCCCGGGGGATCGGCGGATCGACCGTCCGGATGGCCATCGAACAACCCACAGCTGACATCGCGGCGGCCATTGCGGACGCCGTAGCAAGGTACGAGGAGGCGTGATGCGCAAGATCATCAACAATCCGGACGACTTCGTCGACGAGGTCGTCGAAGGCATCCTGCTGGCCCATTCCGACCGGCTGGGCGCGGTCGGCGGCGACCTGCGCGTCCTGGCCCGGACGGACGAAGCCGCCGGTCGCGTGGGCATCGTCACCGGCGGCGGCTCCGGCCACCTGCCGCTCTTCCTGGGCTATGTCGGACGCGGGCTGTGCTCGTCGGTGGCGATCGGGAACGTCTTCTCCTCGCCCTCGGCCGAGCAGATGCTGGCCGCGATCGAGGCGGCCGACGAGGGCGCCGGAGTGCTCTGCCTGTACGGCAACTACGGCGGCGACATCTTCAACTTCGATCTGGCCTGCGACCTGGCCGACGGCATCGAGACGGCCACCGTGCTCGGGATCGACGACGTGCTCTCCGCCCCCCGTGAGCGGGCGGACTCTCGACGTGGCGTGGCAGGGCTGCTGTTCGCCTACAAGGCGGCCGGCGCGGCCGCCGAGCGCGGCGACGACCTGGCCGAGGTGACCCGGCTGGCCGACAAGGCCGTCCGGGCGACCGGCACCGCCGGCGTCGGCCTGTCGCCGACGATCCTGCCGGCGGCGGGCGTTCCCACCTTCACCCTCGACGAGGGGGAGATGGAGATCGGCATCGGCATCCACGGCGAGCCCGGCCAGCACCGGGGCGTCCTGGAGACCGCCGACGAGATCGCCGAGCGGCTGCTGACACCGATCGTCGCAGACCTCGGCCTGGTGGCCGGCGACCGGGTGGCGCTGCTGGTGAACGGGCTGGGCGCGACCCCGCTCGAGGAGCTCTACCTGGTGTACCGCAAGGTCGTCCAGACGCTCACCGCTACAGGTGTAGAGGTGACCCGCAGCCTGGTCGGCGAGTACGCCACCAGCCTGGAGATGGCCGGCGCCTCGGTGAGCCTGCTCAAGCTCGACGACGAACTCCTGGAACTGCTGGACGCGCCCGCGTCCACTCCCTTCGTCGGGTTCGGCGCGCGATGAACGCCGAGGAGCTGCGGCCGGTGCTGACCGCCGCGCTGCGCGGCTGGGCCGGCCACGAGGAGACCTTGCGGGAGCTGGATGCGGCGCTGGGCGACGGCGATCTGGGCATCACCGTCCGCTCCGGCGCCGGAGCTGCGGCGGATGCCATCTCCGCGGCCGCGGAGGATGCCGCGCTGGGCATGCTGCTCGGCGCGGCCGGGCGGGCGTTCGCCACCGCCAATCCGTCCACCTTCGCCGCCCTGGTGGGCGGCGGGGTGATGGCGGGCGCCAAGGCGGTCTCGTCCGGCCCCGACCACGGCCGCGACGACGCCGTGGCCTTCGGAAGGACGGTGGCGCAGCGGATCCAGGAGCGCGGCAAGGCCGAGCTCGGCGACAAGACCCTGCTGGATGCCCTGCTGCCCAGCCTGGACGCCCTTTCCGAGGCCGATGGTGACGCCGCGCAGCTATGCCGGACCCTCGCCGGCGTCGCCCACGAGCGGGTCGCCGAGACCGCGGCCTGGGAATCCAAGCGGGGCCGCGCCGGCTGGCTGGGCGAGCGCAGCGTGGGCCACGCGGACGCCGGCTCCACCGCCTACGCGCTGCTGCTGGACGAACTCGCGACAGCCTTCGAAGCCCACTCATGACCGGCAGCGTCGCCTGGGTGCTGGGCGGCGGCAGCGGAATCGGCGCCGCCGCCGCTCAAGCGCTGGCCCGGCTGGGGATGCGGGTGGCAGTCAGCGGCCGCCGTCCGGAACGCATCGAGGAGGTCGTGGCCGGCCTGGCCACGCCTGGGCTGGCGGTGGTGGCCGACGTCACCAGCGCCGACTCGATGCGGCGGGCCCACGAGGCGGTGCGGGCCGAACTGGGCGAGGTCGGCGTGCTGGTCTACTCGGCCGGCACGAACGTCACCCAGCGGTACTGGCACAACAGCGACGCCGAGGCGCTCGCCGGCGTCGTCGACACCAACCTGAACGGCGCCGTCCGCGCCATCCAGCAGGTGATCGGCGGCATGCGGGAACGCGGCGACGGGCTGATCCTGCTGATCTCGTCCTGGGCGGGCTGGCGGTTCGCCCCCGGCGTCGGGGTCGGCTACTCGGCCAGCAAGACCGCGCTCGGCGCCGTCGCCGAGACCGTGAACGCCCAGGAACGCCTGAACGGCATCCGCGCCACCCACCTGTGCCCCGGCGAGGTCCGCACCGAGATCCTGAACACCCGCCCCGTGGTGCCTACCGAAGCCGAACAAGCCCTGATGCTCACTCCGGAGGACCTCGGCGACGCGGTCGCCTGGATCGCCGGCCTGCCCGCCCGGGTCTGCGTGAACGAACTGGTGATCACCCCGACCAGCAACACCAGCTACGCCTGATCGACCTGAGCGGTTGCTGCCGAAGCCCGCGCCAGCGGTGTCCGTATGGTTCGGTATGTCTTGGGGTGATCCATACCTGGAGGCGTCGATGATTCCCAGGTCCCAGGGTTCGGCAGGTACCTGTGCGCCTCCGGAAACACGGGGACCACTTGATGCGCGCCACCATCCAACAGCGAATAGCCAGTGGTCCGTGCCGGGATGAGGCAGGGGTGAACTCGAGCAGGGCCGACCGAGGGAAAGCAGGCTGTGACCGATTCGGCCTTGACGGCACCGGTGGGAGGTGAGCCGCCCGACCTCGTCGGGGGCGCGGTGGGCGACGCCTCGAGGTCGCGTGCGAATTTCTGTCAGACCCGGGTGGTTGGCTTGATTCATGACAGCGACGGCGAGCATCGGCACCAGGGATGGCCTGGTTGAG
>CAZLWS010000119.1:0-9122 GCA_964563205.1 uncultured Propionibacteriaceae bacterium | reverse complement strand
TCAACGACCGCGTCCAGCTGGCCGCGATGGGCGCCGAGCTGAACCGCCGCATCGTCCGCCAGGCGATGCTGGACGGCGTCACCGTCGTCGACCCCGGCACCACCTGGATCCACGACGGCGTCGATCTGGCGGAGGACGTCACCCTGCTGCCCAACACCTCGCTGGAAGGCGCCACCTCGATCGGACGCGGCGCCACCATCGGCCCGGACACCACCCTGATCGACGTCGAGGTCGGCGAGAACGCCACCGTCGTCCGCACCCACGCCGAGCTGGCCGTGATCGGGGACGGGGCGACCGTCGGCCCGTTCTCCTACCTGCGGCCCGGCACTGAACTGGGGGTCAAGGGCAAGATCGGGGCCTTCGTCGAGACCAAGAAGGCGATCATCGGCGACGGAACCAAGGTGCCGCACCTCACCTACTGCGGCGACGCCGTGCTGGGGGAGGGCGTCAACATCGGCGCCGGCACGATCTTCGCCAACTACGACGGCGTCACCAAGAGCACCACCACGGTCGGCGACCACAGCTTCGTCGGCAGCGACTCGGTGCTGGTGGCCCCCGTCCACATCGCCGACGGGGCCTACGTGGCGGCCGGCTCGACGATCACCGGCGACGTCGGCCCGGGCGAGCTCGCGGTGGCCCGCGGGCAGCAGCGCAACGTCCGCGGCTGGGTGGCCCGCAGACGGGCCGGAACCGCCACCGACCGGGCGGCCCAGGCCGCCATGAAAGACGAATCGTCCCCCGACGACCCAGGCGCTACGCTGACCGGAGCCCAGCGCCAGGAGGAGGCCGAGTGAGCGGGATCAAGCGGCCCACCGAGAAGCACCTCATCGTGTGCACCGGCCGGGCCTTCCCCGAGCTCGCCCATGAAGTGACCGAATTGATGGGGGTCGACCTCGTCCCCACCCGGTCGCTCACCTACGCCAACTCCGAGATCTACGTCCGCTTCGAAGAGTCCGTGCGCGGCGCGGACGCCTTCGTCATCCAGAGCCACCCGGCCCCGGTCAACGAGTGGCTGATGGAGCAGCTGATCATGGTGGACGCCCTGAAGCGCGCCTCCGCCAAGCGGATCACCGTGGTCTCCCCGTTCTACCCCTACGGCCGGCAGGACAAGAAGCACGCCGGACGCGAGCCGATCTCGGCCCGGCTGGTCGCCGACCTGTACAAGACGGCCGGCGCCGACCGGCTGATGTCGATCGACCTGCACGCCGCCCAGATCCAGGGCTTCTTCGACGGCCCGGTCGACCACCTGCTGGCCCTGCCCGTGCTGCACGAGTACGTGGCCGCCAACTACGACGTCGCCGAGATGACCGTGGTCTCCCCGGACGCCGGACGGGTGCGGCTGGCCGACATGTGGTCGGACCGGCTGGGCACCCCGCTGGCCATCATCCACAAGCGCCGCGACCCCAACCGGGCCAACGAGGTGGCGGTCGGCGAGGTGGTCGGCGACGTCGAGGGCCGGATGTGCCTGCTGGTGGACGACATGATCGACACCGCCGGCACGATCTGCCAGGCCGCCGAGGCGCTGGTGGCGCACGGCGCCAAGGGAGTGATCGCCGCGGCCACTCACCCGGTGCTCTCCGGGCCGGCCGCGCAGCGGCTGAACGAGGCCCCGTTCTCCGAGGTGATCGTCACCAACACCCTGCCGATCTCGGATTCGGTGGCGATCCCCAAGCTCACCGTGCTGTCGCTGGCCCCGCTCATCGCCAAGGCGATCACCGCCGTCTTCGAGGAGGGCTCGGTCACCTCCCTCTTCAACGGCGAAAGCTGAGCCCATCGAGCGTGAGATTCCCGCCTTCGCGGGGATGACATATGAGGACGCCGGGGCTGACGTGGAGAAGCAGGTCCGTCATACACCCACTTCCGTCATTCCCGCGAAGGCGGGAATCCCGCTTCGATTTCATACAGACTGAGCGGGCGCGGTAAGCTTCCCAGGTTGCCTCGGCGAGGGGCCCCGGCGCCCGTGATCGACAAGGTCCGTCCTCCCTCGCTGCGCCATGTGAACTGACTGAGGTTGAGGAGTAAGACGTGTCCGAGAACAAGATTGCAGCGGTAGCCCGCACCGAATTCGGCAAGGGCGCCGCCCGGCGCGCCCGACGCGCGGGCCTGGTGCCCGCCGTCCTGTACGGCCACGGCACCGAGCCGGTCCACGTCTCGCTGCCCGGCCATGACATCACCCTGGCGCTGCGCGTCGCGAACGCGCTGCTGACCATTTCGATCGACGGCGCCAAGGATCAGCTCGCCCTGCCCAAGCAGGTGCAGCGCAACCCGGTCAAGAACACCATCGAGCACATCGACCTGGTGATCGTCCGCCGCGGCGAGAAGGTCTCTGTCGAGGTGCCGCTGGTCGTCGTCGGCGAGGACAAGGTGGACGGCCTGGTCATCATGGATCAGCAGACCATCACCCTCGAGGTCGAGGCCACCCACATCCCGGCCGACGTCGAGATCTCCGTCGAGGGCCTGGAGGTCGGCGCCACCATCACCGCCGGCGACCTGAACCTGCCGGACGGCGCGGTCTTCCCGGGCGAGGCGGACGACCTCATCCTGAGCATCGCCGCCACCCCGGCCGCCGAGGCCGCTGAGGCCACCGGTGACGAGGCCGAGGCCGAAGGCGCCGCCGAGGAGGCGTGATCGCCCCCGCAACCTGGCTGGTGGTCGGGCTCGGCAACCCGGGCCCGACCTACGCCGACCACCGCCACAACGCGGGCTACCGCGTGGTCGAGGCGCTGGCCCGCGAGGCCGGCGTCTCCTTCAGTCACTCGTTGCGCCTCGGCGCCGATGTCGCGCGCACTCGGGTGACCGCCGCCGGAACCCTCGGCGGAGTAGGGGCGGACGCCACCCCGGTCGCCCTCATGAAGTCGCGCACCTACATGAACGACTCCGGACGTTCCGTGGTCAAGGTGGTCAACTACTTCGACGTCCCCGCCGACCGCCTGGTGGTTGTGCACGACGAGATCGACCTGCCGCCCGGCAGTCTCCGGGTGAAGTTCGGCGGCGGTGACAACGGGCACAACGGCCTGAAGTCGATCCGCCGCAGCCTCGGCACCGGCGACTTCTACCGCGTCCGGGTCGGCGTGGGACGCCCGGCCGGCAATCGCGACCCGGTCAACTACGTGCTCACCGCCGTCCCGGCCTCCGAGCGCGAGAGCTACGAGGTCGACCTCGCCCGCGCCGCTGACGCGACCGTCGCGCTGCTGACTCTGGGTCTGGAGACCACCCAGTCCCGCTTCAACTCCTGAACCGCGCATTCTGACCGCCTATGAGCCGCCCAGCAGGCCCGCTGACTTGATTCCGCGCATTGACACCTTTTTTGGCGAGGTTTCGGGGCGGCATAAACGGTGCCTGTGCGCGGATCTTTTCGTCGGCAGGGCAGGGTGGCGTGATAAGCGGTGTTCAGGCGCGGATCGCGAGGGGCAGGGCGCGCGCGAGGCGCTCCTCGGGGTGCCCGGGGGCAGGTGCTGGGGCAGGGCCTGGCGGCCTTCCTCGACGTACTGCTTGACCAGGGTGGGGTCGGAAGCATGTCTCGGGGGATCGGAGTAAGGTGTCCCGGTGCGCATGGCGGGTCTGGTGGAACTGTTCGGGACGGATCCGACGGTAGGCGCCTGCCTGGACGCGGCCACCGCGGGGGTGCGCACCCTTGACGTCACCATTCCGGACGCGGCCCGGCCGCTGCTCGTCGCGGCGCTGAGCGCCCGCAGCAGCGCACCGATCCTGCTTGTCACGTCCACCTTCCGGGAGGCGGAGAACGCCCTCACGGTGCTCGGCTCGTTGCTTTCGCCGGACGACGTGGCCTACTACCCGGCCTGGGAGACGCTGCCGCACGAACGGCTGAGCCCGCGCTCGGACACCGTCGGACGCCGGCTGGCCGTGCTGCGCCGGCTGCTCGGCAACGACGAGCTGCCGACCCCGCGAGTGGTGGTCGCCCCGGTCCGCGCAGTGCTGCAGCCGCAGGTCGCCGGGCTCGGCGAACTGCTGCCGGTGCGGCTGGTCACCGGTCAGGACTACGAGATCACCGAGGTCGCCCGCGCCCTGGTCGACGCGGCCTACATCCGGGTCGACCTGGTGGAGCGGCGCGGCGAGTTCTGCGTCCGCGGCGGCATCGTCGACGTCTTCCCGCCGACCAGCGAGCACCCGGTGCGCATCGACTTCTTCGGCGACACGATCGAGGAGATCCGGCCGTTCTCGGTCGCCGACCAGCGCTCGATGGACGAGCTGCTGCCCGAGATCACCGCCTCTCCCTGCCGGGAGCTGCTGATCACCGCCGACGTGAAGGCGCGCGCGGCCCGGCTGGCCGACCAGTACGCCTCGGTCGAGGGAACGCTCGGGGAGATGTTCGACAAGATCGCCCAGGGCCACGCCGTGGACGGCATGGAGGCGCTTGCTCCGGTGCTGGTGGACGGCCTGGAACTGCTGATCGACGTGATGCCGGCCGGCACTCGCGTCCTCACCAACGACCCCGAGCGGATCCGCGCCCGCGCCCACGAGCTGGTCACCACCAGCGAGGAGTTCCTCGCGGCCTCCTGGGCGGCCGCAGCCGAAGGCGGACGGCAGCCGATCGACCTGGGCGCCTCTGCCTATCGCACCCTCGCCGACGTCCGCGCCCACGCCCTGGAGCGCGGCCAGGCCTGGTGGAGTCTGTCGCCCTTCAGCAGCGGTGAGGTTGAGGACGAAGGGTCGGCCACCGACGGCGGTCTCCATCTCGACCCCGAAGCGGAGGCGGCTGCCGTCCGCGATCTCGTGGCGGCTCGCGCGTCCGCCGGCGGTGGGGTTGCCTCGCTGGTGGTGGACGCTCAGGAGGCCCCGGTCTGGCGGGGGGACGTGCAGGCTGCGATCGCGGCGGTGGGGGAGGCGGTGCGCACCGGCAAGCACACCGTGCTGGTGGCCGACTCAGCTGGCCTGGCCAACCGGATGGTGCAGGTGCTCACCGAGGCCGAGCTGCCGGCGCGGCTGGATGGCGGCGGCGAGCCGCCGTCCAAGGTCGTGGTGGTGAGCGTGGCCGAGCTGCGGCACGGCTTCACCCTGCCGGGGATCGGGCTGGCGGTGTTCACCGCGGCCGACCTCGCCGGTCAGCGGGAGGTCGACAAGGCGGCGCGCAAGATGCCGGCCCGCCGCAAGAACCAGATCGATCCGCTCGAACTCGCCGCCGGCGACCCGGTCGTCCACGAGCAGCATGGCGTCGGACGCTACGTCGAGCTCGTCACCCGGACGGTCGCCGGGGCGACCCGGGAGTACCTCGTCATCGAGTATGCGGCGAGCAAGCGCGGCCAGCCGGCCGACCGGCTCTACGTGCCGATGGACCAGCTGCATCTGGTCACCCGCTACGTGGGTGGCGAGAGCCCCACCCTGGACCGGATGGGCGGGGCCGACTGGGCCAAGCGGACCTCCCGGGCGCGCAAGGCGGTCCGCCAGATCGCCGCCGAGCTGATCAAGCTGTACGCCGCCCGGCAGGCCTCCAAGGGCCACGCCTTCGCCCCGGACACGGTCTGGCAGCGCGAGCTGGAGGACGGCTTCGCGCATGTCGAGACCCCCGACCAGCTGGCTGCGGTCACCGAGGTCAAGCTCGACATGGAGCGCCAGGTTCCGATGGACCGGCTGATCTGCGGCGACGTCGGCTACGGCAAGACCGAGATCGCGGTCCGGGCCGCCTTCAAGGCGGTGATGGACGGCAAGCAGGTCGCCGTCCTCGTCCCCACCACCCTGCTCGTCCAGCAGCACCAAGCCACCTTCGCCGACCGCTACGCCGGCTTCCCGGTCACCGTCGCCGCGCTCAGCCGGTTCCAGACCGACGCCGAGAAGAAGAAGGTGGTCGCGGGCCTGGCCGACGGGGGAGTGGACGTGGTGGTCGGCACCCATCGGCTGTTCTCCGGCGAGATCGACTTCAAGAACCTGGGCCTGGTGATCATCGACGAGGAGCAGCGCTTCGGCGTCGAGCACAAGGAGGCGCTGAAGAAGCTGCGGCTCAACGTGGACGTGCTCTCGATGAGCGCCACCCCGATCCCGCGGACCCTGGAGATGGCGATCACCGGCATCCGCGAGATGAGCGTGATCACCACCCCGCCCGAGGAGCGGCACCCGGTGCTCACCTTCGCCGGCCCGTATGACGAGCGACAGGTGAGGGCCGCGATCCGCCGGGAGTTGGCCCGGGAGGGCCAGGCCTTCTACATCCACAATCGGGTGAGCTCGATCGAGAAGACCGCCAAGAAGCTGGCGGAACTCGTCCCCGAGGCCCGGATCGCCGTGGCCCACGGCCAGATGAACGAGCATGTCCTGGAGCAGGTGATGGTCGACTTCTGGGAGCGCCGCTTTGACGTCCTGGTCTGCACTACAATTGTAGAGGCTGGTCTGGACATCTCGACGGCGAACACCCTGCTGATCGAACGGGCCGACCTGCTCGGCCTCTCTCAGCTGCACCAGTTGCGCGGACGGGTGGGACGCGGCCGCGAGCGCGGCTACGCCTACTTCCTCTACCCGCCGGAGAAGCCGCTCACCGAGACCGCCCACGACCGGCTGGCCACCATGGCCGCCCACACCGACCTGGGCGCCGGCATGGCGATCGCGATGAAGGATCTGGAGATCCGCGGCGCCGGCAACTTGCTGGGCGGCGAGCAGTCCGGCCACATCGCCGAGGTCGGCTTCGACCTCTACCTGCGGCTGGTGGGGGAGGCAGTCGCCGAGTTCCGCGGCGAGGACGCCGAACCGGAGCCGGAGATGCGGATCGAGCTGCCGGTGGACGCCCACCTGCCGGTCGACTACATCGAGAGCGAACGGCTCCGGCTGGAGATGTACAAGCGACTCGCCGCCGTGACGAGCTCGGCCGAGCTGGACGCCGTTCGCGAGGAACTGCTCGACCGGTACGGCGCACCCCCTGCGGCGGTCCAGGCGCTGCTGGCGGTCGCCGCCTTCCGGCTGGAGGCGCGCCGCCGCGGGGTCACCGAGGTGATCCAGGCCGGCACGAACATCCGGTTCGCCCCGGCGGAGCTGCCCGAGTCCGTCCAGCTGCGGCTGGCGCGGGTCTACCCGGGCTCGCAGTATCGCAAGGCGGCCGGGTTCCTGCTGGCGCCGCGTCCGATGACCCGTCCGATCGGCGGCCAGCCGGTCACCGACGCCGCCCTGCTGGAGTGGGCGACCCAACTGCTCAGCGATGTCTTCCCGGTCGCGGTGACCCAGTAGGATCGAGCAGACGAGAAGCAAGGAGTCGAGCATGGGACGGGCCGTGAAGGCGCTGATCGCGCTGCTGGCGGGAATGCTGGTGCTGAGCGGATGCTCGGGGCAGAACCCGAGTCACGCGGCGACAGTGGGCGGCGTGGTCATCCCGGTCTCCGAGGTGGACGCGCTGACGCCGGTCGTGAAGCCCTACCTGCCGAGCCCGACCCCCGCCAGCGTCGCCGGCCTGCTGGTGCTCTCCCGCTTGGGCGTCCAGGTCGCCGCCAACGCCGGGCTGACCTTCAGCGACGACGAGCGCGCGGCCGCCTCGGCCGCCGTGCTGCCCGAAGGGCTGGCCGCCGACCCGGCGGCGGCCGGCTTCGTGGCCGACTTCCTGACCACCGCGCTGGCCAGCCAGGCCCTCGGGCAGGAAGGCTTCGCCGAGGCCGCCGCGAGCATCCCGGTCGAGGTCAACCCGCGGTTCGGCGAATGGAGTCTCGACCAGCTCACCCTGGTGCCCGGCGGCTCCCTCTCCAGCCCTGCTCCCGCCGGCGGCGCGTGACCGACCAGGTGGCACGCCTGATCGGCGTGATGCACACCCTGCGCAGCGGCTGCCCCTGGGACGCCGAGCAGACTCACCGCTCGCTCGTCCGCTACCTGGTCGAGGAGACCTGCGAGGTGATCGACGCCATCGAGTCCGGCGACGACGCCGACCTGGCCGAGGAGTTGGGCGACCTGCTGCTGCAGGTCGTCTTCCACGCCGAGATCGCCGCGGAGACCGGTCGCTTCGACCTCCAGGACGTCGCCGCGCGGATCGCCGAAAAGCTGATCGCCCGCCACCCCTACGTCTTCGCCGAGGCCGAGGTGCCCGGCGACTTGGTCGGCTCCTGGGAGCAGCGCAAGGCGGTGGAGAAGGACCGTTCCTCCGCGCTGGAAGGCATCCCGTCCCGGCTCAGCGCTCTGTCTCGCGCCCACAAGGTGATCGTCCGCGCCCGCAGCCACGGGCTGCCTTCCGAACAGCTGGGCCTCGCCGCGGCCGACGTCGCCCCGGACGCGATCGGCGCGGAGTTCCTCCGCCTGGTGGCCGCCGCCGAGGCCGCCGGCCTCGACCCCGAGCAGGAGGCCCGCGACGCCCTGCGGCAGCTGGAGACCCGCGTCCGCGCCGCCGAGGGCGCCCGTCCCTGAGCGGTTTCGTCCGCGCCCTCCCGGTGGCGGCTCGACTGCTCTAGGGTGGGGTTGTCCGACCCCATTTCTTGAAAGGTCCAACAGTGGCATTCATCGACCAGATTGGCGCGCGCCAGATTCTCGACTCGCGCGGCAACCCCACCGTCGAGGTTCAGGTGCTCCTCGATGACGGCTCCGAGGGCACTGCGGCCGTTCCCTCCGGCGCCTCCACCGGCGCCTTCGAGGCCGCCGAGCTCCGCGACAACGACCCCGCCCACTACGGCGGCAAGGGCGTGCTGAAGGCCGTCGAGAACGTCATCGAGCAGATCGCCCCCGACGTCCTGGGCCTGGACGCGACCGCCCAGCGCGCCCTCGACGACGCCATGATCGAGCTCGACGGCACCCCGAACAAGAGCTCGTTGGGCGCCAACGCCATCCTCGGCGTGTCGCTGGCCGTGGCCCACGCGGCGGCCGAGTCGGCCCAGCTGCCGCTCTACCGCTACCTCGGCGGCCCGACCGCCAACCTGCTGCCGGTGCCGATGATGAACATCCTCAACGGTGGGTCGCACGCCGACTCCAACGTCGACATCCAGGAGTTCATGATCGCCCCGATCGGCGCCTCCTCCTTCGCCGAGGCCCTTGAGATCGGCGCCGGCGTCTACCACGCCCTCAAGGCCGTGCTGAAGGGCCGTGGCCTGGCCACCGGCCTGGGCGACGAGGGTGGCTTCGCCCCGAACCTGGAGAGCAACCGCGCCGCTCTCGACCTGATCGTCGAGGCCATCGGCAACGCCGGCTACGCCCCGGGCAAGGACGTCGCC
>CAZLWS010000118.1:0-9163 GCA_964563205.1 uncultured Propionibacteriaceae bacterium | reverse complement strand
GGCCCGGTGGCCACCGTCCTGGTGCACCGCGGCACGCTGCGGACCGGCGACTCGATCGTGGCCGGCTCGGCTCACGGCCGGGTGCGGGCGCTGATCAACGACCACGGCGAGACCGTGGACGAGGCTCCGCCGTCCATGCCGGTGCAGGTGCTCGGTCTGACCTCGGTGCCCGGTGCGGGCGACAACTTCCTGGTCGTCGAGGACGACCGGATGGCTCGCCAGATCGCCGAGCAGCGCGAGGCCCGGCAGCGGGCGGCCATGCTGGCCCGGACCACCAAGCGGCGCACTCTGGAGGATCTCTTCAAGGAGATGCAGGAGGGCGAGACCCAGGAGCTGCGGCTCATCCTCAAGGGCGATTCGGCCGGTGCCGTCGAGGCGCTGGAGGATTCGCTGTCGCAGATCGACGTGGGCGACGAGGTCGACCTGCGGGTCATCGACCGCGGTGTCGGCGCCATCACCGAGACCAACGTCTCGCTGGCGGCGGCCTCCGACGCGGTGATCATCGGCTTCAACGTCCGTCCGCAGGGCAAGGCGACCCAGATGGCCGACGCGGCTGGCGTGGACATCCGCTACTACTCGGTGATCTACGCGGCGATCGACGATGTCGAGGCGGCGCTGAAGGGCATGCTGAAGCCGATCTTCGAAGAGAAGGTGCGCGGCCAGGCCGAGATCCGGGAGATCTTCAAGTCTTCCAAGATCGGCACGATCGCGGGCTGCATGGTCATCGACGGCTCGATCCGGCGCAATGCGTCGGCCCGGCTGCTGCGTGACGGCATCGTGGTGCACACCTCGTCCATCGCCTCGCTGCGGCGGGAGAAGGACGACGTCACCGAGGTCCGCGAGGGCTACGAGTGCGGCATGACGCTGGCCAACTACTCCGACATCCGGATCGGCGACGTCATCGAGACCTTCGAGATGGTCGAGAAGCCGCGGAACTGAGGAGAGGGTCGATGACTAACCCGCATCGGGCCAAGACGGCCGAGCAGATCAAGGTGATCGTCGCAGGGATGCTGGAACGCCGGATCAAGGATCCGCGGCTCGGCTTCGTGACGGTGACCGACGTCCGGCTCACCGGCGACGGCCGGGAGGCGACCGTTTTCTACACCGTGCTGGGCGACGCCGAGGCACGGGCCGAATCGGCCGTGGCGCTCGCCTCGGCGACCGGCCTGCTGCGCTCGACGGTGGGCAAGCAGCTGGGGCTGAAGTTCACCCCCACGCTGGCCTTCGTCCTGGACGCGGTCGAGGAGGAGGCCTCGGTGATCGAGGAGGCGCTGGCCAAGGCGCGTGCCCGGGATGCCGAGCTCGCCGCCCAGTCGGCGGGGGCGACCTACGCGGGCGACCCCGATCCGTACAAGAAGGCAGACGAGGACGGGAGTTGACTGACGGCCTGATCGTCGTCGACAAGCCGGCCGGCTTGACCTCTCACCAGGTCGTCGGCCGGCTTCGCCGCATCCTCGGCACCCGCAAGGTGGGGCACGCCGGCACCCTCGACCCGATGGCGACCGGCCTGCTGCTGATCGGCGTCGGCCGGGCCACCCGGCTGCTGGGCCACCTGGCGCTGACCGACAAGAGCTACCGGGCCACCATCCGGCTCGGGCAGGCGACCGTCACCGACGACGCCGAGGGCGACCTCGTCGAGTCGCGAGGCGCCGTGGGGGTGACCGTCGAGCAGGTCGAGGCGGCGATGGCCGCCTACCGCGGCCGGATCACCCAGGTGCCGTCCGCGGTGTCGGCGATCAAGGTGAACGGAGTGCGCTCCTACGCCCGGGTGCGGGCCGGCGAGGAGGTCGAACTCGCCGGCCGCGAGGTCACCGTCTCCCGGTTCGAGCTGATCAAGGCGCGGCAACACGGGGTCTTCGGCTGGCAGCAGGACGAGGGGTACGCCGCCGACGTGCTCGACGTCGACGTGGAGGTGGACTGCTCCTCCGGCACCTACATCCGGGCGCTCGCCCGCGACCTGGGCCGTGATCTGGGCGCCGGCGGGCACCTCACCCGGCTGCGCCGCACCCGGGTGGGCCCGTTCACCTTCGACGAGCCCTACCTCTCGCCCAACGGGCTGGAAGCCGGCCCCGGGGTGAAGGTCCCGCTGCTCAGCCCCGCCGAAGCCGCGCGCCGATGCTTCCCTGTCATCGAACTGGACGAGGCCGAGGCGACGGCCGTCCGCTACGGCCAGGCGCTGCGCCGTCCGGCGCCTGCCGATCCGACCGCGCTGATCGCCGGCGACGAACTGCTCGCCCTCTACCGTCCGGACGGGGAGCGCGCCGTTCCGGTGGCCGTGTTCGTGGCGGGCTGATCCGGCTTGCTATCGTTCATCGGCACACAACGGAAGGTCGATAGGTGGAGCGCTCAGTAGTCGTCATCGGCAACTTCGACGGCGTCCACCCCGGCCATCTCGCGGTGCTCGCCGAGGCGAGGAGCCGCGAGCCCGGCCGGCCGCTGATCGTGGTCACCTTCTGGCCGCACCCGGTCTCGGTGCTGCGTCCCGAGGTCGGCCCGATGCTGCTCACCGGGCTGACCGAACGCATCGAACTGCTTACCGCCGCCGGCGCGGACCGGGTCGAGGTGGTCGACTTCACCCCCGAGTTCGCCGGCTGGTCGCCGCAGCAGTTCGTCGAGCGCGTCATCCTGCCGCTCGACCCGGCCCGGGTCGTGGTCGGCGCCAACTTCCGGTTCGGCCACCGGGCCGCCGGCACGGTCGACACCCTGCGCGAGCTGGCGGCCGGACGGTTCGAGGTCGAGGGCATCACCCTGGTGCGCTACGGCGACGAAGAGACCTGCTCCAGCCTGATCCGCCAGGCGCTCACCGACGGCGACGTCGCCCACGCCGCCGAGCACCTGGGCCGGCCCTTCGCCTTCCGCGGCGTCGTCGCCCGGGGAGACCAGCGCGGCCGCGAACTGGGCTTCCCGACAGCCAACCTGCCCGTCCCCGCCGATCTGGCCTGCCCCGCGGACGGGGTCTACGCCGGCTGGCTGACCCGCCGGGACCACCGCGGCGCGCACGGCGAGGCGCTGGGCGAAGGCGAGCTGCCGGAACGCTGGCCGGCCGCGATCTCCGTGGGCACCAACCCCACCTTCGACGGCCACGACCGGCGGGTGGAGTCGTACGTGCTGGATCGCGACGACCTGGAGCTCTACGACGCCCCGGTGACCGTGGAGTTCATCGACCGGATCCGCGGCCAGGTGCGGTTCACCAGCATCGACGACCTGATCGTCCAGATGCGCGACGACGTGGCGCGGACCCGCCGCCTGCTCGGCTTGGGCTGAGACCCTCGCAAGCATCCGTCCACAGGCTCATACTGGAGCTATGTGGGAGGAGCTCTGGGGCTGGCTGCGGCACCGGGAAGACCCCCGACTGCTGTTCAGCCCGCAGGATCTGGCCGATCTGGAGACCGCCGCGGCGCAGGTCGCCGGAGAGTTCGCGGTGTCCGCCCCTGAGATCATCGTGGCGACCACGACCAGGCTGCTCCAACGTCAGGTGCCGGCGCGCGGGATCTCCAGCACGGCCCTGGCACCGGGGGTGGCCGAGTTGCGGTTCGCGGACGGCACTGTGGCGACCGTCCGGGCGGAGCATCCCGGAGAACTCGGGAAGCTCGCCCTATGGCTGGTGCAGGGGAAGGTCTCGCTGGCGGGTTTCGACGCCGCGCACGGACGGGTGAGGCTGGAGCTGGCTCACGCCGGCCACCGGCTGCGGTTGACCGCGCTCGGCGTCCGTCAGCCCCGTTGAGCGTGGGGAGCGAAGCCCGGACGGCGCGTCAGCGCGCCAGCAGGGACTTGCGGTAGACCGCGTCCAGGCGTTCGACGATCTCGACGGCGCCGCCGGCGTCGACCGCCTCGTAGCTGGTCATGCGGTGGTCGCCGGTCGGGGTGTACTCCAGCCCGATGTACATCGGGATCGCCGCGGCGTTCTCCGGATCGACCCGCAGGAATACCTCGACGAAGCCGCGCTCGCGGGCGAGGTCCTCCAGATAGCTGGTGAGCGCCCGGCCGGCGCCCAGCCGCCGCGACTCCGGATAGACCCACAGGCTCTTGATCTCCGGGCACAGGTCGTTGTCCGGATGGGTGTCGAGCACGCAGAACCCCAGCGGGTCGCCGGCCTGCTCGGCCAGCGCGAAGAAGTAGTCGCCCGCCTCCTGCCGCTCGAAGTGACGAAGTGCCAGGTGCGCGTCCGGGTGGGCTTCCCGAGAATGCAGCACTCCCAGATCGTCAGCAGAAGCGAGCCGGATGGTGATCGGGTCGACAGGCATAGGCGCTCTCCGATGGTCAGGAAGGGACTTCCCAGTGTCGCTGTTGCGACCGGGGCGCGCAACACGTCTTGCCCATCGGGCGGGCCTGCGAAGCCAGGAACTCCCGCCCGACGCCGAGCGTTCATCCCAGCGCCTTCAGGATGTCGTCCACCCGCTGTTTGGCGTCGCCGAACAGCATCTGGGTGTTCTCCTTGAAGAACAGCGGGTTCTGCACGCCGGCGTAGCCGGTGGCCATCGAGCGCTTGAAGACGATGACGCTGTCCGCCTTCCAGACCTCCAGCACGGGCATGCCGGCGATGGGGGAATGCGGGTCGTCGAGGGCGGCCGGGTTGACGGTGTCGTTGGCGCCGATCACCAGGACGACGTCGGTGCCGGGGAAGTCGGCGTTGATCTCGTCCAGCTCCAGCACGATGTCGTAGGGCACGTGCGCCTCGGCCAGCAGGACGTTCATGTGGCCGGGCAGCCGTCCCGCCACCGGATGGACGCCGAACCGGACGTCGACGCCATGCGCGCGCAGCTTGGCGGTGAGGTCGGCCACCGACGCCTGCGCCTTGGCCACCGCCATGCCGTAGCCCGGGGTGATGATGACCGAGCGGGCGTGCCACAGCAGGTCGGCGGCCGCCTCAGCGTCGATCTCTCGGTGCTCGCCGTGAGCCTCCTCGCCGGCGGAGCCTTCCTCCTCGCCGCCGAAGCCGCCCAGGATCACCGAGATGAACGAGCGGTTCATCGCCCGGCACATGATGTACGACAGGATCGCGCCGGAGGATCCGACCAGCGAGCCGGTGATGATCAGCAGGTTGTTGTCGAGCATGAACCCTGCCGCTGCCGCCGCCCAGCCGGAGTAGCTGTTCAGCATCGACACCACCACCGGCATGTCGCCGCCGCCGATGGCGGCCACCATGTGCCAGCCGAGCGCGAAGCCGATCACGGCGATCGCGACGATCAACGTCCAGCCCAGCGCCGGGTTCTGCTCGCCGGCCTGCACGAACCAGGCCATCAGCCCGCAGAAGACCGCGAAGGCGCCGATGTTGAGCAGGTGGTGGCCGGGCAGCATCAGCGGATGGGACGGCATCTTCGCCGACAGCTTCAGGTACGCGACCACTGACCCGGTGAAGGTGTACGCGCCGATCAGGACGCCGAGCGCCACCTCCACCAGGTGCACCACGCCGTGACCTTCGGTGGCGAAGGAGTTGAAGCCCACCAGCACCGCAGCCAGGCCCACGAAGGAGTGGAAGGCCGCGATCAACTCGGGCATCTGGGTCATCTGCACCTTGCGGGCGATCGGAGTGCCGACCGCCGCGCCGATGGCGAGGACGGCCAGGATCAGCAGCAGCGTGGTCAGCGGCGGCAGCCGGTCGGGCTCGGTGGCGGAGAGGTTGACGGAGTGAATGATCGTGGCGATCAGGGCCAGGCCCATGCCGATCATGCCCGCGACGTTGCCGGTGCGAGCGGTGGTCTGGTTGGAGAGCCCGGCCAGCGACAGGATGAACAGCACGCCGGCGACGATGTAGAGCCCCAGGATGAACCCCGTCAGCATGTCAGGCGTCCTTCCGGAACATGCTGAGCATCCGGTACGAGACCAGAAAGCCGCCGAAGATGTTGATCGCCGCGATGGTGGCCGCGACGAAGGACATGATCAGCACCGCCAGGTTCGTCGAGCCGAGTTGCAGCAGGGCGCCGACTCCGATGATGCCGGAGATCGCGTTGGTCTGCGCCATCAGCGGGGTGTGCAGCGAGTGCGAGACGCCGCTGACCACATAGAAGCCGACCACCACGGCCAGCGCGAACACCGTGAACGCGCCGGCGAAGGAGGCCGGCGAGAAGCTGACCGCCGCGATCACCAGGACGGCGGCGATCGCCGACAGCACCAGCCTCCGCCGGACCCGGATGCGGGACGCCGCCGCCTCACGGGCGGCCTTGGCCGCCGGATCCTCGACGGTCGCCGTGGGCACGGGTGCCGCGGCCGACACCCGGATCGGGGGCGGCGGCCACAGCAGCTCGCCGCCGGTGACCACCGTCATGCCGCGCACCACCACGTCCACCAGGTCGAGGACGAGTTCGCCGTCCTTGCCGGGGGTCAGCAGCTTGAACAGGTTCAGCACGTTCGTCCCGTACAGCTGGGAGGCCTGCGTGGGCAGCCGTCCGGCCAGGTCGGTGTAGCCGATGATCCGCACGCCGTTCTCGGTGACGACCAGCTCGTCCGGCTTCGAGCCGGCGACGTTGCCGCCGTTCGCGGCGGCCATGTCGACGATCACCGAGCCGGGCTTCATCGACTCCACCATCTCCTGCGTGATCAGCCGGGGCGCGGGGCGTCCCGGGATCAGCGCGGTGGTGATGATGATGTCGACCTCGGCCGCCTGCTGGGCGTAGAGCGCAGCGGCGGCCCGGTCGAACTCCTCGCCGGTCTCGTGGGCGTAGCCGTCGGCGGAGACCTGTTGCTCGACCTCGACGGCCAGGAACTCCCCGCCCATCGAGCGCACCTGCTCGGCCACCTCGGGACGGGCGTCGGTGGCCCGGACGATCGCCCCCAGCGACTTGGCGGTGCCGATGGCGGCCAGTCCGGCCACGCCGGCGCCGGCCACCAGCACCCGCGCCGGCGGCACTTTGCCGGCGGCGGTGACCTGGCCGGTGAAGAAGGAGCCGAACTCGCCCGCCGCCTCGATGACCGCGCGATAGCCGGCGATGTTCGCCATGGACGACAGCACGTCCAGCGACTGGGCGCGGGAGATCCGCGGGACGGCGTCCATCGCCAGGACGGTGAGGTCACGCCGGCGCAGCTTCTCCAGCAGCTCGGGGCTGCGCGCGGGGGCGATCAGGGCGATCAGCGTCGCGCCGTCCGCGAGGAGTCCGATCTCCTCGTCGGCAGGGGCGTTGATCTTGGCCACGATCGGGCTCGCCCAGGCCTCCGCCCGCTCGACGATGGTCGCGCCGGCCGCGGCGTAGCCGGCGTCCGGATAGGCGGATCGCGCCCCGGCGCCAGCCTCCACGGCCACCTCGTAGCCGAGCTGGATCAACTGGGTCACCGTCCTGGGAGTGGCGGCGACGCGTGTCTCGCCGTCTCGCTCCCGGGGGATCCCGATGCGCATGGTGGCTGCCTGTCCTTCCCGTCCGGGCTGCTTCGGCCGTTGCTCGACACCCTAGTAGCGTGGGTCGTCCGGGGTGCGCGATTCGCTCAGGTGCTGCCGAGCCGGTAGAGTGGCTACGCCGTCACGTCGGCCGCGGAAGCCCAAGAGCTCCTGACGATCCTCGAATCATCGACATCGTGCCACCTGGCAACAGGAGCGCCGCGCAACGGGAAACCGAGAGGAGCAGCCGTCATGGATGCCGATACCAAGCAGAAGATCATCGAAGAGTACGCCACCAAGCCTGGTGACACCGGATCGCCGGACGTCCAGATCGCGCTGCTCACCAAGCGGATCGCCCACCTGACCGAGCACCTCAAGGTGCACAAGGGCGACCACCACAGCCGTCGCGGCCTGATGCTGCTGGTCGGCCAGCGGCGCCGTCTGCTCAACTACGTGATGAAGCAGGACGTCGAGCACTACCGTTCGCTGATCGCGCGCCTCGGCCTGCGTCGGTGACACTGCAGTTCCACAGGTAGGGAGTGGCCTTCGAGGCCACTCCCTATCGCCATACCTGGGTCGGTTCGTCCGTCCCAACCCACAACTCAACCAACGCCACTCCACCGACAATCAGTGGGATCGCCAACTGGGCTTCGGTCCTCGGTAGTGGCCTTCGGGGCAGTCTCCATCGGAGCGGATCCCGCGGGCCTCGATCGAAGACCGGGACGGGTACTGGCAGGTGGCAGACCGAAAGGAAACCCATGGAAGGCCCTGACCTTCGTTTCACCGAAGCCGTGATCGACAACGGCTCCTACGGCAAGCATGTGGTCCGGTTCGAATCCGGCCTGCTGGCTCGCCAGGCGTCCGGCTCGGCCGCCGTCTACCTCGACGGCGACACCATGCTGCTGTCGGCCACCACCGCCGCGAAGAACCCGCGCGACGCGATCGACTTCTTCCCGCTGACCGTGGACGTGGAGGAGCGGATGTACGCCGCCGGCCGCATCCCCGGCTCCTTCTTCCGCCGCGAGGGCCGTCCCTCCGAGGGCGCCATCCTGACCGCCCGGCTGTGCGACCGTCCGCTGCGTCCCTGTTTCGTGAAGGGGCTGCGCAACGAGGTGCAGGTGGTCGTGACCGTCATGGCGCTGAACCCGAACGTGCTCTACGACGTGCTGGCGATCAACGCCTCGTCGGCTTCCACCACGCTGGCCGGCCTGCCGTTCAGCGGCCCGGTCGGCGGCATCCGCGTTGCCCTGATCGGTGACCAGTGGGTCGGTTTCCCGACCGTCGAGCAGGTCGAGGGCGCCACCTTCGACATGGTCGTGGCCGGACGGGTGCTGCCTGATGGCGACGTCGCGATCATGATGGTCGAGGCCGAGTCGACCGAGGCCACCTGGGATCTGGTCCGCTCCGGCCGCACCGCGCCGACCGAAGAGGTCGTCGCCGGCGGTCTGGAGGCCGCCAAGCCGTTCATCAAGGCGCTCTGCGACGCCCAAGCCGAGCTGGCCGCCCAGTTCGAGAAGCCGGTCGTCCAGCTGCCGCTCTTCCTCGACTACACCGAGGACGTCTACGCCGCGGTCGCCGAGGCTGCCACCGACCGGCTGAAGGCCGTCATGAGCATCTCGGGCAAGGCTGAGCGGGAGACCTCCACCGAGGCGCTGCTGGCCGCCGTCCAGGCCGAGCTGGCCGAGCGGCTGCCCGAGCAGTCCAAGGAGATCACCGGCGCCTACCGGTCGCTGACCAAGAAGGTGGTGCGGCACAAGACGCTCACCGAGAAGATCCGCATCGACGGCCGCGGGGTCGCCGACATCCGGACTCTGTCGGCCGAGGTCGACGTGGTGCCGCGGGTGCACGGCTCGG
>CAZLWS010000117.1:0-9313 GCA_964563205.1 uncultured Propionibacteriaceae bacterium | reverse complement strand
CGCATCCCGGTGGTCGCCACCGTCGCCCCCGACGAGGACGGGCAGGTGCACAACGTGAACGCCGACACCGCCGCGGGCGCCCTCGCGGTCGCGCTGGAGGCCGAGCGGCTGGTCGTCCTGACCGACGTCGCGGGGCTCTATGCCGACTGGCCCAACAGCACCGAGATCATCCACCAGATCGACGCCGACGAGCTGGCGGCGATGCTGCCCGGCCTCGCCTCGGGGATGATCCCGAAGATGGAGGCCTGTCTGCAGGCGGTGCGCGGCGGGGTCTCCCGGGCGACCGTGATCGACGGACGGGTGCCGCACGCGGTGCTGCTGGAGATCTTCACCGACGAGGGCAACGGAACCATGGTCGTCGACTCCGGGAAGGGGGCCGCGAAGTGAGCGTCCAGAGCGTCGAAGGCGGCAATGCCGCGATCACCAGCCGCTACTCCGCGGTGATGATGAACACCTTCGGGGAGCCGAAGCGGGTCTTCGTCCGGGGCGAGGGCTCCTACCTGTGGGACGCCGACGGCCGGCGCTATCTCGACCTGCTCGCCGGGCTGGCGGTCAACGTGCTGGGCCACGCCCACCCGCAGGTGCTGGGTGCCATCTCCTCCCAGCTCTCCACACTGGGCCACGTCTCGAACTTCTTCGCCACCCCCACCCAGGTGGCGCTGGCCGAGCGGCTCGCTGCGATCGCGGTCGCCAACGACCCCGGGCTGCGGGCACGGGTGTTCTTCACCAACTCCGGCACCGAGGCCAACGAGGCCGGGTTCAAGCTCACCCGGCTGACCGGACGCCGCAAGCTGATCGCCATGGAAGGCTCCTTCCACGGCCGGTCGCTGGGCGCCCTGGCGCTGACCTCCAACCCGAAGTACCGCGAGCCGTTCGAGCCGCTGCCGGGGGACGTCGTCTTCGTGCCCTACGGGGACGTCGACGCGCTCGCCGCCGAGCTGGACGAGACCGTCGCCGCGGTGATCCTGGAACCGATCCAGGGCGAGAACGGGGTCGTGGAGCCGCCGTCGGAGTTCCTGGCGCAGGTGCGGGAACTGACCCGCTCGGCAGGCGCGCTGCTGTGGCTGGACGAGGTGCAGACCGGCATCGGCAGCTGCGGCGACTGGCTGGCCAGAACCGCCTCGGGGGTGACCGCCGACATCGTCACGGTCGCCAAGGGGCTGGGCAACGGCTTCCCGGTCGGCGCCTGCATCGCGACCGGCGCCGCCGGCGACCTCTTCCAGCCCGGCGCTCACGGCACCACCTTCGGCGGCAACCCAGTGGCGGCCGCCGCCGGCCTGGCCGTGCTGAGCATCATCGAACGCGACGGTCTGCTGCAGCGGGCGGTCGAGCTGGGGGAGCGGCTGGCCGCCGGTGTCGAGGCGCTGGGCCACCCACACATCGTCACGGTGCGGGGACGGGGTCTGCTGCGCGGCATCGTCCTCACCCGTCCGATCGCCCCCCGGGTGGCCGAGGTCGCCCTGGACGCCGGGTTCGTGATCAACGCACCCCGGCCGCAGGTGCTGCGGATCGCACCCCCGCTGGTGGTGCCTGGCGAGGGCCTGGACGAGTTCGTCGCGACCCTGCCCGCCCTACTGGAGGCGGCAGGATGAAAGCCCCACGACGTTCTTCTCCGCCGCTGCGCTCCCCCGAACAACGCCGCGGGGACCCCGAAATGGGCACCTGGTGAGCACCTCATGACCGAGCCGCGCAGCCCGCTCACGAAGTCGGCCCGGCAGGCCCGGATCGCCGACCTGATCGAGCGCAGCGACATCGCCAGCCAGACCGACCTGGCGGCCCGGCTGGCCGACGAAGGCCTCATGGTGTCGCAGGGCACCCTCAGCAAGGACCTCCTGGAGCTCGGCGCCGTGCGGGTGCGCACGGCCGACGGTCAGTTCCGCTACGCCTTGCTCGCCGGCGATGCCGCCGCCGGCGCGGGTTCGGCCGCCCTCGCCCGGCTCGCCCGGCTCTGCGGCGAACTGCTGCTCTCCGCGGAGGCCTCGGCCAACCTGGTGGTGGCCCGCACTCCACCCGGGGCGGCGCAATTCTTCGCCTCTGCGATCGACAAGGTCGGCTGGCCGGCCCTGCTCGGTACGATCGCCGGCGACGACACCGTCATGCTGATCACCCGGGACCCGGCCGGCGGCCAGGCGATGGCCGACACCCTGCTGGGCCTCTCGGTTCCGCCCTCGTGAAGATGGAGAAGAAGTTGGACGCATCGCACGCCGAAGGCCGGCTTTGGGGCGGCCGGTTCGCAGGCGGCCCCGCCGAGGCGATGTTCGCGCTCAGCCAGTCGACCCAGTTCGACTGGCGGCTCGCCCGGCACGACCTGGCCGGCTCCCGCGCCCACGCCCGCGCCCTGCACGCCGCCGGGCTGCTGACCGACGACGAACTGACCGGAATGCTGGCCGGGCTCGATCAGCTGGAGGCCGATGTGATCTCCGGGGCGTTCGGACCCGCCCCCACCGACGAGGACGTCCACGGCGCACTCGAGCGCGGGCTGATCGACCGGGTGGGCGCCGAGCTGGGCGGCCGGCTGCGGGCCGGACGCTCGCGCAACGACCAGATCGCCACCCTGATCCGGCTCTACCTGCGCGACGCCAACCAGGTGCTGGCCGCCGACGTCACCGCGGTGATCGAGGCGCTGGCCGGGCAGGCCGAGGCATGCCTGGGCGCGATCATGCCGGGCCGCACCCACCTGCAGCACGCCCAGCCGGTGCTGCTCAGCCACCACCTGCTCGCCCACGCGTGGCCGCTGGTGCGCGATCTGCAGCGGCTGGACGATCTCGGCCGCCGCCTCGCGGTCAGCCCGTACGGCTCGGCGGCGCTGGCCGGCACCTCGCTCGGCCTCGACCCCGAATTGGTGGCGGCGGAGCTCGGCTTCACCGGCAGCGTCCCCAACTCGATCGACGGCACCGCCGCCCGCGACCTGGTGGCCGAGGAGGCCTACGTCCTGGCCCAGATCGGGGTGGACGTCTCCCGGCTGGCCGAGGACGTCATCCTGTGGTGCACCCACGAGTTCGGCTTCGCGAAGCTGGACGACGCCTGGTCGACCGGCAGCTCGATCATGCCCCAGAAGAAGAACCCGGACGTCGCCGAACTGGCCCGCGGCAAAGCCGGACGGCTGATCGGCAACCTCGCCGGGCTGCTCGCGACCTTCAAGGGGCTGCCGCTGGCCTACAACCGGGACCTGCAGGAGGACAAGGAGCCGGTCTTCGACGGCCTCGACCAGCTCGCCGTCCTGCTGCCCGCGGTCGCCGGCATGGTGTCGACGCTCACCTTCAACACCGAGCGGATGGCGGCGTTGGCCCCGATGGGCTTCTCGCTGGCCACCGACGTCGCCGACTGGCTGGTGCGGCAGCGGGTGCCGTTCGCCGTCGCGCACGACATCGCCGGCGCCGCGGTGAAGTACTGCGAAGCCCACGGCCTGGAACTCGGCGACCTGACCGCCGCCCAACTCCCCGAGATCGCCCCGGAGCTGACGCCCGAGGTTCTGACTGTGCTCACGGTCGAGGGCTCGGTCGCCGCCCGCAGCGCCCGCGGTGGCACTGCCCCCGATGCCGTCCGGGTTCAGCTGGCCGAACTCCGCGCCGCCCTCAGCTCCGCGGGGCAGTGAGCCCCTGCTCGTAGGCGAAGATCACCAGCTGGGCGCGGTCGCGGGCGTCCAGTTTGGTGAGCAGCCGGCTGACGTGGGTCTTGACGGTGGCGTAGCTGACGAAGAGCCGGTCGGCGATCTCGGCGTTCGACAGGCCGGCGGCGATGGCGCGTAGCACCTCGATCTCGCGCTCGGTCAGCCGGTCCAAGGCCGCGGCGCTGGACGCCGGCGGCGCTGGGACACGGCGCCGGAACTCCTCGATCAGCCGCCGGGTGGCCCGTGGCGCCAGCAGCGACTCGCCGGAGGCGACCACGCGCAGCGCGTCCAGCAGCCGGTCGGGGTCGGTGTCCTTGGGCAGGAAGCCGCTGGCGCCCGCCCGGAGCGCGGCGAAGACGTTCTCGTCGTGGTCGAAGGTGGTCAGCACCAGCACCCGGGTGCCGGTGGTGGCCGGGTCGGCGACGATCCGGCGGGTGGCCTCCAGTCCGTCCACGCCCGGCATCCGGATGTCCATCATCAGGACGTCCGGACGGTGCAGCCGGGCCAGTACGACCGCCGCGACACCGTCCGCGGCCTCGCCCACCACCTCGAACCCCGGCTCGTGGCGCAGCAGCACCGCCAGTCCGCTGCGCACCAGCGCCTCGTCGTCGGCGATTCCGACCCGGATCATCGCTCCTCCTGCCCGCGCGGCAAGTCCGCCACCACCTCGTAGCCGCCGTCCGGCAGCGGGCCGAAATGCAGGCTGCCGCCCCAGACCGCGACGCGTTCGCGCATCCCCAGCTGACCGTGGCCGCCGCCCGGCTCGCCGTCCTTGGCCGGGCCGTCGTCGCTCACTCGCAGCCGCACCCGCTCCGGCTCGTGAGCGACCTCGACCTGGGCGATCGCCGCCGCGGAGTGCCGCAGCACATTGGTGAGCGCCTCCTGCAGCAGCCGGTAGGCGGTCAGGTCCATCGCCGCGGGCAGCGGCCAGGCTGCACCGGTGCGGTTCACCTGGACGGCCAGGCCGGCCGCGCGGCACTCGTCGACCAGCCCGTCGAGCTCCGCCAGCCCGGGGGCGGCTTCGAGGTCTTCGGCCGGGTCGCGCAGCGCGCCGAGAATCCGGCGGACATCTTGCAGCGAGGCCCGGCTGCGTTCGGCGATCGCCTGCAGCGCCGCCCGCGCCTCGGCCGGCTCGTCGTCCACCACCCGGGCGCCGACCCCGGCCTGCAGGGCGATCACGCCCAGCGAGTGACCCACCACGTCGTGCAGTTCACGGGCGATCCGGAGCCGCTCGGCGGTCACGGCCGACTCGGCGGCAATCACCCGGGCGCGCTCGGCCTCGGCCACTCGTTCGGCGAGCAGCCGGACGGCCGCAGCCCGCGAGCGCGCCGCCCGTCCGAGCCCGAAGGCGCCCGCGAAGAGGGCGAGGTTGGTACCGGCCACCCCCCAGCCGAACCGCTGCGGGGCGACCACGGCGATCGCGATCAGCACCAGCACGCAGTAGCCCGCGGCGAG
This sequence comes from uncultured Propionibacteriaceae bacterium, assembly GCA_964563205.1. Taxonomy (GTDB): domain Bacteria; phylum Actinomycetota; class Actinomycetes; order Propionibacteriales; family Propionibacteriaceae; genus Propionicimonas. The sequence goes on along the minus strand of CAZLWS010000117.1, from coordinate 4,248 downwards.
GGCGGTCACCCGGTCGGGGGAGCGGACCGCTACCCAGTAGGCGGCCAGGAAGAGCGCGGCGCCGATCACCGCGGTACCCTCGCCCAGCGCCAGCAGGGTGACCACCGGCAGTGATCCGGCCACCAACGTGACCACCGGACGCCGGCGCAGCCAGAGATAGGGGACGGCAGCGGCGGTCAGCAGGGCGAGCCGCCAGCCCAGCGGCAGCGGACCGGGCAGCGCGGCCGCCGCGGCCACCGCGCCGACCAGCAGCACCGCCGCGAGGCCGGCGTCCAACGCCCAGGGGGCTCGGCGATCGAGCTCCCGCAGTCGCTGCCAGACGGTTCCCACACTTGGAACGCTAGTCGCGCCGACGCGGCGCCACATCGGAAACCGGAAGGATCGCGGCGTCCGTCTGGAGGATGACGCTCGCCGCGGCCCTCCGCCGCGGGACGGCCGCCTGAACCACCCCTGCGTCCGACGACTCCGGCCGTGCCCGCGCCGAATGCTGAAGCCATGGAAACCATCAGTTCCCCTCAGATCACCACCTACCACGTCCACACCAGCTCGACACGCTGGCCCGGCGCCGTGGCGGCGGGGCTCATCAGCGTCGGCGCCGGCTGGCTCTCCGCGGTGCTGCTCCCGTTCGGCCCGGTCACCGCCGCCCAGGGGATTGGGCTCATGATCGCCGGCACCGCGACCGGAGCCCTGGCCGGCCTCGGCCTGCGCTCGCGGTGGGCGATGCTGCTCGCCCCGTCCGCCTATCTGGTCGCGCTCGAAGCCACCCGTGGCGTCGGCCTGGCGCCGACCGTCGGCGAGCTCCGGCTCGACACCAGCTACGGCGTCCTCGCCCTCCTGCTCGGCCGGGTGATCCCCGCCGCCCTGGCGGTCCTGCCCATGGCACTGGGGGCGGACTGGGGCGCCGACCACGTCCGCAACGACTGCCAGGGTCGTCCCCCGGCCCGCATGATCGTCGCCGCGATCCTCCTGGCGGCGGTCGCCGGGCTGGTCGCCTGGCCCGCTCGCGCCTCGGCCCTCACCGACGCCGGAGGCCGTCCCATCCCGGGGGCGGTGGCCGAACTGGTCCCCGTGCGGCTCGGCGGCCATCAGCAGTGGATCCAGGTGCGCGGCGCGAGCCGCGACCTGCCGATCCTGCTCTATCTCAGCGGCGGCCCCGGTCAGAGCGACCTGCCCTACTCCCGGGTGCTGCTGGACGGCCTGACCAGCGACTTCCTGGTGGTCGGCTGGGATCAGCGGGGAGCCGGCAAGTCGTACCCGTCCCTCGATCCGGCCACCCTGACCCTCGACCGGGCGGTGGCGGACGTGGTGGAGCTGACCCGGTACCTGCGGGACCGGTACGGGCAGGAGCGGGTCGTGCTGATGGGGGAGTCCTGGGGCTCGCTGCTCGGCGTGCTGGCAGTGCAGCGCGCCCCTGAGTTGTTCAGCCTGTTCGTCGGCAGCGGCCAGATGGTGAGCGTGCTGGAGACGGACCTGGCGATCTACCACGACCTGCTCGCGGTGGCCGAGCGCACCGGCGACGACCAGCTCGCCGCCCGGCTGTGGGCCTCCGGTCCGCCGCCCTACGCCGATCCGCTCGACTACGCCTTCGTGATGGGCCGCTATCCGCTGCTGGAAGGCTCCTACCTGCCGCCGGCCGCCTACCGCGAACGCGGCGAACGCTCCGGGGTCGGCCCGATGGGCATCCTCGGCGAGGAATACGGCGGATTGGAAAAGGTGAACGTGCTGCGCGGATTGCTGGACATGTTCTCAGTGCTCTACCCACAGCTGCAGGGCGTCGACCTGCGCCGGGACGCCCCCCGGCTGGAGGTCCCGGTGATCGTGCTCGAAGGAAGCAACGAGCTGGCCGCCCGCGTCCGGCCCGCCCGCGAATGGTTCGAGCTGCTCGAGGCGCCCCGCAAGGAGTTGCGCGCACTGCCAGACGCCGGTCACTCGGTCGCCTTCGAACAGGCGGACGAGCTGCACCGCATCCTGCTGGCCGGGCTCAGGGATCGTTGATCGCCGCTACCAGTCTGGCTCGGGCGCCGGCAGCGGCAGCCAGCGTCCGCCGGAGCGCCGGTGCACCCGCAGGCCGGTGGTCTCGGCCACCGCCTGCACCCCGTCCGCCATCGCGGCAGCCGCCCGCCAGGCGCCCGCGTCCTCCTCGGCGTCGCTCTCGGACGGCTGCAGGAACCGGACGACCACCCGCGGGATCCCGTCCCCGCGCAGCAGCGGCTCCACGTCGACGAAGGCGTCCTCGACCACCCGGACGGCGGCCACCGCGGCGCGCGCAGTGTCGAGGACGGCCTCGGGCGCCACCCCCGGACGGGCGTCGAGAACACCCAGGCTGGCTCGGAACGACGGCATGGCTTCTCCCTTCCGCCGCCGAGCGTAAACCGCGCGTCTGACAACGGCGCGCGACCGATAGGCTGACCGATCATGAACGCGGTACTGGACGAACTCAGCTGGCGGGGCTTCATCGCCCATTCCACCGACGCCGAGGCGCTGCGCGCCCGGCTGGACTCCGGGCCGATCACCTTCTACGTCGGCTTCGATCCGACCGCGCCGAGCATTCACATGGGCAACCTGGTGCAGCTCATGCTGGTCCGGCTGATGCAGGCGGCCGGGCATCGTCCGCTGCTGCTGGTGGGCGGCTCGACCGGGCTCATCGGCGACCCGAAGCAGACTTCGGAGCGCAATCTCAACCCGGCCGAGGTCGTCCACGAGTGGGTGGAGCGGCTCCGCGCCCAGGTGTCGAAGTTCGTCAGCTTCGAAGGCGACAACGCGGCGCGGCTGGTCAACAACTACGACTGGACGGCCGGTCTCTCCACCCTCGACTTCCTGCGCGACATCGGCAAGCACTTCAGCGTCAACCGGATGCTCGACCGGGACGTGGTCAAGCGGCGGCTGGAATCCGGCATCTCGTACACCGAGTTCTCCTACGTGCTGTTGCAGTCGCTGGACTACCTGGAGCTGCACCGGCAGTTCGGCTGCGAGCTGCAGACCGGCGGGTCCGACCAGTGGGGCAACATCACTGCGGGGGTGGAGCTCGTTCGCCGCGCCGACGGCGCGAAGGTGCACGCCATGGCGACGCCGCTGCTGACCAAGGCGGACGGCACCAAGTTCGGCAAGACCGAGGCTGGGACGGTCTGGCTCGACCCGGAGATGACCTCGCCGTACGCCTTCCACCAGTTCTTCCTGAACGCCGAGGACTCCCAGGTCGGCACGTACCTGAAGATCTTCACCACCCGCAGCGTCGAGGAGATCGCCAACCTGGAGCGGCAGACCGTCGAGGCGCCCCATCTGCGGGCGGCCCAGCGCGCCTTGGCGGACGACATCACCGACCTGGTGCACTCGGTCGCGGAGCGGCAGGCCGCAACGGCCGCCGCCGGAGCCCTTTTCGGACGCGGCGAGCTGACCGGTCTGGACGGCGGAGTGCTCGCCGCCGTCGCCAGGGAGCTCGGGGCCGCCACGGTGACGGCCGGCGACGAGCTTCCGTCAGTGGTGGACGTGCTCGCCGCGGGCGGCGTCGTCGACAGCAAGGGGGCCGCCCGGCGGGCGATCGCCGAGGGCGGCGCCTACCTGAACAACCAGCGGGTGACCGACCCCAATGCGCTGATCACGCCGGCAGACCTGCTGGCGGGGGAGTACTTGATCGTTCGCCGCGGCAAGCGGACCGTGGGCGCCGTGCAGGTGCTCCGATAGGCGACACGCCCGGGCGTTCCGTCGATTTGACCCGGCCCGGGCAACCCCGTAATGTTCATCGAGCGCTGCCGGTGACACGGACGGAGCAGGGAGAGATCCCAGCGAGGACGGATCGGAGCGCCGAACCCACCTTTATCAGCACGGATACGGTGTGCCTCCATGCCAGGAGCCATCAAGATCCGGGTCTCGACGCGGGCGGGGGGAGAGGCGAGGAACTCGGTTTGACACCGGGAACCGAGCCAAGTAAAGTAAGACGAGTTGCCCCAAGCGGCGGCGAAAGCCAAAGCGAGGTGCGCACCCGAAACTTGAGAACTCAACAGCGTGCTTAAAGTCAATGCACAATAAAGGCACTCTAGAAGTGCCAAATCAACCCCGTCGAAGGGTGTGCAAGACGCAAGTCGAAACACATTCCAGACGGATTCCTTTGATTATTGAACAGATCCAGCAATGGGTCTGCGTCAGTGTCGAACCGAAGTTGACGGTACTTGGGCCTTACAGCCCGCAACCGAAAATTTTCAACGGAGAGTTTGATCCTGGCTCAGGACGAACGCTGGCGGCGTGCTTAAC
>CAZLWS010000116.1:0-9388 GCA_964563205.1 uncultured Propionibacteriaceae bacterium | reverse complement strand
CGAGCGCCGTCCAGGCCGCCCGGCTCACCGTCGTCGGGGATCGCTCCCGCGCTCGCGTTGCCTAGCCTGTCAGAACATCATGGGTGGATCGCGAAGACCTCCACCGTGGTGGTCTGGCCAGTAGCAATGGTCACCTCCTGCGGAGTCGTCTGGCCACCCGGGATGCCCGTGATCAGTGTTCCCGTGAGTTCGTAGGTTCCCGCCGGCAGATCGAGGCTGAACGAACCGTCGCTGGCGGTCTCAGTGGTGTAGGTCTGGCTCGCATTCCCACTGGTCGCGGTGGCGGTCAGCTTCGCCTCGGCCGGATTCGTCTCGGCATTCTTCCCGCCCTTGGTGTACACCACGCCGGTCAACTGACCCACGTCGCTGGAGGCGGCCGGGCTGCACGCGGCCAAGGCGGGCATGAGTATGAGGACGCCCACGGCTGCCATCAGCCAGTGAGCGTGTCGCCGGTGCTTCATTGCGTACCCGCCTCTCTCTTGCGTCATCTTCAGAAAGTCTTCCAGCCCAGCGTGGTTGTGGTGCTGGTTGAACTGATGCTGCTGCACGACGTTACTCGCCGATTGTTGGTCCAGGAGGGTGTGATGCCTCCCGATGGCGACTGGACCGCGATGCCGCTGAACTTCACCGAGGTCGTGTTGGGGAGCTTGTTGCAGGCGCTGGCGTAGTAGACCTCGAGTACACCACCCTGGACCGCCTTCCAGGACGTGATGCCCGTTCCGACCGTGAGCCATGCGCCGGTTCCTGGTGAGGATTGCGTAAACCCAATGGTCCAACTGGCGGAAGTACCACTGCTTCGCGTCATGGTCCCGGTGATCGTTCGACCTGCAGTGGTGGATACAAGCGAGCCAAAGACGGCGCTGCCGGTGCCACTGGGGACGAACCAGTTCGCCATGCGCCAGTAATCGCCTCCACCAGCGGCGCTCACACCCCACTGAAGGACGGGCTGCACGATGCCGCCGCCGCTGCCAGACGGCTCGACTGAGGGGAACAGGAAGACCGTGGCTCCATTCGATGTCGGGTTCGGAGGAACCGTCCACTTCGCCGTGTGGCTGACGATCTGAGAGGACGATGTCCACCAACTGTCAAGCCACCAGCCATCCGTCAACGGCACGGGCGGGGCTGCGGCACTGCCGATGCCCTGATCGGCGACCCTCGGGACCTTGACCATCCCGGAATAGGCACAGGGCGGGATCTTGTCGAGGACGACACCGTTCAGCGCCACCGTGCCGTCCTCTGATACCTCGGCCCCGTCAGGAACCTGGTGGACGCAGGACTTGTACGCCAAGCCCGCGGGTGTGGGAAGCCAGTCGGGGGAGGCGGATGCGACCGCGTAGCTCGGTGGCGGTAAGGGGTCTACCGCGTTCGAGTCATGGTCATCGGCTTGGGCCGGCGCACCCGAGAGGGCGGCAAGCGCCAAGGCGGCCGTTGCCAACGCGGCAACGGAGAGGGGAATGGATTTCTTCATGATCACTCCTCGATGAGTGGTTGGGGTAGGTAGGCGGCGTGCCCATGGGTCATCCCCGTCTTGTTCACAGACTCGTCGTCGCGCGTGCCTGTTAGCTTCACTCAGTTCGGGGCCGAGCCTGGGGGTGCGTCCAATCTCAGAGTTGGTCCACGGACAGTGGCACCTGTCTCAACTGCGATCCCACAGCCTTGACACAGCCCAGTATCCAACCCGTCGCACGGCTACGCAATACTACCTAGCAGAATCGTCCCTGGAGCACCCGCAGATCAGACTCACACCCGGACGAGCGATAGTTCGACGGTGACGAGGTCGCCGACGCCGACTCCGGCAGGCTGTCGAACCGCGCTCTTGAGTGGCAGAAGGTAACCACCGTCGCGCGGGAAGAGCGAGGTGGTGAAGGTGATCCCGGCGATCGTCGCTCGCACCGGGATGACTCCCCAGCCGTAGGTGAAGGCGTTGGCGACGGCCTTGATCTCGTCGCTCTCCGGTTGTGGGATGACCACGTAGTAGAACGGCGCCGGGCCGCGCCACTCGATCACCTCACCGGCGAACTCGAGTTCCATGCCGGAAGTATCCCCCAGCTCACAGCGAATGCCGGGCTGGCTCGGCGCGCGCGTGGATGAGGAAGCGGGTGTCGTTCCTCTGGTCCCGGCGGCACACACCGCCCGGCCAGTGTCAGGCGGCGCGGGCCAGCCGTCCGAACCAGCGATCCAGTTCGATCGCCGTTCCGCCCTGGTCGAACCGGGCGGTCACGTGGTCGGCGGTGGCCTGCACCTCCGGGGCGGCGTCGCCGAGGGCGACCCCGCGTCCGGCCCAGGTCAGCATCTCGACGTCGTTGCGTCCGTCGCCCATGGCGAGGACATCCGCGGCCTGGATCCCCATCGACGTGGCTAGGCCGGCCAGTGCCGAGGCCTTGTTCACCCCGGCCGGGGCGATGTCGAGCCAGGCGCTCCAGCCCACCGAGTAGCTCACCCCGTGCAGCCCGAGACGGGCGGCCAACGCGATGAACGCCTGCTCATCGACTTCGGGGTCGCGCACGACGATGCGGGTGACGTCGCTGCCGGCGAGTTCGTCCACCGAGACCACCTCGATGTCGCCGGTGAGGTCGCCCTCCGGGAACGGCTTGGTGACCCGGTAGCCCTGGCCGACCACCTCGGCGGCCAGCGCGGCCGTCGGGTGCTCCTTGAGCACCTTGTCGATCACCAGGGCAGGGTTGAACGTGACCACCCGGGTCAACTCGAATGGAGGGAACTGCACGCACACCGCGCCGTTGGACGACACCGCCGGCCCGGCGGGCAGCCCTAATTCTTCAAAGACCGGCTGCGTGGCGTGCCAACTGCGTCCGGTCGTCAGGACGACGGGCACTCCCGCGTCCACCACTCGCCGGACGGACCGGCGAACACTCTGCGGCAGCCTTCCCTCTTCGTCGACGAGCGTGCCGTCGATGTCGAGCGCTACCAACTGCGGCCTCCAAGCCGCCTGCGGTCCCCTGACCGCCTTCTCTGTGTTATTCATCTTCGAACCAGGGTACCCGCCGAAGATGACAAGCCGGTGAACAGCTTCGGCCACCACCCCAAGCGTCTGTGATCGAGCTGGTGAGATCCCGGATCGGAGCCCGGGATGACGGTGGTTAAGTACCAGCGGCACGCTCCACCCGCATCACCCCGCCGGTCATCCTCGCGTAGGCGGGGATCTCTCGGGTTCGCCGAGATTCCCGCCTTCGCGGGAATGACGGAGATGTCAGGCGGGCGGCGTCAGGAGTTCGCGTCCACCCAGATAGGGGCGCAGGGCCTCGGGGACGTAGACCGAGCCGTCGGCCTGCTGGTGGTTTTCCAGCAGCATGATGATCGGGCGGGCCATCGAGCACAGGGTGCCGTTCAGGGTCGCGACCGAGCGGACACCGTCCGCATCCCGCAGCCGGATGTTCAGGCGGCGGGCCTGGAACTCGGTGCAGTTCGAGGTGGAGGTGATCTCGCGGTAACGGCCCTGGCTGGGGACGTAGCCGTAGCAGTCGTACTTGCGGGCGGCCGACAGGCCGAGGTCGCCGGAGGCCACGTCCAGCACCTGGAAGGGGATCTCCAGCAGCGAGATGAACTCCTTCTCGAAGCCGAGCAGCTTGGCGTGCCACTGTTCGGCGTCCTCGGGGTGGCAGTAGACGAACATCTCGACCTTGTCGAACCAGTGCACCCGGAAGATGCCCTTGGTGTCCTTGCCGTAGGCACCGGCCTCGCGCCGGTAGCAGGGCGAGAAGGCGACGTACTGACGCGGCAGCGAACCCGCGTCCAGGATCTCGTCGGAGTGGTACGCGGCCAGCGCGACCTCGCTGGTGCCGACCAGGTAGAGATCGTCGCGTTCCAGGTAGTAGACGTCGGCGGCGGCCTGGCCCAGGAAGCCGGTGCCCTCCATGGCGGACGGACGCACCAGCGCCGGCGGGATCATCGGCGTGAAGCCCCACTCGGCGGCCTTGGCCATGGCCAGGTTGAGCAGCGCGAACTCCAGCTGCGCGCCGATGCCAGTCAAGAAGTAGAACCGCGAACCCGAGACCTTCGCGCCCCGTTCCATGTCGATGGCGCGCAGGCCCTCGGCGATCTCGATGTGGTCCTTGGGCTCGAAGCCCTCAGCGGCGAAGTCGCGGGGGGCGCCGATGGTCTCCAGCACGTAGAGGTCGTCCTCGCCGCCCGTGGGCACGCCGTCGATCACCAGGTTGGGCAGTTGCAGCATCAGTTCGTCGAAGGTGTTCTTGGCCGCCTCCGCGTCCGCGACCGCGTCCTTCACTGCCTGGGCGAGCTCCTTCGTCCGAGCGAGCAAGGCCGGCTTCTCCTCCGCCGATGCCCGAGGCACCTGCCGGGAGAGTTCCTTCTGCTCGGCCCGCATCGCCTCGGAGGCCGCGATCTGCTGCCGGCGCCGTTCGTCCGCTGCGGTCAGGTCGTCCACCAGGTCGACGGACTCCCCACGCGCCGCCTGCGAACGGCGAATGCGGTCGGGGTCGGTGCGCAGCAGCTTGGGATCAATCACAATCCGACAGCCTACCGGCCGACCCACCCCGAGCTCCGCCGCCCTCCGGCTCCGGTCGTCCACCCTCGTTGAGGGCCTGCCTTGACGCCGAGGGCCTCCACCGAGACACAGGCGCTCGACGACAAGGGAGGCCCTCAATGGGAGGGAGCCGCGGGAAACCGAGGGGGTCGGACGAGTCGGCGCTGCTGTGGGCAGATCCGCTGCCGGCAGCGGGGGCTTCGGGACGAGCCGCCCGGCGGGCAGGCTCGACGCATGACCGAGACCGAACCTCTGCTCAAGCTCGACCACCATCTGCACGACCGGCTGTTCGAGCAGCGCACCATCGTGCTGAGCGGGCCCTTGGCAGACGAGAACACGCTGCGGCTGTGCAGCGCGCTGCTCGTCCTGGCCGGGGACGACCCGGCGGCCGACATCCGGCTGCTGATCAACTCCCCGGGCGGATCCGTCCCCGGCATGCTCGCGATCCGCGACTGCATGCGCACCATCCCCAACGACGTCAGCACCGTCAACCTGGGCATGGCCTACAGCGCCGGCCAGTTCCTGCTCTCCTCGGGAGCCAAGGGCAAGCGGTACACCATGCCGAACGGACGGGTGCTGCTGCACCAGGGGTCGGCCGGCATCGGCGGCACGGCGATGGACATCGCGATCCAGGCCGACGACCTGCGGAACACCCGCGACACCGTGCTGGCCTGCATCGCCGAGGACACCGGCCAGCCCCTGCAGCAGATCGAGGCCGACTCCCGGCGGGACCGCTGGTTCAGCGCCGCCGAAGCGCTCGACTACGGCTTCGTGGACGCGGTCGTCGAGGGTCCTGAGCTGTTCCCGGCACCCCGTCGCATCGGGTTGGGGGTGCGATGAGCAGCTACGCGATCCCCTACGTCACCACCCGCACCGACCGGGGAGAGCGGACGGTCGACATCTACAGCCGGCTGCTGGCCGACCGGATCGTCTACCTGGGCACCCAGATCGACGACGGCGTCGCCAATGTCGTCATCGCCCAACTGCTGCACCTGGCCAGCGAGAATTCCGAGACGCCGATCTCGCTGTACCTGAACTCCCCCGGCGGCTCGATCCCGGCGACGCTGGCGATCTACGACGCGATGCAGTTCGTCCGTCCCCGGGTGGAGACCACCTGCGTGGGCCAGGCGGCGGCGACCGCCGCGCTGCTGCTGGCCGGCGGCGCGCCGGGCGGCCGCCAGATCCTGCCGCACGGACGGGTGGTGATGCACGCCCCGGCCGCCGAGGGACGGGGCGCGATCCCCGACCTGATCCTGGAGGCGGACGAGGTCGCGCGGGTGCGCGCGCTGCAGGAGCAACTCCTCGCCCAGCACACCGGACGCACCCCCGAACAGATCCGTGCCGACCTGGAGCGCGACCTGATCCTCACCCCCGCCGAGGCCGTCCGGTTCGGGGTGGTCGACCGGGTGCTCCAAGTTGAGGAACCACCGATCAACGACCCTTCGACGCCTTCGACAGGATCAGAGTGAACCGAACTCACTGAGGCCGGCGTTCTCGGAGGTCCTGCAGCGGAAAGCTCAGGCGGCCAGGCAGACCGGCCCGCGGACTGAGCCCGTCCGGAGCCGCAGGCTGGTGCGTCGCGTGAGTTCGGCGACCGACAGGTCAAGGGCGCCGGCGATCGCCGCCAGGAACTCCGAGGAGGGTTCCTTCAGGCCACGTTCGAGTTCGGAGAGGTACTGCGGCGAGACCCCGGCCCGTCCGGCGACGTCGACCAGCCGGTCGGCGCGCTCCAGGCGTTCCTCCCGCAACTGCTCGCCCAGGGTGTGCCGCCACAGCGGTTCCACCGGCGCAGGCGTGCGTTCCGGCCGCAGCGGTACGACGTCTCCCATGCCGACACGCTACCCCGACCGTCAACAGTCGCTACCCGATGCGGCTGGAACTTACTGCCAAATAGCGGCTCTGCGCGACAAATACGTCGGCCAGGGCCGCTATATGGCAGCAAGTGCACACCGGTTTACGGGCGGCGGGCCGTCAGTCGTCCTCGGGGTTGACCAGGGAGGTGTACCAGTCGCGGGCCTCGGCGAAGTCGGGGTCGGTGAAGCCCCAGCCGACCTTGGGACGGATGCCGTCCGCGCGCGGGTACGAGCCCAGGAAGACGACATCCTCGCAGATTCGGTGCAGGCCGAGCAGGGCCTCGGCCAGGCGCGGGTCGCGCATGTGGCCCTCGGCGTCGATCGAGAAGCAGTAGTTGCCGAGCCCGGTCTTGGTGGGACGGGATTCGATCCGGCTCAGGCTCACGCCCCGGCTGGCGAACTGCTCGAGGATCTCCAGCAGGGCGCCCGCACGGTCGGCGTGCATGTAGGCGACCAGGGTGGTCTTGTCGGCCCCGGACGGCACCGGCGGCGGGGCAGGCTTCGAGACCAGGACGAACCGGGTGACGGCGTTCGGGTTGTCGGCGATCCCCGTGGCCAGCGCGGTCAGCCCGTACATGGCGCCGGCCACCGCCGCCGACACCGCTGCGTCGTACTTCGAGGTGGGGTCGGAGACCTCCTCGGCGGCCGCGGCCGTTGAGCCACCTTCGGTCACGGCCGCCAACGGGACGTTCGCCGCCAGCCACTCCCGCACCTGCGCGGCGGCGTGCGGGTGGGTGAGCACGCGCCGGACGTCGCCCAGCTCCGTCCCGGGTCGGGCGAAGAGGGTGAACTGCACCGGCAGGATCACCTCGCGGACGATCATCAGCCGGCGATGGCCGTTGGCCAGATTGTCCAGGGTGACGGTGACGCCGCCCTCGACCGAGTTCTCGATCGGCACCAGGGCGGCCTCGATCGCGCCGGAGCGCACCGCGTCCAGCGCCTGACCGACGGTGGCGTACGGGATCGCGTCCTCGTCGGTGAAGGTCTGCAGGGCCTGATGGGTGAAGGTTCCCGCAGGTCCGAAGTATCCGAGCACGGCCCCAAGGTTAGTGGCCTGAGCCCTAGAGTGCGCTCATGCGATGGGGTAGGCGGCCGAGGCTCGAGCTGGTGATCTTCTTTCTGGCAGCCTCGACCGAGTCCGTCCGGCAGTGGGCGACCGCGCGCCAGACGCCCGGCTGGGTGCAGGAACTGCCGGGCGGGTGGACGCTGTTCCGGACGGTGACGGTCAACGGGCGACTGGTCGCGACCAGCCTGCGGCCCGAAGAGGTGCTGGTGGAGTGGTCGGCCCGGGCCGAGGCGTACCTGATCGAGGAGGACGTCCTCAGCGGGGTCCGCGCCGACGAGGCTTACGTCCTGCCCGACGACCTCGAGGCGGCGCCCTGGGAGGCGGACGACGACCGTCCACGCCATGGGCTGGTGGCCGCCCGCGGGGATCGCCTGGTCGATCTCACGCTCTTCGCTACCGGTGCCGGCGAGGCGCAGTCGGGGGTGCTCCGCGACGGCTGGACGCTGGTGCCGCACGACCATCCGGGGCTGGTGTGCGAAGCGTTGTGCGTCGACGACTCCACCTCCGCGATCGGGCTGCTGACCGAGGGGGACGAGCTGACCCTCTGGCTGGCGTCCGACGGCGAGGTCGTGGCGTCCTGGGACTGGTCAGTCGTAGGTTCGGTGGTCGCCACCGACCGGCTGCCGCTGGGCGAGATCGGGGCGGCCGCGCTGGAGGGCATCGACCCACCCCGGCTCGGAGTGTCGCCGTTCGTCGAGCATGGCTTCGCGGTCGCCTCCGTGGAAGCGCTCGGCCGGGTGCTGGCGACCCAAGGCGCCGCCGACGACATCGTCCCGGTCCTGACCTCCGCTCTCGGTCTGCCGGACGCTGCCCGCGCCCACCTGCTCGGATGGGCTGACCTGGCCGACGATCCGGACGCCGTGACGGCGCAGCCGGCCAAGTCGACCGCAGCGGCCATCGGCAGCGCCGTGCTCGGTCAGGGACGCGCCGACGCGCTGGCAAGATCACCTCTTCGACGGCTCTTCGGTGCGGTCGTCGGGGCGGCGTTCATCGTCGTCATGGCGCTGCTCGCCGTGCTGCTGGTGCCCGAGTATCTCGATGGGTCGCTGCGCTGGTCGTGGTGGGACGCCGTGCCGCTCCTCATCGCCCTCGCCGCGCTTCCGGTTGCGGCCCTGGCGGTATGGAACTGGTGGAAGCTGCGCGGCGCCGGCCAAAGCGGCCAAGCGACGCCCCGGCGCGAGTCTGACCTTCCAGCGATCGACAGGTGGCTGAACCGGCGCGGCCCGGGCACAGCGCTCTGGCTTGTCTTCGCGGTGGCGCTCGCGGCGATCGGCGTCCTGGAATGGCAGGACACCGGCTCGCTGCGGGCGCATGGCGTCCAGACCACCGCGACGGTCCTGTCGGTGACCGAGGACGCCGTCGAGCTGGAGTTCCAGCTGCCGGACGGGCAGCTGACCACGGTCAGCGTGGAACCGCCGGACGAGTTCAAGCCGGGCGACCTGGTCGCGGTCGTCTACGATCCGGCCGACCCCGGGCACGTCCGACTGGCTGAGGTGGTGCACGACGATCTGATCTACATCTTTCTCGGCATCGGGGCGGCGGTCAGCCTGACGCTCGCCGCGTTGACCTGGTGGCGGGTCATCGACGTTCAGAAGCTGACGGACTGGCAGTACTGAGGTCAGCCGCCCACGGACACGAACGGCCCTGACGCGGTGTCGCTGACGAGTTCAAGGTAGGGGCGCTCCTCGGGCAGGTGGTCGGTGCGGTACAGGGTGCCGGCGCCCTGCAGGGCGTCCACCAGGGTCTGTCTCGGGACGGCGGTGGCGACGGTTGAGCCGTGGACGCCGGGGAGGGTCGACATCACTGAGACCAGCGGTGGGGAGCCTGCCGGCCGCGTCGTCCACAGGCCGTGCAGGCTGATCGGGGTGGCGTTGCGGCTGCCATGGTGGCCGACCTTGTAGAGGTCGACGCGAGTCAGCTTGTCGCGCAGGCTGCGGTTGGCCGCCAGGCGTCCGAGGGTGTAGCGCC
>CAZLWS010000115.1:0-9408 GCA_964563205.1 uncultured Propionibacteriaceae bacterium | reverse complement strand
TGCGCAGCCTGACCCCGGAGCATGCCGAGGTGGTGGGCGCGCACCTGCTGATGGCCGGCATGCTGATCGACACCGACCCCGAGCTCGCCTACGCTCACGCCGAAGCCGCCCGCCGGCGCGCGGCGCGGTTGCCGGTGACCCGCGAGGCAACCGGTGAGACCGCCTACGCGGCCGGGCACTACGACGTCGCGCTGAACGAGTTCCGCGCGCTGCGGCGGATGAGCGGCACCACCGAGTACCTGCCGGCCATGGCCGACTGCGAGCGGGCGCTGGGCCGGCCGCAGGCGGCGTTGAAGCTGGTGGCGGAGGGGATGGCCGCGAAGCCGGACGTCCCGCAGGCGGTCGAGTTGCGGCTGGTCGAAGCGGGCGTCCGGCTCGACGCCGGTCAGGCCGACGAGGCGTTGCGGCTGCTGCGCGCGACCTTGGAGCAGATCGGGGCTCGGGGGCCGAAGCTGGCCCGGGCCCGGCTGCGGTTCGCCTACGCGGACCTGCTGGAGTCTGCCGGGGAGCTGGAGCTGGCCGAACGCTGGTTCGAGTCGGCAGCGGCCCTGGACGTCGACCAGCTGACGGGGGCGGCCGAACGAGCGGAGGCGCTGCAGGGCGTCACCATTCTGTTCGACGACAGCGACGAGGACGACGACGAGGCCGAGTCGCCAGAAGCCGACGCGGAGCAGGAGGAACCTGGTGAGTGATCCGCAGGCCGACCGGCTGATCGACGGCTACGACGCCGCCCTGTTCGACCTGGACGGCGTGATCTATCTCGGTCCACTGGCGGTGCCCGGCGCCGCGCAGGCCATGGCGGAGATCGCGGCCGCAGGCAAGTCGGTGATGTACGTCACCAACAACGCCGCCCGCGCCGCGGACACGGTCGTCGGGCAGCTGCGCGGGCTGGGGATCGCCGCCGGCCACGACAACGTGCTGACCAGCGCCCAGGTGGCCGCCGGCGCCCTGGCCGAGGTGCTGCCGACCGGGTCGAAGGTCCTGGTGGCCGGCAGCGCCAGCCTGGCCGGCCTGATCGCCGAGGTCGGGCTCATCCCGGTCGCCAGCGCGGATGACGAGCCGGTCGCCGCCCTGCAGGGCTACGAGCCGGCGCTGGGCTGGCCGATGCTGGACGAGGTGTGCCTCGCGGTCTCCCGCGGGGCGATCTGGTACGCCACCAACGACGACGGCTCGCGTCCGACCGACCGCGGCCTGGTGCCAGGGGCGGGCGCGATGATCGCGGCAGTGGCCGCGGCGATCGGCGGCAGCCCGACGACCTTCGGCAAGCCGCACCGTCCGATGATGGCCGAAGCGGTCCGCCGCACCGGCGCGAGCCGTCCGCTCTTCGTGGGGGACCGCATCGACACCGACATCGTGGGAGCCAACAACGCGGGGCTGGATTCGCTGATGGTCTTCAGCGGCGCGCACGGCAAGCGCGAACTGGTGGCCTGCGGGCCGGGCGAGCGTCCCACCCACATCGGGGCGGACGTGAGCGCGCTGCTGCAGCCCCGCCGAATGGCGGCTGTCGCCGGGGAGGCGGCAAGCTGCAACGGTCAGGTCGTGACTCAGGACGACAGCCGGATCGTGCTCACCACTCAACCGCGTTCGACCGACGAGCAGTTCGACGCGCTGTGGGCGATCGCGGCGCTGGCCTGGTCGGCGCCCTACCTGGACGCGTCGAGCGCGCTGGACGCCCTGGAGCTCATCGGCTGAGGTCGTCCTCAGGCTCGCCCAGGCCGCGGGCGGCCAGAGCGGCGCCGGTGGCCTGGGCGTGGCCCACCGCCCGGATCACCACCGGGGTGACCAGGGAGAACCAGCGGCGCTCGCGCCCCCGGGCCATGGCGGCCTGACGCACCTCGCCGAAGGCGTCGAGCAGCACCGGGATCGAGCGCAGCATCACCGCGATCGCGAGTCCCGCACGCTCCGGCGAGAGCCCGAAGACCCGCATCGGACGCAGCCCGGCGATCAGCGCGTCCACCAGGTCGCTGCCCGGCGTGGTGGTGGTCAGCAGGCGGCTGAGGTAGATGGCGGTCAGGAAGACGGCGGCCGCGTTCACCCCGCGTCCGGGGGTCTCGGCGAGCAGGTGGTAGCCGAGCAGCATCGCCACCAGCACCCACACCATCCCCGGCAGCCGCCAGGCCCGCGCCAGGCCGACCCGGCAGGCGGCCAGCAGTCCGAGCGAGATCGTCAGGCAGGCCAGACCGAGCCGCCAATCCCGCAGCACTGCGGCGGGCAGAGTCAGCACGATCATGAGCAGGTACTTCGGGCCGGCGCCGAGCCGGTGGAAGAGCGAGTCTCCACGGATGTAGAGGCCGAAGAGGTTCACGCCATCAGCTCCTGATAAGCGGCGATGGCCGCCGCGGGCTCACCGTCCGCCACCACGGCGCCGCCGTCGATGACGATCACCCGGTCGGCCTGAGCCGCCATGCCGAGGTCGTGGGTGGCCAGCAGGAGCTGCTGCTCCAGCCCGGTGAGCGCGGTGAGGAGGCGGTTGCGGTTGCGCAGGTCGAGCAGGGTGGTCGGCTCGTCGGCGACCACGACGGCGGGCTCGCAGGCCAGCACCGAGGTCAGCGCGACCAGCTGCCGCTCGCCGCCGGAGAGGTCGTAGACGCTCTGGTCGGCGAGGTGGTCCAGGCCGCGCTCGGTCAGCAGGCGGCGGGCGGCCGTCCGTCGTTCGGCGCGGTCCGGGACGGACGCCCGCAGGCTCAGCTCGACGTCGTCGGCGGGCGTGGCCATCACCAGCTGAGCGAGCGGGTCGGTGAACACGAAGCCCACCTGGCGGCGGATCCGGCGTCCCTCCCGCCGGGTGTCGAGGCCGCCGACCAGCACCCGGCCGGCATCGGGCAGCACCAGGCCGTTGAGCAGCCGCAGCAGGGTCGACTTGCCCGAGCCGTTGGCGCCGACGAAGGCGATCCGGCGTTCGGCGAGCTCCAGGCTCACCGGACCCAGGATGCGGCGTCTGGCCCGCGGGCCGCCGGCCGGATCCGGGACGTCGACCGTGACCGCTTCGAGCCGGATCACCGCGTGGCGACCGCGGCCCGGCTCGCCAGGATCGCCGGGAATGCCTTGTGGACGGCCAGCGCGATGCCGGCCGCGACCAGCATCTTCACGAGGTCCAGCGGGACGAAGCCCAGCGCCACCAGGGTCGCGTCCGGCAGGGACATCCCGGCGTTGAGCATCAGACCGGCGATGCCCATCGGGGTGGTGACCAGGACGGCCCCCGCGACGGCGGCGATCGCCAGCCACAGATAGTGCTGCCCGCGCGCCCGCTTCAGCCCGTGGCTCGCGATCGCCCCGGTGAGGGCGGCGGCCAGCGGGAAGCTCAGCAGGTAGCCCGCGGTCGGCCCGGCGAGCACGCCCAGGCCGGCGCTGCCGCCGGCCAGCACCGGCAGCCCGGCCAGCCCCACGACCACGTAGAGCGCGGTGGCCAGGAAGCCCCGCCAGGCGCCCAGCACCAGCCCGGTGAGCGCGACCGCGAGGGTCTGCAGGGTGATCGGAACCCCGATCACGCCGGCCGGGATCGGGGTCAGCGAGAACACCGCGATGAGGGCCGCGAAGACGGCGATGAGCGCCAGATCGGCGCCGGTCGTGGCGGCGGGACGGGCCATAGTGGCTCCTCAGAAAGCAACTGAATAGTGTTCAGGTGAACACTGTTCAGGTTAGGCCATAGAATCGGTTCATGGGCAACAGCCGGGAAGATGTCGTCACCGCGGCGCTGCGGCTGCTGGACGCCTGGGGGCTGGACTCGTTCTCGATGCGCCGGCTGGCCGCCGAGCTCGACGTCCAGCCCAGCGCGCTGTACCACCACGTCGAGAACAAGCAGGAGCTGCTCGGCCACCTCGCGGCGCGGATCGTCGGCGGCGTGCTGGTGGACGACGACCCGGTCGCGACCAGCCACCGGCTGCGGCAGGCGATGCTCGAGGTGCGCGACGGCGCCGAGGTGGTCGCCGCCGCCACCGCCTTCCGGCTGGGGGTCTCGGAGTTCGAGGCCGAGTTGGCCCGCCGCACCTCGCCGGACGTCGCCCGCACCCTGCTGATCTACGTGGTGGGGCACACCCAGGCCACCCAGCTGCACCGCCAGGCCAGCGCCCTGGGCGCCATCCCCGCCGACCCCGGCCTAGAGGACTCCTTCGGCCGCGGGCTGGCCATCATCCTCGCCGGCCAACCGGCTACAGTGACCCGGTGACCGCAACCGAGCCGAACCAGCCGCCGACCACCGGGGTGCCGCGGATCGACGAGGCGCTGGCCGAGCTCGATTTGGGCGAGGACGTCACCACCCACCCGGCCGCCCTTGCGTCCGCACTGGAAGCCCTGCAGCAGGCTCTCAACCAGCCGTGACCCGCCTGGACGCCGCGCTGGTCGCGCGCGGCCTGGCCCACTCCCGCACCGCCGCCCAGGGGGCGATCGCCGCGGGCGCGGTGACGGTCAACGGCCGTCCGGCGAGCAAGGCCGCTCAGCCGGTGGAAGCCGCCGATGTCCTCGAAGCCCAGGTCGACCCGTGGGTCTCTCGGGCCGCGCACAAGCTGCTGGGCGCGCTCGCCGACTCCCAGACGGCGGTGCGCGGCCGCGTCTTGGACGCCGGGGCGTCGACCGGCGGCTTCACCGAGGTCTGCCTGGCGGCCGGCGCTGAGCGGGTGTACGCCGTCGACGTGGGGCACGGCCAGCTCGTCCCCGCCCTGCGGCAGGACCCGCGGGTGGTGGTCTGGGAGCGGACGAACCTGCGCGACCTCACCCTCGCCCACGTCGAGGGCGCGCCGGTCGACCTGATCGTGGCCGACGTCTCCTTCATCTCGCTGACTCTGCTGCTGCCCGCCCTGCTCGGCGTCCTGGCCCCGGACGGCGAGGCATTGCTGCTGGTCAAACCCCAGTTCGAGGTGGGCCGGGCCGGCCTGGACGCCCACGGCGTCGTGCGCTCGGAGCGGCTGCGCGAGCAAGCAGTCGAGCAGGTGGCGGCGGCCGCCGCCGGCCTCGGCCGTCCGCCGGTGTGGCGCGGGCCTAGCCGGCTTCCCGGAGAGAACGGGAACCAGGAGTGGTTCCTCAAGCTGGCCGGCCTCCGCAGTGTCGGTGGAGACGGTTAGGGTGTGCACGTGAATGAAGGTCAGCGTCGCGTCGCCGTCACCGTCCATCCGGGCCGTCCGGCGGCGCTGGCGGCTGCGGTCCGGTTCATCATCGGGATGCACGCCCACGACGTCCAGGTGCTGATCGTCGCCGGCGACGTCGACCTGGTCGCCCCGCACGTGCCGCCGGGCGCGGTGCTGCCGCTGCCCGAGGGCGACGGCTCCGCCGGCAGCGAGCTGGTGGTGGTCTTCGGCGGCGACGGCAACATTCTTCGCGCCGCGGAATGGGCGCTGCCCCGGGAGGTGACCGTTCTGGGGGTCAACCTGGGGCACGTCGGCTTCCTGGCCGAGCTGGAATCCTCCGAGGTCGACGATCTGGTGCGTCGCGTGCTGGAGCGCGACTACCAGGTCGAGGAGCGGATGACCATCGACACCGTGGTGCGCGACGTCGACGGCCGGGTGGTGTGGGAGTCCTTCGCCATCAACGAGTGCTCGGTGGAGAAGCTCGCCCGGGAGCGGATGCTCGAGGTGCTGGTGCGGGTGGACGACCGGGCGCTCTCCCGGTGGGCGACCGACGGCGTGCTGGTGTCGACGCCGACCGGGTCGACCGCCTACGCCTTCTCGGCCCACGGCCCGGTGATCTGGCCGGACCTGTCGGCGCTGCTGCTGGTGCCGCTCTCGGCGCACGCTCTGTTCAACCGTCCGCTGGTGCTCAGCGACCGCTCGGTGGTGAGCATCGAGGTGCTGCCCGCCACCCCCAGCGGGGTGATCTGGTGCGACGGCCGCCGCAGCTTCGAGGTGGGCTCGGAGTCGACGATCGAGGTTCGCGCGGGCGCCCACCGGCTGCGGCTGGCCCGCACCTCCGAGCAGCCCTTCGTCACCCGCCTGGTGCGCAAGTTCGGGCTTCCGGTGGACGGCTGGCGCGGGGCGGCCGAACGCGACCAGACCCATGCTCGCTGAACTGCGGATCGTCGACCTGGGGGTCATCGGCGAAGCCAGTCTGGAGCCCAGCCCCGGCTTCACCGCGGTCACCGGGGAGACCGGCGCCGGCAAGACCATGATCGTCACCGGCCTGGCGCTGCTCGCCGGGGCGAAGGCCGAGCCGCGACTGGTCCGCTCCGGGGCGCGACGCGCCCTGGTCGAGGGCCATTGGCAGGTGGACGACGCCACCGCGGAACTGATCGGCGACCTCGGCGGCGAGGTGGAGGAGGGCGGCGTTCTGGTCGCCCGGCAGCTGACCGCCGGCCGTTCGCGGATGACCGTCGGCGGCGCGCAGCTCCCCGCCGGCGCCGGCCAGCAGCTGGTGGGGGAGTGGGTGACCGTTCACGGGCAGTCCGAGCAGCTGCGGCTGGGCGCCCCGGAGCGGCAGCGCGAGGTGCTCGACGCCCACGCCGGCGCCCCGCTCGCCGCCGAGCTGGCGCCCTACCAGGAGCGCTACGAGTGCCGCCGCCGGCTGGCCGCCGAGTTGGCGGAGCTGACCGGGCTGGCCCAGGCCCGGCTGCGGGAACTCGACCTGCTGCGGTTCGGGCTGGAGGAGATCTCCCGGGTCGACCCGCAGCCCGGCGAGGACGCGGCGCTGGCCGCCGAGGCGCGGCTGCTGCAGTCGGTGGACGACGTCCGGCTGGCTGTGCACACCGCGGTCGTTGCGCTGGCCGGGGACGAGTACGACACCGACCGTCCGGACGTGCTCGGGCTCGCCGGATCAGCCCGCAAGGCGCTCGCCCAGGCGGTGGCGGCGGACCCGTCGCTGACCGAGCTCGCCGCCGAACTGGAGGGGGCGGCCGGCGTGCTGGCCGACGTCGCCTCCCGGCTCGCCGGCTACGAGGCCGGGCTGGACGCCGACCCGCTGCGGCTGGAATGGATCGCCGGACGGCTCGCCGAGCTGCAGGGCCTGACCCGCAAGTACGGCCGGACGATCGACGAGGTGCTGGCCTATGCCGCGGAGTCGGCGGCCCGCGTGGCGGTGCTGGACTCCGCCGACGACCGGATCGCCGAACTCGCCGTGGAACTGGCCGACCTGGAACACGAGTTGAGCGAGCGGGCCGCCCGCATCTCCGCGCTGCGTCACGCTGCTGCGGGGGAGTTGGCCGCGGCCGTACAGATCGAGCTGGCCGCGCTGGCGATGCCGCGCGCCCGGCTCGCCTTCGAGGTCACCGATCTGCCCGAGCCCGGCCCGTTCGGCGCCGATCAGGTGACCCTGCTGTTCTCGGCCAACCCCGGATCTGAGCCGGCGCCGCTGGCGAAGGTCGCCTCCGGCGGCGAGCTCTCCCGCGTCCGGCTGGCGCTCGAGGTGGTGCTCGCCGGCGCGACCCGCGGTCAGACCTTCGTCTTCGACGAGGTGGACGCCGGAGTCGGCGGCGCCGTGGCCCTCGAGATCGGACGCCGGCTCGCCAGGCTGGCCGAACGGTCCCAGGTGATCGTCGTCACCCACCTGGCGCAGGTCGCCGCCTTCGCCGACCGGCACTACGTGGTCGCCAAGGCCGACGACGGCCAGGTGACCACCAGCGGCGTCCGGCTGGTCACCGCCGAGGACCGGCTGGCGGTGCTGGCCACCATGATGGGCGGGCTGGAATCCAGCGAGTCCGCGCTCGCCCACGCCCAGGAGCTACTCCAACAGGTGGCGACGGACTAGCCTTGACGCGCTGGCAGGAACCCCGGAGGCCCCGATGACATTTCCCGACGAACGAGCGGCGCTGGCGGCGCTGGCCAACAACACGGCGACGCCCGTCGACCTGCGCGAGATCGTGGTTTCCTACCCGCAGCTGTGGCCGGTGGTCGCGGCCTATCCAGGCACCGACGACCCGATGCTCGGCTGGCTGCGCGACCGTCACGACCCGCTGGTGGACGCCGCACTGGCCAAGCGGGCGGGCGCTGCGGCCGCGCCGGCGACGGCGGCTGTGACGCCGTCCGCCCCCAGCCGGCCCGTCGGCCAGCCGCCTGCCCAGGCTGCCGGGCAGAGTCCCGCGCCCGCGTCCGATTCGGAGGCGACTGTGGTGCGCCCGGCCGATCCAGGCCCCGAACCCACCGTGGTGCTGCCTGTCGCCGGCTCGGCGCAGCCTCCGGCCGGAGGCCCCCAGCCGGTCGGTCCCCACCCTGTCGGTCCGGCCCAGCCGCCGCGCGGCCCGGTTCAGCCGCAAGGCCCCGGGCAGCCACCGCATGGCCCGGTTCAGCCAGGCCCGGCGGCCGACACCGTGGTGTACCCGATCGCGCCCTCAGGGCAGCCGGGCTCCCCGCTGCCGCCCACTCCGGTCACGGTCACTCCCGGCGGCACGCCGCCGTCGCGAGGGTCCGGCCTGAAGATCGCCGCCATCGTGGCGGCGGTGGTCGTGCTGCTCGGCGGCGGAGCGTGGATCCTGATGGCCTCCGGACTCATCCCCGGCATGAGCAGCGCGCTGCCGGGGCCGCCGGAGGTGAGCCGGGGGCCGACCAGTCCGGCGCCGACCCCCATCGAGCCGCCCAGCCCGCAGCAATCCGAGCCGCAGCAGTCGGAGACCCCGGTGATCGTCCCGACCACCGAACCACCGCAGAACCCCGGGGTGGTCTGCTGGAACCGCGATCAGGTCGACCAGCTCACCGACTGCCCGGTGCCGCAGAACAAGGATCAGGCGTGGGAGTATCTGCGCCACGTGTTCCCGAGCTCGAACAACCACGGCACCTGCGAGCAGGCCGACTCCACCGGCAAGAGCGACTACAAGGGCATGACGGTGATGTGGAACTGCGAACTGGGCAACGCCCTGCTGCGCTATCGGTTCTGGGACGACCCGTCGGACGCCGAGCGGCACTACGGCCGGAAGTTCAAGACCGGCACGAAGACCTACGAGCTGCTCGTCGACGGCCAGCCGGCGAACGGCTGGGTGAAGGTGCTGACCAAGCGTGACAAGTCGACCAAGCGGTACATCCTGACCATGTGGCTGCCGGACCTGCGGCTCTCGCTGAGCGCGGAGGGCGACACCACCGACGACATGTGGGAGGCCTTCGGCCTGGTGCGGCTGAACCCGGATCCGGGGTACCCGGCCGGCACCGTCCCGACCGGCCTCCCGGTGACGGTCCGCTGATACCGCGGAACCGGATCTCGCCCAGCCGGTGGGTCAGGTTCGTCCCCGCCGATTTCTTTGGATAGGCTGGAGGCCCGTGAGCACCGCGCGAAATACCAAGCACATCTTCGTCACCGGAGGCGTGGTCTCCTCCCTCGGCAAGGGCCTCACCGCCTCCAGCCTGGGCAGCCTGCTGGTCGCCCGAGGGCTCCGGGTCACCATGCAGAAACTGGATCCGTACCTCAACGTCGATCCGGGCACCATGAACCCGTTCGAGCACGGTGAGGTCTTCGTCACCGAGGACGGCGCCGAGACCGACCTCGACATCGGCCACTACG
>CAZLWS010000114.1:0-9473 GCA_964563205.1 uncultured Propionibacteriaceae bacterium | reverse complement strand
GGGATGGTGCGCTGGTTGGTGAAGGAGATCGCGGTGAGGCCCGACGAGGTTATGGATCGAGTCAGGCGAGAACTCTCGACGCACTGAGCTGAGAGGCTCCGACCAACCGCGCAATCTCGCCGGATATCACCGGGGCCACCCTGGATCTCCACCGGATACGCGCATCCACACCGGATGCCGCGGCCCAGAACCCGTTGGTATCCGGCGCGGATGCGCGGTTCAGGGGCGACACCCTCGGAGACCGGTCGATAAGCGGCGAAGATGCGCGGAAGCGCTCCTTTGGAGGCCGAATACCAGCCAGGACAAGACACGTGAGACCCGCTTGGCTGCCGGAAGCCCGGCCAAGAACAGGACATCCGAGACAGCCGGGGCCTACGGCAGGCAGTCAGCCCGACTTTGCGCGCAGCGCCTCGATGTCGAGGAAGCCGGAGACCGGTTCGGCGTCGTCGGCCGCAGCTTCCCAGGGGTCTTCAGGCATCGGGCCTTCGTCGTCCACGAAGCCCTGGGAGGGGTCGTAGGGGTTGGCGAGCTGACGACCCTCGCCAGCCGGCAAGGTGTCGGTCATCACCTCGTCCGGCAGGGCGCGCAGAACATCCTGGATGTAGCCCCAGGCGGCTTCGATCAGCGGCACCTCGCGGCTCTCGCGCTGCGAGGCGTACCAGCGATAGTCGAGCACCTCGTGGAAGATCTGCGCGGCGTCGCGCTTGCCGCGCAGTTCCGGCGGCACCGCCGACACCACCGGCTGGAAGCACTCGGTGAGCCACTGGTGGGCGACCACCGCCTCGTCGACGTGCTGCTGACCGGTGCGGGCTCGGAAAGTGTCCAGGTCGTTGAGCAGCCTGCGGGCCTGGTTCTCTTCGACGTCCAGCCCGGCCAGCCGCAGCAGTCGCCTGGTGTGATGTCCGGCGTCCACCACTTTGGGCTGGATGCGGATGCTGGAGCCGTCGGGTGAGGTGACGATGTCGAGCTCGGCCACGTCGAAGCCCAAGGCGTTGAGCCGGCGCATCCGGTTTTCGATGCGGAAGATCTCGCTTCCCGGGAACTCTTCCACGCCGGTGAGCTCGGCCCACAGATCCCGGTAGCGGGCGATGATCGACTCCACCAGGGTGAGCGGGTCCAGCGACGGGTCGAGCATGCGGCCGGCCTCCAGGTCGCAGAACTCGCCGTAGAGGTTGGTGGTCGCGATGGTGAGGTCGTGCTCGCGCTGGCCGTCGGTGAGGCTCTCGTGGATCTCGGCGGTCTCGGCGTCCACCAGGTAGGCGGCGAACTGGCCGGCGTCGCGGCGGAACAGCACGTTCGACAGCGACACGTCCCCCCACAGGAAGCCGATCAGGTGCAGCCGCACCAGCAGCACCACCAGCGCGTCGATCAGCCGGGACACGGTGTCGGGCCGGACGCCGAAGTCGAACAGCGCGCGGTAGGGCAGCGAGAACTCCAGATGCCGGGTGATCAGGACGGGGTCGAGCGGCTGCCCGGCGTCGTCCGAGCGCCCGGTGACGACCGCCAGCGGCTCCACAGCCGGGGTGTCGGTGCGATGCAGGTCGGCCAGCAGCCGGTACTCATGGATCGCGAGGTGCTCGATCACCTCTTTGGCCGCGTAGACCGAGGTGCCCACCTTGATGAACCGGACGACGTGGCGCGAGATGCCTCGCGGCAGCGCCACCAGGTAGTCGGTCGGCCACTGCGCGAGCGGGATGTCCCACGGCAGCGGGATCAGCCGGGAGTCGGGCTTCGACGAGAGGAACCTGGGCACCGCTCCTTCATACACCAAACCGCCAACCTGGCGCTTCTGCCCCCGGGCCCTCGGGTGACAAGGTGTTGCCGATTCCCCGATGTCGCGACCTCCGCCACAGCTTGTCGAGGTCACGAGTCGGAAACGAGCCGGGCGTGCGGCAAGGTGTGGCCGAAGCCGCGATGTCGCGCCAAACGCCACACCTTGTGCGCCGGAGGGGCCGAGAACTGCGCGGAGACGCGAAACGCCCGGCCGGAGAACCGGCCGGGCGTTTCAGGGTCGCGTCAGTTGAGGCGCGCCTCGGTCTTCGGGGAGAAGACGTGCAGCGACTGCGGGTCGCGCGGGCTCAGCTTGACGACGGTGCCGCGCTGCGGTGGCGTCCGGGCGGAGACGCGGGCGACGATCTGGGTCGCGGCGAGCTTCTCCTCGGGGGAGAGGCCGGCCAGGGTGCCGTAGACGTAGCCGTCGGCGCCGAGTTCCTCGACCACGTCGACGTCCAGGCTGAAGCCGTTCTCGCTGATCTGCAGGTTCTCCGGGCGAACGCCCACCACCAGGCTGTCATCGCCGGTGGCCTTGGCCAGGATCTCGCGGGCGATCGGCAGCACGTAGTCGCCGACCTGGATGCCGCCGTCGACGATCTTGCCGGTGAGCAGGTTCATGGCCGGGGAGCCGATGAAGCCCGCCACGAACAGGTTGTCCGGGTGGTCGTACAGGTGCAGCGGGCTGTCCACCTGCTGCAGCAGGCCGTCCTTGAGCACCGCGACGCGGTCGCCCATGGTCATCGCCTCGACCTGGTCGTGGGTGACGTAGACGGTGGTGACGCCCAGGCGGGTCTGCAGGGCGGCGATCTGGGTGCGGGTGGAGACGCGCAGCTTGGCGTCCAGGTTCGACAGCGGCTCGTCCATCAGGAAGACCTGCGGCTGGCGGACGATGGCGCGACCCATCGCGACGCGCTGCCGCTGGCCGCCGGAGAGCGCCTTCGGCTTGCGGCTGAGGAAGCTCTCCAGGCCCAGCAGGTGGGCGGCCTCGAGGACGCGCTTGTCGCGGTCGGCCTTCGGGACGCCGGCCATCTTCAGGGCGAAGCCCATGTTGTCGGCGACGGTCATGTGCGGGTAGAGCGCGTAGTTCTGGAAGACCATCGCGATGTCCCGGTCCTTCGGCGGCAGGTCGGTGACGTCCCGCTCGCCGATCAGGATCTTGCCGGCGTTGACCTCTTCGAGGCCCGCGAGCATGCGCAGCGAGGTGGACTTGCCACAACCGGAGGGGCCGACCAGCACCATGAACTCGCCGTCCCCGATTTCGAGGTTCAGCTTGTCAACGGCGGGGTGGTCGGAGCCCGGGTAGAGCCGGGTGGCGTCCTGAAAACTGACAGTGGCCATGCCAAACATCCTTTCCATGGGCAGGTACGTGCCCAACGATCCGTAGTGGAAACATGAGCCGCCTTCGGCTCGGGTGCCATTCTGGCACAGGGCCGTGGCCCGGCCATAGGGTGAGCCGCCAGTTTTGGGATCGATACCGCACTGTGACCTTTCGGAGGCGTTCCGCCGCCGGCAAGCCCGTTGGCGCCGCTCGGGTAGGCTCGGCGGACGATGACCACGACACCGCCAGGACCGGAGCAGGCGCGCCCGGAGCCGACCTCGCCGGACGAGCCGGACGCCGCAGCGCAGCCTGAGGCCGGCGACTGGTGGGAAGACCCCTCCCTGCCGTGGCGGCGCAAGCCCACCCGCGCCGACTACCTCTGCCTGGGCTGGCTGACTGCCGCCGGGGTCTACGGGATCGTGATCAGCATCCTGCGCCCCGGGCTGCTGGCGTCGGCGCCGCACGTCCTGGCCTCGCTGGGCTCGTGGACCGGTTCGGTGCTGATCGGGGCCAAAGCCGCGGTGGGGGACGGCTGGTGGCCGCTGATCTGGGTGCTGGGTGCCCTCGGCCTGGTCAAGTTCGACTGGGTGTACTGGTGGGCCGGCAAGCTGTGGGGCCGCAACCTCATCGAGAGCTGGTCGGGGCGCTCGGCTCGGGCCAAGCGGCTCAACGCCCGCGCCGAGCGGTTCGCCCGCAAGTACGACACCTGGGCGATCGTGATCGCGATGCTGCCGATCCCGCTGCCGCGCGCGGTGGTGCTCGCCGTGCTGGGCGAGGCCGGCACCAGCCTGCGCAAGCTGATGGCGGTGTCGATCGCGTCGGCGTTCGCGATGATGGGCGTCTACCTCGGCATCGGCTACTGGATCGGCGAGCCGGCAGTCGCCCTGGTCGAGACTTACGGACGGTACCTGTGGTACGTCTCGCTGGCGCTGCTGGTGGTCATTCTGGCGAATGCCTGGCGGAAGTCCCGGACTTCCGCTGAACCACCCGGCAGCTCTGCGTCTCCCTCCTGACGCAGAGCCGCTCGGACGGTGGAGCCTGCCACGAACCGATGGACTCTCGCCGCGCCCCCCGTGTGCTCGCACCCACTCCCCCCGGGTGGATTCGAACACGAACCTGACGGCCATCTGTTATGTGAGCACTGCTCTCTAATCGGGAACATTAGCCCGCTGGCGCGATCGCGTCAAGAGCAGTGCTCACAATTGTGCGAAGGGATCACGGATGTGGGAGGATCGCACTGTGAAGACTCCCCGCCAGCGCGCCCGAGAGCGGACCTTGGACGAGATCCGCAACCTCGCCTGGCGGCAGGTCGAGGAACTCGGTCCGGCGGCGCTGTCGCTGCGGGCGATCGCCCGCGAGCTGGGCGTGGTGTCCTCGGCGATCTACCGCTACGTCGCCAGTCGGGACGATCTGCTCACCGCCCTGCTGGTCGAAGGCTTCAGCGACCTGGCCGAAGCAGTGGAGCGAGCCGAGGCCGCGCTGCCCCGGGATGCCTACCGCGAGCGCTGGCTGACCGCCTGCCGGGCGATGCGGGAGTGGGCGTTGCGTCGTCCCGCCGCCTGGGGCCTGCTCTACGGCGGGCCGATCCCGGGCTACGACGCCCCCCAGCAGACCACCGGGCCCGCGGGCGTCCGGGTCCTGCTCTGCCAGGGAGCGGTGCTGATCCAGGCGCAGGCCGCCGGGGCGCTGCACCCCCGGGTGCGTCCGGCCGACGGCTCCGTCGAGCTGCCGGCCGAGCTGCGCGCCGAGCTGGCGGGGGGCGCCGCGGCCTACCAGCTCGACATCGACCCCGCCATGGTCGCGCTCGGCATCCTCGGCTGGACCCTCTCGGTGGCCGTGGTCAGCTCGGAGATCTTCGAACAGCTGGGCCCGGACGCCTTCCAGGCGCGCGAACAGCTCGCCGAACTGCAGTTCGCCGGGGTCGCCGACGCCCTGGGGCTCTAGGGCTGGCGGCCGTCCGCTACTGGGAGTCGAGATCGAGCCGGTGGAAGTTCAGGTGCGACCGGGACGCGGTGGGGCCGCGCTGGCCCTGGTAGCGGGAGCCGGACGCCCCCGAGCCGTAGGGACGCGCCGACGGCGAGGAGAGCCGGAAGAAGCACAGCTGTCCGATCTTCATGCCGGGCCACAGCTTGATCGGCAGCGTCGCCACGTTGGAGAGCTCCAGGGTGACGTGCCCGGTGAAGCCGGGGTCGACGAACCCCGCGGTCGAATGGGTGAGCAGGCCGAGCCGGCCCAGCGAGCTCTTCCCTTCGAGCCTGGCGGCCAGGTCGTCCGGCAGCCCCACGAGCTCGTACGTCGAGCCGAGCACGAACTCGCCGGGGTGCAGCACGAAGGGCTCGTCGGCCGGCACCTCGATCAGCCGGGTGAGCTCGGGCTGGTCCTCGGCGGGGTCGATGTAGGGGTACTTGTGGTTGTCGAACAGCCGGAAGAAGCGATCCAGCCGGACGTCCACCGAAGAGGGTTGGACCATCGACGGATCCCACGGATCGAGCCGGATCCGGCCCGCGTCGACGTCGGCGATGATGTCGCGATCTGAGAGCAGCACGGCGCTAGCCTAACGTGCGCCACCGAGAGCCTCCGACGGGATTCGAACCCGTGACCTACCGCTTACAAGGCGGTTGCTCTACCAGCTGAGCTACAGAGGCGTGGCGTCCATTGTGGAGCAGCCGGCGTCTGCTTGGCCAACCGTCACGGTCAGGTCCGCAAGCTCCCAGGGACGATGCCGCCGCCAGTGCTCGGCCTCCTGGGCCTCCCACTGATCCCAATGGGCGGCGAACAGCTCGCCGTCGCGGGCGATCGCCCGGCGGCGCCGCTCGGGCTCGTCCAGCTCGCACCAGACGCCCAGATCGGCCAGTCGGCGATTGCGGGAGGTCAGCGCGCCGCATCCCTCCACGATCAGCGGCAGGTCCGGGTCGACCGGCGCCCAGCCGGCCACCCGGGAGACGGCCCAGTCCCATCGGAAGTAGCCCGGGTCGGACGGCCGCAGCAGCTGGTCGGCGATCGCCCGGGAGGCGGCGGCCAGGCCGTCCCAGCCGGGGTAGAAGTCGTCCATCCCCACCACCTGCAGCGGGCCCGGCCAGGCCTCGGCGAGCGCGGCGGCCAGGGTGGTCTTGCCGGATCCGGCGCCGCCGTCGATCAGCACCACCGGACGGGGAACCGGCGGGACGGCGGCCAGGATCAGGTCGACCGGGGTCACCGCGTGCCGGAGGCCGACAGGAAGGCGAGGCCCTCCCCCGAGGTGGCGACCTCCTGCTCGGCGGCGGTCAGGAAGACCGCTTCGCCGCGCTCCAGCGGACGGCTGCCGCCGTGGGCGTGCAGGGTGAGCCGCCCGTCCACCGCGAAGAGGATCCGCGCCGAGCCCGCGCCGGGCAGCACGGCGGGGGAGTCGGTGCCGAGCACCCGCCACACCTCGAATTCGGCGCAGGCCATGTCGTAGCCCTCCAGCCCGGGGCGCACCGTGACCGGAGCGAGCACCCGGGGCGCCCCCGGCTCGAAGTCGACCACCGTGACCAGCTCCCGGACGTCGAC
This sequence comes from uncultured Propionibacteriaceae bacterium, assembly GCA_964563205.1. Lineage (GTDB taxonomy): Bacteria > Actinomycetota > Actinomycetes > Propionibacteriales > Propionibacteriaceae > Propionicimonas. The sequence continues at coordinate 2,854 of CAZLWS010000114.1, read as the reverse complement.
GTGCTTGGGGGTCAGGCCGCCGCGGATCACGTTGTCCGAGTTGGCCATCACCTCGATGCCCGTCCCACGCAGGTGGGCGTGCATCTGGCCGGCCGGGACGTACATCGCCTCGCCCGGGCGCAGCGTCACCCGGTTCATCAGCAGGGCGGCCAGGATGCCGGGGTCGCCAGGGAAGACGGCGTCCAGTTCGACGATCGTCCGGGCGAAGTCGCCCACCTCGCCCGGGTCGCCGGCGTGGCGCAGCGCGGCGGCGCTCACCACATCGGTCAGCCGGGCGCGCTCGCCCTCCAGGCTGAGCACCTCGAGGAAGACCTGGGCCAGCGCCGCGGCGCCCTTGCGCTCGGTGAGCGGGGTGATCAGCGAGCCCAGCTCGGAGGTGACGCCCAGCCCGGAGAGCAGGGCGGCGGTCTCGACCGGTTCGCGGAAGCCGCTGAGGGTCTCGAACAGATCCAGCGCGATCATGATCTCCGGCTTCGGCCAGGGATCGGAGTACACCCGTTCAGGAGAGTCCAGGGGGATGCCCGCCTCGTTCTCGCGGGCGTAGCCTTGCTCGGCCTGCTCCCGGGAGGGATGGGCCTGGATCGACAGCGCGTGCCTGGCCGAGAGCACCTTCATCAGGAAGGGCAGTTCGTCGCCGAAGGCGGCCCGCACCCGTTCGCCGAGCTGCCCGGGGTCACCGGCGATCAGCTGCGGCAGGCTGACGTCGCCGGCCCAGGCCGGGCCCTGGGCGTGGGTGCCCAGCCAGTATTCGGCGTGCGGGGTGCCGTCCGGCTGCAGCCGCAGGAGTTCGGGAATGGCCTCCATGGTGCCCCAGGCGTAGTGCTGGATGCTGCCGTGCAGGAAATGCATCAAATGCCCTTCATCGGGTGGCTTCGAGGGGTTGCGTCGCCCAGTCGAGCTTAGCCGATTCTTGAGCCGAGCCTGGTCGCCGGAAGGTCGGCGGATCTGGGATCGGGGGAATGACACCGTTGTGATTTGGGCCTACCATGGACGCATGTCCGAACCCGCCCTCGCCCTGCCGGCCGGTCTCACCGAGCAGCAGGCCGCGCTGCTCGACTTCGAGAAGCTGTGGTGGTCGCTGCCGGGCTCCAAGGAAGCCGAGGTCCGCGAGCGGTTCGGCATCTCCACCACGCGGTACTACCAACTCATCAACGCGCTGATCGACACCGAGCCCGCTCTCGCCTACGACCCGCTGCTGGTCAAGCGGCTGCGCCGCCAGCGCGTAGCCCGGCAGCGGGAGCGCACCGCGCGCCGCCTGGGCGTCAACGTCCGGGTGTGACCCTCAGCCCGCGGCCCTCGTCACTCAGCCTGTGAACCAGCGTCCGATCGTCCGGAAGCCGGCGTTCGTCGGCGGACGCTCCAAGTAGCCGCCCCGCACCAGACCGGCCTGCCGCTCGAAGGCGTTGCGGGAGGCCGGATCGCCGGTGCGCAGCCAGGACCATCCCGCGCACACCAGATAGACCGGCAGGAAGGGCAGCCCGAGCAGCCAGGCCCACTGCCTGGAGTGGACCTCCTCATGGTCGAGGGTGCCCGGGCTCCGGGCTTCCAGCTCGGCCATGCTGGTGCGGGTGATCACCACGTTGCCGACCGTGAACGCGCCCGCCTTCGGGAAGTCGAACCGGTAGCGCTCGGCGAAGACCAGCGCCCGCGGGCCCCAGCGGAGCCGGCCCCGTCCCAGCGCCGCGACCAGCAGCCCGAAGGGGGTCGCGAGATTGACCAGGTTCCAGCCAAACCGCACCCGCTGAGCGAGCGTCGGAGATGCGGACGGGGTCTGCGGCACGAGACCATTGTCAGCCCGCCTTGCGGCTGCTCACCAGCCCCCGCCGCCACCGCCGCCCATGCCGCCGCCGGAGGAGCCGCCGCCTGACGAGCCGCTGTCGCTGGAGGAGCTCGACCACGACGAACTGCTGGACGAACTCCAGCTGCCGCCGCCGTGGTCGTCATCGCGGGCAGCGCGGTTGCGATCCCAGGATTCGGCGAGCGACTGCCGGGCGCTCCCGATCCAGCCCTCGCCCCAGGTCGGACGGGAGTCCCACCAACTGGCGGTGGCGTCCTCGCGCCGGTCGTAGAGCTCCGGCATCGGACGATCGGCGATCGCGGTCCAGGCGGCGACCGGCCGGACGGCGGCGGGCTCCGCAGCGGCCGGCAGGGTGTCGTACAGCGACCCCAGCAGCTGCTGCCAGGTCCGCTCCACGCCGAAGACGATCGCGTACGGCAGCAGCGGCTCGTACAGCTTGACCAGAGACTCGGCGTCCTTGGCCCCGCCCACCCGGGGCGCGTCCACCGCGTTCTGCAGCCAGCTGATCCGGCCCGCCTCGGCCATCGTGACGAACCGCTGCAGCCCGGCCAGCTCGTCGCGAACCTGCCTGCCCTTGGTCGTGAGCCGGCCCAGCGGCGGGTAGTAGTGGGCGGCGGCCACCAGCAGCAGGATCGCCAGCAGCCCGCAGCCCAGGAAGGGCCAGCCCAGCCCGGGGATGCCCATGCCGAGCTGCACCCAGCCCCAGAGCGTCAACGCGACCATGCCGACGCCCAGCATCGGGCCGGGCACGACCGGGTCCTTGCGCAGCCACAGCACCTTCAGCAGTTCGCGGCGCAGTTCGGCGCTGTGCGCGATGTCCCGGTGGCGGACACCGTCCAGCGAGACCGGACGGCCGGAGCCGAACAGCGTCGTGCAGATCGCGCGCAGCGTGCCGCGGGAGATGTCGTCCGCGCCGGTCAGCGTGACCGTGAGCCCCGAGCGCAGCTCGGCGGCCGGGCGCCGGCCGAGCCGTCCCCGATCCTGTGCGGCCGTCGCGGTGGGCTCCTCGGCGCTGGTGATCGTGGCGAGACCGGTGATGGCCAGGTCGGCGAGCTG